>NZ_JADBGC010000028.1:0-133118 GCF_014892245.1 Microbispora sitophila | reverse complement strand
GCGACCTCGGCCGCGTTCCCGCAGCCGAGACCAGCAACGACCATCAGTAGCAACCACGACCAACATCAACGCCAGGGGGTCAACTTTCAGGCGTCGCTAGGGGGTCAAAATTCGAGCGTCGTTGACACCCTCGCCCAAGCAGTGCTTCACCACACCGTGCCCGCAGTACGACTGCGTGCCCGCGTCCTCGGTTCCCGGCTCGAGTCGCCGGCCTCCCTACCCCGGCTCACGCCCGGGCCGGTGGTGGCCTGATGAACCGAAGCGGCGACCAGCCTCTCAGCACCACTGGCAAACGGCGGACCGTTCAGAGAGCTCGCCTGTCACCCCTCCTGGTGACCCGGCACGGACCGTCGGACTGGTTGTCGACTTCCAGCTGTGAACCCGGGGGTGAGCAGCATACGAACGAAATGTCGCGTTAGACGGCCCTCAGGACTTAGGTAAGCGTGGATGACCGTTCCGGCGTGCTTGGCCTGCGGAATCACGCAGCTGGCGGGGGTCGCCTGAGCTGTTGGCGGATCACAATTCGATCTTGTGCCTGGTCCAGGTTGGTGGATGAGTCCTACTTTCTGGGCCCATGCCGGTTGAGTTCTTGAGCGATGAGGAGGCGGCCGCCTACGGCCGCTACGTAGGGGCACCGACGCGGGCCGAGCTGGAGAAGATGTTCTTCCTCGACGACGCGGACCGGAAGCTGATCGGGCGCCGCCGTGGCGATCAGCACCGGCTCGGGTTCGCCCTGCAACTGACCACGGCCCGGTTCGTGGGCCGGTTCCTGCCGGACCCGCTGGAGGTCCCGGCCGAGGTGATCGACTACCTGGCCGATCAGCTCGGCGTGGCGGACGTTTCGCAGGTCAAGCAGTACACCGAGCGGCGCCAGACGCAGTTCGACCACCAGGACGAGATCAAGAAGGCGTACGGGTTGCGGGAGTTCTCCGCGCTCGAGGCGGAGTTCACCGCGTGGGTGGATGCGCGGGCGTGGAACACCGGGGACGGCAAGAAGAGCATCTTCGTCGACGGGGTGAGCTGGCTGCGCACCAACAAGGTGCTGCTGCCGGGGGTGACCACGCTGACCCGGCTGATCGCCCGGGTGCGCGATGAGGCGACCGAGCGGCTGCACGACACGCTGTACGGAATCTTGTCGCCGCGGCAGCAGGCGATTTTGGCCCGGCTGCTGGAGGTGCCGGAAGGGGCGCGGGCTTCGGATCTGGAGCGCTGGCGCAAGGGCCCGTCGGTGCCCTCGGGCCGAAACATGGAGAAGGCGCTGGAGCGCGCCGGCGAGATCCTCAGCGTCGGCCTGGGCGCGATGGAGCTGCCGCCGGGGGTGCCGCACCGGCGGATGGTGGATCTGGCCCGGTACGGGATGACCGCCACGGCGACCACGCTGCGCCGGCACGGCCCCTCACGGCAGCTGGCCACGTTGCTGGCCACCGTCATCTACCTGGAGGGCAAGTCGGTCGACGACTGTCTGGATTTGCTCGATCTGCTGATGACGACCGAATTGATCGGCAAGGGCCGAGACCGCCACCGACAAGGAGCGTGCCCGCCAGCACCCCAAGCTTGCTCGGCACTCGGCCACGCTCGCTGTGGCGGTGGAGACGCTGCTGGAGGTCACCGAGTACGGCGAGGAGCTGCGGCTGGAGCAGGTGTGGGAGGCGATCGATGCGATGGTGCCGCGCCGGGAACTGAAGGAGGCGGTGGCCGCGGTGACCGGGATGGTGCCGCCGCCCGGCGCCGATGCCGATGCCGATGGGGGCGTTGCTGGCCGAGCGGATCGCGACCGTGTCGGGGTTCCTCAAGACGCTGACCACGGTGATTGAGTTCGGCGCGAACGCCGAAGCACAGCAGGTGCTGGCGGCGATGAAGATGTTGCCGCGGCTGCTGGACGGCCGCAAGAAGAAGGTGACCGAGGACGACATCGACGTCGCGCTGGTGAGCGGGTCGTGGAAGCGGCTGGTGTTTCGGGCCGGATCGTATGGCAGCACGGTGGACAAGAACGCCTACACCATGTGCGTGCTGACCCAGTTCCACCGTCACCTCAAGCGGCGCGACGTCTACGCCGAGGCCTCGGCGCGCTGGCGGGATCCGCGTGGCCAGCTGCTGGATGGCGCGGACTGGGCGGCGGCCAAGGGGCCTGCGCTGACGGACCTGCAGCTGCCGGAGCATCCGGAGACGCTGCTGGCCGAGCACGCGTTGGTGCTGCATCTGGCGTTGCGGGACGTGGTCGCCCGGCTCGGCACCGACGGCGTGGACGTCACCGTCGATGAGGAGGGGCGGCTGCACGTGGCCAGGCTGAAGGCCATGCCCGAACCGCCGTCCCTGGTGGATCTGCGAAAGCGGGTGGCCGGCATGCTGCCCCGGGTGGACCTGCCCGAGCTGCTGCTGGAGGTGATGGGCCGCGTCCCCGGATTCGAGGCGGCCTTCACCTCGGCCGCCGGTGGGGTGAGCAAGCTGAGCGACTTCGATGTCTCGGTGGCGGCCTGCCTGACCGCGACTGCGCTGAACATCGGCTACGCGCCGGTCATCAAGGCCGGCACTGCGGCACTGGAGCGCGACCGGCTCAGCCACGTGGCCCAGAACTACCTGTCGGCCGAGACGTTCTCCCTGGCCAACGCGCCGCTGATCGAGGAACAGGCGAAGATCGGTTTTGCCCGGCAGCTCGGCGGCGGCCTGGTCGCCGCGATCGACGGCATGCGGTTCGTGGTCCCGGTGCCGTCCATCTACACTCGGCCCAACCGGAAATTCTTCGGCGGAAAGAGGGGCCTGACCTGGCTCAACATGATCAATGACCAGGGGACCGGGCTGGGCGCGAAGGTGGTCACCGGCACCGCCCGGGACTCGCTGCACATGATCGATGTACTGTTCCGGCGCGACGGCGGGCAGCGGCCGGACATCATCGTGACCGACACCGGATCTTACAGCGACGTGGTCTTCGGACTGGTGCATCTGCTGGGCATGCAGTACCGGCCGGCGCTGGCCGACCTCCCCGATCAGAAGGGCTGGCGGATCCAGGACGCCGACTACGGGCCGCTGGCGCGCTTCGCCCGCGGCAAGATCGACCTGGCCAAGGTCAAACGGCACTGGGACGACATCCTGCGGGTGGTGGTGTCGATCTACACCGGCCGGATCCGCGCCTACGACGTGATGAGGATGCTGCAGCGCGACGGCAACCCCACCCCGCTGGGGGACGCGATCGCCGCCTATGGCCGCATTTTCAAGACGCTGCACATCCTCACCTACGCGGTGGAGGAGCCGTATCGGCGTGACATCAAGGGCATCCGCAACCTGCAGGAGTCCCGCCACGCCCTGGCCGGGAAGATCTTCCACGGCCGCAAGGGTGAGGTCTACCAGCGCTACTACAAGGGCATGGAGGACCAGCTCGGCGCCCTGGGCCTGGTGCTCAACTGCGTCACGCTGTGGAACACCTTCTACGTCGACAAGGCCCTGGCCCGGCTGCGGGCGGCGGGTCACCCGCTGGCTGAGGAGGATGTCGCCCGCTTGTCGCCGTTCGTCCGCCGGCACATCAATGTGATCGGCACCTACACTTTTGCGCTGGCCGACCTCGGTCCTGCGGGGGTCCGGGAACTGCGCGACCCGGCCGAACCCGACTGGGACGAGTGACGCCGGCGGTGATGGCCGCTTGGAGTCTCTCTGCGGAAGTCGGGCTGCGGGCAGTGCATGAGCAGGTGCTGCGCTGCTTCGTATAGATGGAGTGGCACCGGAGGTGGCCGAACTGATCTGCGTGGCATCACCTACAAGGGAAGCCTCACTCCGGTGCCGACTGGCGGTTCACTGGCGGAAACGGAGCATGCGCCGATAGGTGCTGATCAGCGTCCTCGAGGGTCACGTGAGCGGCGGACCGGCCGATGGTGAGAATGCGAGCTGGACGCGATCCGATTAGTTCACAGGCCGAGGGCGCGGGGCCGCATGCTGTCCCCGCGCCCTTGAGAAGCGCCGGTGATCAGGTTCCGTTGATCGCCTTGTCCGAGCCCAGGCTCTCGGTCCGCGTCTGCAGGAACGTCCGCAGTGTCTTCGCGTCGGTTTCGATCGCGGCCGTGTCGGCTCCATTGTTCAGTTTGTATGAGCTGACGAGGTTGTCGAGCAGTTTGGAGGCGCTGCCATCGGCCAGGAGTTTGTTGTACAGGTTTCTGTACTGCTCCTCGTAGACCTTTTTGAAGGTGGCGTTCTTGAGGAACTTCTCCTTCAGCGGGTGGCCCATGGTCATGCCACCCCTCGGCTGGCCGCCCTGGGGAAGCTGGCCGTTCTGCGGAGGCTGACCGGCCTGCGGAGGCTGACCGTTCTGTGCGGGTTGCCCGTTCTGGCGAGGGCGGCCACGGCCGAATCCCATGCTGATGCTGTCGTGGACGCCGGCCGTGGCATCGCCGTTGAAGGCGAGGTTGAGGTCCCACGTGATGACGGTGAACTTCTTGCTGCCCGAGTCGTACCAGAGGTAGTAGTTCTTTCCCGGCCCGGCCATGTCGTCGAAGTTGACCATCAGGTTCTGCAGGGCCAGATAGCGGGCGAACGACTCCACGTCCAGCCGGTCGGCGAGGCCGGCGGTGAACTCGGCGTCGGAAGCTTCGTTCACCCATTTGACCAGGTCGATGACGGGCTGAAGATCCTTGCCGCCGATCTTGTTGATCTGCTTGAAGTCGTTGACGTACTCGGTCTGGTCCTCGCCCTTGTAGACGAAGGATCCGGTGGCCAGCGACTTGTACAGGACGCCGTCGCCCAGGTCCTCGGCGTAGCCCTCGTCGAGGTACTCCACCAGCAGGCGCGGCGTGGAGGAACGGCCGTTCACGTTGAAGGAGCTGTACGTGGAGCGCTGCGTCGGCTCGCCGGCGGCGCCGACGACCGAGATGCCGAGCGCCTCGTTGAGCATCGTCGTCGAGCCCATCGCAGCGGGTCGCACAGCCAGTTGTGTGTGGCCCTGGTAGCGGCGGCCCTCGACGAACTCGTCGAAGCTGATCAGCCAGGGCAGCTTCTCGGGCTCCTCGGCCTTGAACTGGGCGCCGAACATCCCGCCGCCTGGCCGCCCGTTCGTTTCCGGCTGCCCGTTCGTGTTCGGCTGGCCGTTCGTGTTCGGCTGTCCGTTTGCCTGGGGCTGCTCACCGCCAGGCGGCTGGAAGCCCTCCGGCGGCTGGAAGCCTTCAGGAGGTTCGAAGCCCTCGGGAGGTTCGAAGCCCTCGGGAGGGCGTCCGCCGGGGAAGCCGCCCTGCCCGCTGCTGCGGGACTTACCGTTCCGGGTCAGGCCCATCAGCGTGGAGTTGCCTTTGAGCCGGACACCTACGCTGGGGATGCGCGTCCCGTCGATGGTCAGATCCGCTTCGACGTACTTCTTCTCGCCGCTGGCGTAGTACTCGGTCAGCATGTCCTGGTACGCCGCGTCGGTGAAGGTCAGTTTCACCTCGTGCGCGACCGTGGTGTCGAACAGGTCCTTGGTCCCGGTGAGGTTCGTCGTGACGGTGTCGGCGGAAGCGGTCTGGACCGTGGTCACGTACGGGCGGATCGTCCCGCTGCCGAACACGCCCCAGCACGCGGCCAGGAAGGCGGCGCACAGCGCGACGAGCTTCCAGTTGTGCCGGAGCTTGATCGGGATTCGGTGGCGTAGCCGTCGCCGGTTGGTGGGATGGGTCATAGCCGCCTACAGGTCGGTCTGGTCGTACCCGGTGAGCACGGTGACGGACTGGCCGTGGTTGCGCTCACGCAGAGCCGAGATGAGATCGGCGGGCTCACTGCCCTTCTTGATCCTCACGGTGTACATGAGCTCGGTGAGTGCGCCGCCGCGGATCGACTCCATGCTGACCAGTTCGAACTCGTCGGTGTGCCGCACCAGCACGTCCTGGATCGTGGCGGTGAAGTCCTCGTCGGCCGGCACCTGCACCTTGACCACCTGGCGGCGTACGTTGAGCGCGAACCAGTCGAACCGCTGCATGAGCATGACGATCAGCGAGATCGCCACCGCCGCGACGATCGCCAGCAGGTAGAAGCGGGTGCCGACGGCCATGCCGACGCCCATGACCAGGAAGATGAACCCGACGTCGCGGGTCTCCTTGATCGCGTTGCGGAACCGCACGACTGACAGCGCGCCGACCAGGGCGAACGCCCGCGCGATGTTCGAGCCGACGACCAGCATGATCAGCGAGATGAGCATGCCGAGGATGACGAGCGTCTGCACGTACGACTGGCTGTAGGAGACGTTGCGGTGCGTCGCCCGGTACACCCAGCCGATCATCGCGCTCAGCACGAACGACAGCGCCATCGCGATGGCGATGTCGGCCACGCTGAACGTGCCGGACAGATCCTGGAAGGAGAAGTCCATGAGGGGTCAGGCCTCCATGTGAGCCCTCGACCGCTCGCGGCCGAGAAGATGGTCGTGGTCGGGCATGTGATCGTTGTCGGGAATGTGGAAGACGGAGCGCGGCGCCAGCCCGTAGGCCTCGACGCTCTGGCAGTACTTGGAGACCCGCGCCACCTGCAGGTTCCGCTTGGCGGTCAGGTCGGTGAGCCAGTACGGGACCCGCTCGTTCGCCTTGACTTCCATGATCGCTTTGCGGGCGGGGACGATGAGCCGGTTGTCCGCGTCGGCGCCGAAGTGGAAGTCGCGGTCCCGGCCTCTGATGCGGCGGTCAAAGGTGACGCGCAGCCCCACGTCGGCATCCCGCCCCATGTAGGCATGGCGGGTGTAGCCGGTCATCGCGGTGGCGCGCAGCTCCAGCCGGGAGACCAGGTCGAGCACCTCTTCCAGGAAGGCCCGCTGGGACGGCTCGTGGTCGACCATCTGCCGCCCGTCGCACAGCCGCAGCGCGTCAGCGTACGGCAGGCGTACCCGGCGCTTCTGGGTGACCCGGTTGACGCGCTGCTTGATCTCGACGAACACCGGAGTGTCCGGCGCCGCCGCGAACCCGTCGCCGTAGTGGCGCACCCGCAGCTTCCTGCGGAACTTCAGACCCTCGATCTTCTCCCAGTAGAAGCGCAGCTGCCGGGTGTCGTAGTAGACGCTCCAGATGTTGTAGCCCTCGTCCGGGCAGTGCCGGTCGCGGTCGAGCCGGTTCTCCAACTCCTCGCGCAGTTCGTCGACCCGGTCCGCGTCGATCAGGTATTTGATCTCGTACCGGTTGAACGCGTGCAGTTTGCTCGGGGCGCGCAGCCGATGACCGGCATCGTCTTCCGGCAAGACGCTCGAAGCGGTGGATTGTCCGGTCTGACCTTGGAAGACGGCTCGCTTGCGGAATCTCTGCAGCATGTCCCTCCTTCGGTGTCAGAGCACATCTGACAGCACGAAGCTGGGAATAATGTGTGAATCGCCCCCTAATCAGAGATGAACAATCGGTGCGCTCATCGCCGGTCGCCGGCCTTGTTGACCAGCCTCTTTCCTCGGAGTCGAGGCACGATGACGAGCTGTGCCACAGCTCCCATCCCTGCCCGTTATGTCCTAGCTGATATGCAAAACCGCGGCAGGCTCAGCCGTCCTGAGGCCGATACAAAGGCAACACGACGCGGAACGTCGCTCCCGCGCCGGGCACACTGCCCGCCTCGATCCTGCCCGCGTGCGCCTGCACCAGCGCGGCGGCGATGGCCAGACCCAGCCCGGTGCCGCCGTACGCGCGCGAACGGCTCGGGTCCGCACGATAGAACCGGTCGAACACATGGGGGAGATCTTCGGGCGCGATGCCCTGTCCCTCGTCGCGCACCTCGACCAGAGCCGCTTCAGTAGCCGCGCCAGGTCCTGATCCCGCGTGCACGGCCCCATGAGGTGCGACCTCCGCGCCCGTCCGTCGTCTGACCGTGACGCGCACCGCGGTGCCCGCCGCCGTGTGGGTGATCGCGTTTCCCACCAGATTGGCGATGACCTGGTGCAGGCGGTGTTCGTCGCCACGCACGAGTACCGGGTCGTCGGAGATGCGCAGATGGAGGGGGCGCTCCCGGTCACGGGCTTGGGCGGCGTGCACCACATCCCCCGCCAAGACCCGGAGGTCCACCACAGTGGGCTCCAGCGTGGGTTCCTGATCCAGACGGGCCAGCAGCAGCATGTCCTCGACCAGCACGCCCATCCGTTCCGCCTCGCCCTCGATCCGGCCGAAGAGCCGCTCAGCCGCCGGGTCCCGCGTTCTGTGCCCGTGGTGGTACAACTCGGCGAAGCCGCGGATCGACGTGAGCGGCGTACGCAGTTCGTGCGAGGCGTCGGCGACGAAGTGACGCAGCCTCCGCTCGGACTGCTCCCGCTCGCGCAGCGCGAGGGCCAGGCGCTCCAGCATCACGTTCAGGGTTCGCCCCAACCGGCCGGTCTCGGTGCGCGGATCGGTGTCATCGACCCTGCGATCGGTGTCCCCCTCCGCGATCGCCTCCGCCGTACGCTCGATCCGGTTCAGCGGACGCAAGCCCAACCGCACCACGAACCAGGCGACCGCACCCAGCAGCGACAACACCAGGACGCCGGCGGCCAGCTCGATGACCAGCAACTGCCGCACGGTTTCCTGGTTGGCCGCCAGCGACATCGACACCGCCACCCGTCCGCCGCCCGGCACGCTGGCCACGAGCACGCGCCACTCCTCCGAGCCGGTCCTCCCGGCCACCGTGACGGGACGAGCCGGCAGCGCTGCGGCTTCCTGGGCGGTCAGGGCGGGCCCGTCGGAGAGGTCGGGCGGCATCTGCCGCACCACGCCTCCGTACGCGTCGTAGAACGTCATCCGGAACTGTGTCGGCAGCTCCATGTCCCTGAAACGTGGAGGCGGCGCCGTGGGCGGAGGACGCCGGCCGAGGGTGAGGACCAGATCAGACAACTGGGTGTCCACCCGAGCCAGCAGGACCCGATCCAACAGCAACACACCCGCCACGGCGAAGACGGCCAGACCAGCAGCGCACAGGCCCAGCAAGGCGGCCAGCAGCCGATGCCGCAGCGACCACGAACCCCGAACCAGCCTCATGAAGAATCCTGCAGGCGATACCCCAGCCCACGCAACGTGTGGATCAACGGCCGGCCTTCCGCATCGATCTTCCGCCGCAGGTAGCTGATGTAGGACTCGACGATCCGGCTGTCACCGTCGATGTCGAAGTCCCACACCCGCTCCAGAATCTGTCCCTTGCTGACGACCCGCTCGGCGTTGATCATCAGATAGCGCAGCAGGCTGAACTCCGTCGGCGACAGATGGATGGCCCGTCCCGCCCGCCGCACGAGATGGGCCTCCTCGTCGAGCTCCAGATCCGCATAACGGAGAACCCCGTCATCGACCTCCTCCGTCGCGGGCCGGACCCTGCGCAAGATCGCCCGCAGCCGCAAGACGACCTCCTCCAGGCTGAACGGCTTGGTGACGTAGTCGTCCCCGCCCGCGGTCAGGCCGGAAATCCGGTCCGACACGGCGTCCTTGGCGGTCAGAAAGAGCACCAGCGGACTGTCCTGCGCCTCACGCAACCTGCGAGCGACCGTGAAGCCGTCCAGGTCGGGCAGCATCACATCCAGCACGATGATGTCGGGCCGCTCGGACGTCACCGCTTCCAGCGCCGCCCGTCCGCTGGACGCGGTTCGCACGTCGAAACCGTTGAGACTCAGTGCCTCGGACAACAGATCCCGGATGTTGGGCTCGTCGTCAACGACCAGGACTTTCGCGGGCACGGACTCGTTCATAGGTATCGTTCTACGGTACCTGTGTAAGAGCAGCCTGAAAGGCCACGACCCGGGCGCGCGAGGCGCGAAACCGCGTGCCGAGGCTGAAATGTGTGTCAAGCCGACGTCGGGTCAAACCCTCAATCAGCCAGCTCCGGTCTCCGCACGCCAGCGGCCCATAGGAAGTACGGAAGGGCCGCTGCCCCGTATCTCATGTACGTGATAATGACCTATTATCACGTACATGAGCGACCATGTCGGCGCGGCGACCAGGACAACTCCTCGCCGGGGCGAAGTGCGACTCCTGCACGTTATCCGGTACATCACGAGGACCGGTACAGCGCTCGCCGCCCAGTGGGCGGCATGAGCGCCGCGCCGAAGGTCACCGCCCTTCGCGGTGGAGGCGTCACGCTCTCGGCGGCCGCCGACGCCTTCCTGGCCACCCCGCGCATTGCCAATCCCAACACCCACCGCGCCTACGCCTCGGCCGTCGACCGCGTCACCGCACTGCTGGGCCGCGACCGCGTACTGGCCGAGATCACCGACGACGAGATCGGCGCCGCGCTCGCCGAGCTGTGGGGGTCGAACGCGCCGGCGACCTGGAACCGCAACCGCGCCGCCATCACCTCCTGGCTCGCCTGGTGCCAGACCAAGAAGCACTGGGCCGCCCCGTCAGTCCCAGCCGATGCCGAACGGCGCAGGGAGAACACTGACGAGACCCGCGCGGTCGCCAAGACCACGATCCACCGGCTGCTGTCCCGCCGCGACATCCCGCTGCGGGAGCGGGCGCTGTGGCGGATGCTCTATGAAACGGCGGCTAGGGCCGCGGAGATCCTGGCGCTGAACGTCGAGGACCTCGACCTGGAGCACCGCCGCGCCCCCGTCCGATCCAAGGGCGGCGCCGTCGAGTGGGTGTACTGGGACAGCGGCACCGCCCACCTGCTGCCCCGCCTCCTCCGGCTCCCCGATGGCAGCACGCGCACCTACGGTCCGGTGTTCCTGTCCGAACGCCGTCCCGTACCCGCCCGCCGCCCGGCGGCCGGCGACATCTGCCCGCACACCGGCCGCGCCCGGCTCGGCTACGACCGCGCCCGCGTCCTGCTCGAGAAGTACGCCGGCCTCGATTTGCATCAGCTGCGCCATTCCGCGGCCACCCACCTCGGCGAAGCCGAGATCCCGCTGCAGCTCATCATGGGCAAGACCCGGCACAAGAACCCCCGCACCGCCATGCGCTACGTCAAACCCGGAGCTGAGGCCATCGCTGCCGTCACCGAGCACCTTGCTCCACCCCGGCGCCGACACTGATCTGAGCTGTTCCGAGGTGTTGCTTGGACGCCTCGTAACGCCGTGATCCTTCGGACGCCCGACCCGGAACGGAATATCACGCCAAGCCGCTTCCGCCCGACCCGCTATCGCGACTTTTCGTTCGTATGTTGCTCAACCCCCGAACCCGTCAGGCTGGCTGCTTCCGTGCCGTTTGGCTGTGGTCGTGGGTCGCGGACCCGGCAGTGTTCAACGGGAGGGCCTGCAGCCGCGCGCGGTGTGTAGCGGGTCGGCTCGCACGGTTGGGACCGGCTCGGGCGCCGCCTGCGGCAACGAGGTGCAGGCTGCCCGTGCACAGGCTGCTCGACTTCGCGCGGAAGCCGCCATGGAAGGCGACTGAGACGCCGCGTCCCTGCTCCGCTGGAAACGGTCCACTCTGCTAAAGCACGTAGCCGGCGATCACGTGGCTGAGGCGGATGATGTCGGAGTTGCCCTTGAACTCGAAGCGGACTTTGCCAAGGCCGCTGAACCAGAGTTCCAGTTCGGCGTCGAGGTCGAAGGTTCCGGCGGTCTCGACTGACCATGCCTGGACCTTGCTGTAGGGCAGGGAGGAGAAGTCGCGCTTCTTGCCGGTAAGCCCCTGGACGTTGACCGCGATGATGCGCTTGTCGGTGAAGACGACGAAGTCGCGGACCGTTTTGTAGGAGGAGATGATCTGCTCGCCGTGGAGCAGGAGAGGGGCCACGGTCGGGCCGACCTCTTGCGGGTGGCACGGATTCAGCTTGAAGAGAGAGTCGTTGTTGAAGTCGATCACTTTGGACAGGTTACCTGCGGAATTGGCTGGCCTGCCGGTTGAAGTCTCAATAGGGCGAATCAGCCGGGCGGAGAGCCTCTTTTCGGAGTGGGGCGGTGAGCCGCGGAAATCGGGGACCAAGCGGAGATCGGCTCGGGCCGGGCATCGGACGGCGAGTACCATCGGCCTGATGATCAGGTTCCGCTTCGCGTTGACACCCCTGGGAAGGGTTGCCCCATGGGGTCGTGAGCATCGGGAACTGCACTGGTTCGGGCTGACTGATGGCTGGTATTGGATCGAACTGGCTGATCACGAGTTGCTGCGCTACTTTCCGGACACCCCTCGGTGTGCGGATTCCATGGCGCAGCGCCCTTGTGTCGACTATTACCTGGCTCGCCTCTGGGAAGACATCATCGAGATGACACCGGCCGTTCTCGAACCGGTGCCGCCCGATCTCTTCGATTTCGTCGCCGGAGATTCCGGCGACTGGCGGCCCGTGAACAGCGATGCGGCGTCGATCGCCGCGGTCTGGTACGACGAACGAACCTTGAATCTCGGCTACATCCGGCATGGCATTCGACTTGATCTGGAGCGGTTACGCGCCGAGCACGCCGATCGAATGACATGGCTCGCGCGAGGCCTGCGGTATGTGCCGGAAACCGATTGGACGGTTGTCCGTGCCGGCGCGATAGAGCTTCGCCAGGGTTGACGGTTCGGGAGGGCCCAGGAAACGGGCGCGCGATCATGCCCATGTCGCGCGACGAGAAGACAGGATCACGAGTGGACGTCCCGACCCTTAAACAGGCGCTGGACAACGTGTTCGATCAAGCACTGGTCTATCACGCGTACACGGACTACATGCGCGACTACGAGATGATCGTCTATCTCGCGTCCGATCCTGTGACCGGAGTCCCGCCCATGTACCTCCGGTACCTCTTCCGCTGCTGCGTCGAGGTGCGCACATGCACCTCCGTGCGCAGGGATGTCTGGCGGAAGTCCCTCGACGATCGTTTATTGGGCGACCCGGGCACCATCGGCCAGGATGGGTACGTCTGGGGCGTGAAGTGGCAGTGCCTCTATCCCGGCGGTCGAATCGTGTTCGACTCGCAGCACGCCCGTGAGTGGTCGGAAGCCCTCGGCATCGATTTCCACGAAGTTCGATTCGAGACCAACGCACACGACATCACCTTGGTGTTCTCCGATCTCCAGGTGACCGAAGTCCCGGCCGGCTACGCGCCCTTCAGCGTGACCGGCAACTGACGCGGGCTGGACGGCTCACGCGAGGCGGCGGCATTCCGGTGCCGGCCACGCGGTTTCGTCCAGCGCCGACGTCGTTTCCGTGCGGTGCTCAGAGCCAGAAGGTGTCGTGGCGGAGGTAGAACTCCGCCTTCTCCTCTTCGCTCATGTCCGCGAGCGTGAGCAGTCCCTCGAAGTAGCCCTCTCGTGGCGCGCCGGGCGCGAAATGCAGCAGCATCGACGCCGGCTCTCCCGACTCGTTGCGGAACGCGTGTACGCCACCCTCCGGGACGTGCACGAAGTCGCCGGGGCCGGTGTCGATCCAGCGCCGTCCGTCGTAGATCCGCACAGTGCCGGAGAGGATGTAGAACGATTCGGAGATCGAGCGGTGGAAATGCGCCGCCGGGCCGCTGGGCTCGGGTCCCATATCCCAGCGGTAGAGCCCGAACTGTCCATTGGTCGTCGCACCGGTCGCCAGATAGTGCACCGTGGTTCCGCTCGGGTAGTCGAGCTCGGGCGTGGCGTCCGGGCGCCGGTACGACGCCGTCAGCTCGCCCGTGTCACCGCGGTAGGTCGGCGGTGGATAGGTCAATGGTCGTCCTCTCCTCGGATTCGAGTCGCTCGCCGGGTCGTGGACCCGGCTGTTCGACCTCGGCTCGGCGGCGGCGGCGGGTGAAGGTCAATCGTCGTCGCTCGAGGTGTGGAGTTCTTCGTACGCCTCCCTGCATCGCTCGGTGTCGCCGGGCGGGCACAGCAGCACTCGCAGATTGAAATCGACAGTACGCCGACGGCCCGCCGAGGTGTAGGTGATGCGCACACCCTCGGCTCCCGCGGCGGCGTCGCCGGTCTTCGCGTACTGCAGCGCGAGCTCGGTGTGCAGGGGGCTCTCCTCGCAGGCAATGGTGACCGCGGGACCGCGAGAGGGGAAGCCGAGCTCGGTCAGCGGCTTGTCGGCCATGCCGAGCATGGGGCCCGTATGCGGCCGGGACGAGAACGCCTGCAACACGATGTCGTTGTACGGCTTGATGAGCTCGACCTTGGTGATGGTGACAGAACCCGGCCGGTCCAGGCACATGTCCCAGCCGCCCAGAGAGTACGGCCGGTGGGCGACCGTGCCGGGCAGCGCGACCTCCGCGTCGGTCCCGTCCGCGCCGGAGCCCCCCGCGACGATCAGGTGTGGGCCGAAAGCCCCGCAGCCGGAGGTCAGGGCGGTGACCACGGCCATCGGCGGGATCAGGCGAGTGAGGGCACGCATGCTGGGACTCGATACCCCCGGGCTCCGGCGGTACGCTCGCCGGCCACCGGCTGAATCGCCGAGCGGAGTGTGGGGGAGGGCGGTCATGGAGCGGGAGCCACGCGGGACGACCACACGCGGGCTTCCTGTTCCGACAACACACGGTCGAGGGGGATCGACGGCCGCATCATCGGATAGGTGCGGCCGATGTTCCACGTACGCCGGAACGACGGACTGGCGAGGACCACCACACGATGCCCGTCGAGGAGCGGGATGTCGGCGGGGCACCCGGCGGTGCGGATCGACTCGCCCGTCGCGTCGCTCAGGTCGAACCGCGCCACGATCGGCCCGGCCTCGGGCTGGAGAGGCCCGTCCGTGGCCGCCACGACCCAGGAGGGGTGGGGGATGGTCACCGGCACGTGCCCGTTCAGGACGTGCGCCAGCAGCGTGGAGAGCTGGAAGTTGTCCCCGATTCCACCGATCGTCATCGCGTACGCCCGCCCGGTCGGCCGGTGGATGACGATCAGCGGCTCGTCGTCGAGAACGGCCAGGAGCCTCGGCAGGCACCACAGGTCGGGGCGGTCGTCCTCCAGGGCGGCGACCGCCGCGGCGAGTCGCGGACGCCGGGAGAGATCCGCGCGGATGGCCGCCGACCGCTGGAGCACGGTGGTCGCGGCCGTGCTCCAGTCCTCGGCGATCGACCAGCCGACGGCCAGGTCGAGGGCGCGAGCGAAAGGCAGGCGGCGGCCGAGCCCGAGCCGTCCGGGCAGGCCGAAGGGGCCGGAGAGCACGCGCGCCGCGCCGAGGACCGCCTGGTCCTCCTGATCGGGTTTCGGGAGGCGCCGGTCGGTGACCGCGCGCCAGGCCCGGGCGAACTCGGCGGAGCGCTCCAGCGCGTCGCACAGGCCCGCGACCACGGGCTCGACCAGCGGGGCGGGATCGGCTCCGTTCTCGACCATCGCGCCGCCCATCACGGCCAGTCGCGCGCCGAGCCCGGGAGGCAGCCGGTCGAACAGGCCGCACAGGCGGACGAGGACGGCGTCCGCGGTGGCCGGGTCCGAGTCCTCTGTCCTCTCCCACAGGTCCTGTAGGGTCGCCAGGAAGCCAGGGAGGTCCTGAGTCTCCGCGGCGCAGTAGAGGTCGTCGCACCGTTGATCGATCACCTGGTCGGGCACCGCACGATGTTAGGACAGGGCGGAGCTCAGCGGTTGGCGGATATCGACATGTCGGAGAGGGCGGGTTCCTCGGGGACGGCATCGATGTGGGGAGCGCCTCCAGCGCGAGGCTCGTCTCCGCGGTCCGCGACACGGTCCGTGAGACGGCCCGCGAGACGGCAGGCGAGGCAGCCGCCGTGGCCCGTCATCGGGTCCTTCACCCGCCAGTCCCACTGCTCGGGAGGTCGCGGGCCGCTGGGCTTGCCCCAGCCCGCCAGGTGCAGCGCCCAGGTGACCAGGCCGCCCAGGGCGATCACGCCGATGCCGAGCCCGATGCCGAGGGGCGAGGCGGCGCACATCGCCCCGCCTGCCGTCGCGCAGCCGAACAGCACGACGACGCAGCCGGTCCAGCCCGCGACCGTGTGCCCGAGGTCCACATCGTCGTGCATGCCGCTCATGATTCTCCTCGACGATGAGATAATTATCTCACGAACTAAACATCTTAGATTCTAAGGAGATTGCCGATGGACGGCAAGCCGCGCCCGGAGGCGACGCCCGAGCAGGCTCTCGCCGGCATGGATCAGTTGATCGCGCTCAGTCTGGTCGGGCAGCACGACATCGCCCAGCGGCTCGGGCTGAACGTCACCGACGTCACCTGCCTGGGCTTCATCCTGGCGGCGGGGGACGACCCGATCAGCGCGGGCGCGCTCGCCGAGCAGGCCGGCCTGACCACGGGCGCGGTGACGGGCGTGCTGAACCGGCTGGAGAAGGCCGGGTACGCGCACCGGCAGCCGGACCCCGAGGACCGCCGCCGGGTGCGGGTCGTCGCCGACCCGGCCGCGGCCGCCACCGCCGCGGCCGTCTACGAGCCCTTCTACCGGAGGCTGAACGAGCTGTTCGCCGACTACACGCCCGCGGAGATCGCCGTTCTGTCCGACTGGTTCACCCGGGCGGGCGACCTGATGCGGGCCTACCTGGAGGAGATCCGGCGCGAGCAGCTCGCCGCCATGCCCCGCGCCCGGCGCACGCGGAGTCGCTGACGCCGCCGCGCCCTTGCCCGCCGAGCCGGGCCCGCCGCCTCCTCCACCCGGCCGCCCCGGCCGTGGGCCGGGGCGATCGGAGGGGGTCAGCGCTCGTCGACGACCCGGCCGTTCAGGGCGGTGGCGTCCTTCGTCAGGGACATGGTCAGCGGTGCCTCCGGGAAGGTGGGCAGGGCGGCGAGCGCGGCGCCCATCTGCTCACCGGTCTTCCAGTGCCAGGTGTCGGTGTAGGTGCCGTCCTCGAGCTGGATCAGTACGGTGCGGGTGAGGCCGGGGTGCCCCTCCCTGATGGTCGCGATCAGCGAGCTCCGGCGGGCCAGGAACTCCTCCAGGTCGGAGTCGGCGACGGAGTATCGGTGTGAGCGGACGGCGGTCATGCCGGTGTCTCCTTCTGTACGTGGGGTCGGGGAGGGGGCTTACCAGCTGCCGGCGATCTGCCGGACCGGGGCGTTCAGGCGGTTGAAGAGGTTGGTGACGGCGGTCATCAGCAGGATCGAGGCCAGTTGCTTCTCGTCGAAGTGGTCGGCGGCGTTGTCCCAGACCTCGTCGGAGACGGCGTCGGCGCGGTCGGCCAGCCGGGTCGAGGCCTCCGCCAGCTCCAGCGCGGCCCGCTCGGCGTCCGTGTAGTACGGAGTCTCGCGCCAGGCGCTGACCAGGCCGATGCGCTCGTCGCTCTCGCCGAGCTTGCGCAGACTCTTCAGACCGGCGTCGACGCAGTAGCTGCACCCGTTGATCTGGCTGACCCGCAGGTGGATCATCTCCATGAGCTCCGGGGGAAGACCCTGCGACTGAGCGGCCTTCATCAGCTCCATGATCGGCTTCATCGCGGCGGGGATGATCGCGGCGGGGTTCTTCATCCGGGCTTCCATCGTGGTTCCTCCGTATCGGTTCTGCGAAATCCGTCTCGGTTCGTGTGAGATCAGAGTGGCCGCCCGGATTGATACATTCGCTATGCGCGCACGATGTGATCGTGATGGGGGGACGATGCTGCGCTTCACCCTTCTCGGCCCCGTCCAGATGGTCGTCGACGGCGCGCCCCTGACGGGCATCGCCCCACGTCATCGGGCTGTCCTGGCCTACCTCCTGCTCAACGCCGGCCGGGTGATCGGCATCGAGCGGCTGATCGACGCGATGTGGGGTTACGACCGGCCCGACACCGCCCGATCCCAGATCCACGCCTCGATCACCGCGATCCGCAAGGTGCTGCGCGGCGCGGGAGCCGTACGGCTCCTGGAGACGCGCGCCGGCGGCTACGTGGCGCAGCCGGAGCCCGGGCAGGTCGACGCGCAGGAGTTCACCGAGCTGGTGGCCGCAGGCGAGCTGCGCAGGGCCCTGGACCTGTGGAGCGGCGAGGCGCTGGAGGACGTGCACGCGCATTACGTCACCGGCGTCCGGGAGCTCTGGAACGACCGGCGGCTGTCGGCGTACGAGCGCCTGGTGGAGGGCGAGCTCGCCGCCGGGCGGCACGTCGATCTGCTCGACGAGCTCGCCGCACAGGTGGCCGCCAACCCGCTGCGCGAGAAGCTCAACGGCCACCTCGTCCTGGCCCTGCACCGGTCGGGACGGCAGCCCGACGCCCTGGCCGCCGCGCGCGCCTACCGTACGGCTCTCGCGGACGAGCAGGGCCTCGACCCCGGACACGCCTTCACCGAACTGGAGCGGGCGGTCCTGGCGGACGATCCGGCCCTGCGCCTGGCCGGCCCGGCGCCGGTGGTGCCCGCCCCGCCGTCCCGCTCCACCTTCCTGCCCTACGACATCCCCGATTTCTCCGGACGGGCCGCCGAACTGGAGCGGCTCGCGGACGAGCGCCACCACGAGCCCAACGGGCCGGCGGTCGTCACGATCGACGGCATGGCCGGGATCGGCAAGACCGCTCTCGCCGTCCACGTGGCCCACCGGCTGGCCGATCGCTATCCGGACGGCCGGCTCTTCATCGACCTGCAGGCCCACACCGCGGGCCGGGAGCCCATCGACGCCCCCGCGGCGCTGGAGGTCCTCCTCCGTCAGCTCGGGGTGCCCGCCGACCGCATCCCGGTCGCCCCGGCCGAGCGGAGCGCCCTCTGGCGCGCCGAGCTGGCCGATCGCCGCGTGCTCGCCGTACTGGACAACGCCCTCGACGCCGAGCACGTGCGCCCCCTGCTGCCGGGGCGCTCCGACACCCTCGTCCTGGTCACCAGCAGGAGGCGGCTCGTCGACCTGGACGGCGCCCAGGCGCTGTCGGTCGACGTGCTGGGCGAGGCGGAGGCCGCCGAGCTGTTCGAGCGGATCGTGGGCGAACGCGCTCACCGGGAGCCGGACGCCGTACGCGAGGTGCTGCGGCTGTGCGGGCACCTCCCGCTCGCGATCCGGATCTCCGCCGCCCGCCTCCAGCACCGCCCGCGCTGGACCGTGTCCTACCTGGCCGGCCGGCTGCGGGACCATCGCCGCCTCCTGGACGGGGTGTCGGCGGCCTTCGCCCTCTCCTACGAGCAACTCCACGAGGACGAGCAGCGCATGTTCCGCCTGCTCGGGCTGGTGCCCGGGCGCGACATCGACGTCTGCGGCGCCGCCGCGCTGGCCGGGATTTGCGAGGACGAGGCCGAGGAGCTACTCGAAGGCCTCCTCGACGCCCACATGCTCCTGCAGCTCGAACCGGGCCGCTACACCTTCCACGACCTGCTCCGCGAGCACGCCCGCTCGCTCGCCGAGGACGACGGCGCCGTCATGCGGCTGCTCACCTACTACCTGCACCGCTCCCGCGCGGCGATGGACCGGCTCTTTCCGTACACGGTCGGCCAGCGGGAGGGAATCCCCCAGCCGTCCGCCCCGATCGCGCCTGTCCGCGACACCGCGGAGGCGATCACCTGGCTCGACGCCGAGCGCTCCAACATCATCGCGACCGCCGTCCACGGACCCGAGATCTGCCTGGGCATGCTCGCCCTGGCGTTGCGCCCCTACCTCGACCGGCACGCGCACCACGACGACGCGCTCACGCTGCACACCCTGGCCCTGCGGCGCAGCCGTACGCTCGGAGACCGCGAGGTCCAGGCGCGCGCGCTCACCGACCTGGCGCGGACCTACTGGCGGCTCGGCGAGTACGAACGGGCGGAGGAGCACGCTCACCAGGCCCTCGACCACTGGGCCCTCGACGCGTGCGAGGAGGCCGGCGAACGGGCCCGGGCGCTGCTCACCCTGGGGAACGTGGCCCTGCGCCGCGGCCGGGACGCCCAGGCGGAGCAGTACCTCAAGCAGGCGCTCGACCTCACCCGGATCGGCGCCGACACCTGGGGCGAGGCCAACGTGCTCGGCATCCTCGCCCTCCTCCTCGACCGGGCCGGCCGCCCCGAGGAGGCCCGGCGTCATCTCGACCTGGCGCTGGCACTCCACCGCAAGGTGGGCGACCCGGCCGGAGAGGCGATGACCCTCGACCACCTCGGCGTCGTCCTCCGGCGCCAGGGCGAGCGCGCCCAGGCACGCGTCCGCCACGAGCAGGCCGCGGCCGTCTACCGCGCGCTCGGCAACACCGCCGACGAGGCGGCCGCGCTCAACGGGCTGGCCGAGGCGGCGGACGACCCGGCTCGGGCGATCGAGGAGCACACGGCCGCGCTCGCGCTCGCCGACCTGACGCGCAACCGGCCGGAGCAGGCGCGCGCCCACGACGGGCTGGCACGCGCCCACCTCGCGCTCGGGCACGCCGAGCAGGCGGGTGAGCACGGGCGACTGGCTCTCGGTCTCTACGGCGAGCTCGGCGTTCCGGAGGCCGAGAAGGTCCGCGACTTCCTCGAGAGCGCCGGAGCGTCCGCCGCGCCGCCGGCGGGCGCGGCGCGGCGGTAGGCCGTCAGCCGCCGAGCACCGCGCCGAGCGCGGTCAGCGCCTCGGCGGCGTCGTCGCCGGTGGCGCGCAGGGTCACGGCCTGCCCGCTCGTGGCGCCCAGGCCCATCAGCGACAGCACGCTGCGCACGTCGACCGAGCGGGAGCCGTACGAGAGGGTGACGGCCGAGGTGAAGGCGGCCGCGGTCTGGGCGAGCGCGCTCGCGGGGCGGGCGTGCAGGTCCTCGGTCAGGACGATCGTGCGCTCGCCGGCGCCGGCCTCAGAGGCCGCGGGTTCAGAGCTTGCCGTGGGCTCAGAGCTTACGGACATGCCACGCCTCCTCGGCCGCCGCCAGCACACCGTCCAGCGAGGCCCCGCCGCCCGCCGCGACGACCGCGGAGATGGCGCCCTCCACGAACGGCACGTCGGCGATCACGACGTCACCCGGGGCCTGCAGCAGCCTGGCGGTGAGCACCGAGCTGCCGAGGTCGGGGATCAGCACGACGCCGTCCCCCCGGTCCACCTCCTCGATGGCGGCGGTCACCCGGTCGGGACTGGTGCCGAGGCCGCCGTCCTCGGTGCCTCCCGCCGCCGCCAGCGGCACCTGCGCGCCGCCGATCTGCCGGGCCAGAGCGGCCACCTCCGCGGCCAGGCCGCTGCTGTGTGAAATGAGTACGATGCCAACCATTCGTTATTCCTGAAGATCGTTCGGCATAATCGAAAAGTGATCCAGTCGGTGGAGCGCGCCGCGCTCATCCTGAAGGCCCTCGGGTCAGGCACCCCCCGGCTCGGGGTCACCGAGATCGCCGAGCGGGTCGGCCTCGCCAAGCCGACCGTGCACGGGCTGCTGCGCACGCTCGCCGCGTGCGAGCTGGTCGTGCAGGACCCCGACACCGGCAAGTACGCGCTCGGGCCCGCCGTGCTGCAACTCGGCAACGCCTATCTGGAGGGATCGGAACTGCGGGCCAGGAGCCTGCTGTGGGCCGACTCCCTGGCCCAGCGCGTCAACGAGGCCGTCTGGGTCGGCACACTGTCGGGGAGCCGGGTGATCGTGCTCCACCACGTGTTCCGGCCCGACGACGTCGTGCAGATCCTGGAGGTGGGCGCGGCGATCCCGTGGCACGCCTGCGCGCTCGGCCACGCCATCGCCGCCCACGACCCGCGCGGGGAGGAACTGCTGTCGGACGACCTCGCCCCGCTGACCGGGCTCACCAGGACCGGCCGCGACGACCTGGAGCGGGCGCTCGCGCAGGTGCGCCGCCGGGGGTACGCGGTCGAGGACCAGGAGGCGGCGCTGGGGGACGCGGGCGTCGCCGCGCCCGTCTTCTCCCGGGACGGCTCGGTGGCCGGCGCCGTCGCCGTGGTCGGGCCGGTCGAGCGGGTGCTGGACCCGGCACGGCGGGAGGAGATCGCGCTGGCCGTGCGCGAGACCGCGCGGGCGGTCTCGCGCGACCTCGGCGCGCCCCGCTCCGCCGTGCCCGGAGGCCCGGCCGCCTGAACGGTCCCGGCCCGGTGCGGCCCGGCCGCGGCTCCCGCTCATCGGGAGGCGGCGGCCTTCAGCGCGCCGAACAGCAGAGCCGTCGAGGCGGCGCCGGGATCCTCGTGCCCGACGCTGCGCGGCCCGAGGTAGCTGGCCCGCCCCTTGCGCGCCTGCAACGGGACCGTCGCCCTGGCGCCCTGATCGGCCGCGGCGGCCGCCGCCTCCAGCGCCTCCTCCGGCTTCAGCCCGTCCCGTACGGCCTGGGCCAGCGCCTTCGCGGCCGGGGCGAGGGCGTCGACCATGGTCTTGTCGCCCTCCGCCGCGGCGCCGAGGCGCTGGACGCCGGACAGGGCCGCGTTCAGACCCGTGCTCAGCTCGGCCGGCGAGATCTCGGCGGCCTCGCCGAACGCCTTGCCCATCTCGCGGAAGGCGGTGCCGTACAGGGGGCCGGAGGCGCCGCCGACCTTGCGGATGAGGGTGGAGCCGACGAGGACGAGCAGCGCGCCCGGGGTCCGCGGGGACGCGCCGGCGAGCGCCTCCTGTGCGGCGGTGAAGCCGCGGTCGAGGTTGGCGCCGTGGTCGGCGTCGCCGATCGCGGCGTCCAGTTGGGTGAGGTGGTCGCGCTGCGCCCGCACGGCGGCGGCGATCTCCTCGATCCAGGCGGCGAAGAACTGGGTGTTCACGAGGGGACTCCAGAGGTTCGGATGGCGGTCAGCGGCCCCAGCGCAGCGCCGGTGTCTCCACCGGCGCGTCCCAGAGCCGGGTGAGCTCGCCGGTCAGCGAGCACGTCGTCACCGAGAAGCCTTGCATGTCGAGGCTGGTCACGTAGTTGCCGACCAGGCTGCGCACGGCCGTCGCGCCCTTCTCCCGCAGGTACGCCTCCACCTCGGCGAAGACGATGTAGAGCTCGATGAGCGGCGTCCCGCCCATGCCGTTGACCATGACGAGCGTCTCGCCGGACAGCGGCAGGTCTGTCTCGATCGCGTCCATGGCGGTACGGACGATCTCGCGGGCCTCGCGCATCGGAGCCCGGGTCCGGCCGGGCTCGCCGTGGATGCCGATGCCGAGCTCGATCTCCGTGTCGCTCAGCTCGAAGGTGGGCTTGCCCGCGGCCGGGACCGTGCAGGGCGTCAGGGCCACCCCGAACGAGCGGCTGCGCTCGTTGACCTCCCGGGCGACCCGCGCCACCTCGGCCAGGGGCGCGCCGGTCTCGGCCAGCGCGCCGGCGATCTTCTCGACGAACAGCGTGGCGCCGGTGCCCCGGCGGCCCGCCGTGAACAGGGAGTCCTGCACCGCCACGTCGTCGTTGACGAGCACGGTCGCCACCTCGACGCCCTCGTCGCCGCTGAGCTCGGCGGCCATCTCGAAGTTCAGCACGTCGCCCGTGTAGTTCTTCACGATGTGCAGCACGCCCGCGCCGCCGTCCACGCCCTTGGTCGCCTCGATGAGCTGGTCGGGGACGGGGGAGGTGAAGACCTCGCCGGGACAGGCCGCGTCGAGCATGCCGTAGCCCACGAACCCGCCGTGCAGCGGTTCGTGACCCGAACCGCCGCCGGAGACCAGGCCGACCTTGCCCGGCCGGGGGGCGTCGGCGCGGAAGACGACCTTGTTCTCGATGTCGACGCGGAGCGAGGGGTGCGCCGCGGCGATGCCGCGCAGCGCGTCGGTGACGACGGAGTCGACACTGTTGATGAGCTTCTTCATGATGGGGTCCCTACTGCCGTGGTCGTGCTCTCCAGCTTCGTCCTTCCTCGCGAGGCCGCAAGCGCCGTGTAGGCGAGCGCCCCGATCAGCCCGCCCGCGAACTCCCCGACGAAGTAGGCAGGCAGCTGATCCCAGTTCACCGCGCCGCCCCAGGCCGCGTTGACGAGGAACGGGCCCGCGTAGCGGGCCGGGTTGATCGCGGCCCCGGTCACCGGGCCCACGATGACGATGATCGCGAAGACGATCGAGCCGATCGCCATCGGCGCCCACCCGGGCACGGCCCGCCGGTCGAGCACCCCGAAGACGACGAAGACCAGGACGAACGTGCCGATCGCCTCGATCAGCGTGCCGCGGGCGAAGCCGACCTCGGGGGCGTACGCGGTCACACCGCCACCGGCGGCCCTGGCGGCGTCCGCGCCGAGCGTCGCGAAGATCCCGAGCGCGCCCGCGAGGGCCCCGGCGACCTGCGCCGCGACGTAGCCGGGCACCTCGCGCCAGGGGAAGCGGCCGGTCGCGGCGAGGGCGACGGTGACCGCCGGGTTGATGTGGGCACCGGAGATATGTCCGATCGCGTACACCGTGCCCACGATGACCAGCATGAACGCGAAGCTGATCATGCCGAGCTGGGCCATGGAGAAGGGGGCGTGGGAACCGGCGGCGATGACGCCGGTGGCCGCGGCGGAGCCGGCGCCGACGTACACGAGGAAGGCGGTGCCGAGCAGTTCCGACAGGAGCTTCTGGAACGTGGAGGGGGGTGAGTCGTTCATGAGACCGTCCAGAGTGTGAACGTCGTTCGATAATGTCGAACGCGGTTTCATAGAAGTTAAATCTGGAGGCCACCCACGTCAAGGGCCTCGGCGCGTACGCGGAGGGCCCGGGCCTGCCCCGGAAGCGTGTGGGGGCGGGGCGCCGCCGGTCCGCCTCCCGCGCGGCCTTACCGGGCGGCGACATCGCGACGACCCATACGCCGGGCCTATATGGAGACGGCATATGGCGTTCCGGGGGGAGGGTGTAGGAGTATCGCAGGGGCCTGAATCATGGGGAGGCGTTGATGTCGGTGTTGCGGGATCTGGTGGACGGCATCCGGGGCGGGGGGATCGAGGTGCTCGACCTCACCGCGCCGCTGAGTGACAAGACACCGATCCTGTTGCTGCCCGAACCGTTCGGGCAGACGGTGCCGTTCTCGATGCAGGAGATCAGCCGGTATGACGACCGCGGCCCGGCCTGGTACTGGAACAACTTCACCACCGGCGAGCACACCGGCACACACTTCGACGCGCCCGTCCACTGGGTCACCGGCCGCGACGGCGAGGACGTCTCGCAGGTGGCCCCCGCCAAGCTGATCGCACCCGCCGTGGTGCTCGACTTCAGCGCGCAGTCGGCCGCCGACCCCGACTTTCTGCTGGAGGTCGACCACGTCAAGGCGTGGGAGGCCGAGCACGGGCCGCTGCCCGACGGCGGCTGGCTGCTGTATCGCACCGGCTGGGACGTGCGCGCCCACGACCAGGCGGAGTTCCTCAACGCCGACGAGACGGGGCCGCACACGCCGGGCATGTCGATCGACTGCGCCCGCTACCTGGCGGAGGAGACGCCGATCACGGGCATCGGGGTGGAGACCGTCGGCACCGACGCCGGGGCGGCCCACTCCTTCGACCCCGCCTTCCCGTGCCACTCCTACCTGCTCGGCGCGGGCAAGTACGGCCTGACCCAGTTGCGCAACCTCGACCGGCTGCCGCCGACCGGCGCGGTGGTGGTCGCCGGCCCGCTGCCGATCGTCGGCGGTTCCGGCAGCCCGGTCCGCGTGCTCGCGCTGGTGGAGCGGTGAACGTCGCGGAGGCCGTCGGCGCGGCCCTCGCCGCCCTCGGCGTACGGGCGGCCTTCGGCGTCGTCGGCAGCGGCAACTTCCACGTCACCAACGCCCTCGTCGAGCACGGCGTGCGGTACGTCGCGGCGCGGCACGAGGGCGGGGCCGCCACGATGGCCGACGCCTACGCCCGGATGAGCGGCACGGTCGCCGCGCTCACCGTCCACCAGGGACCCGGCCTGACCAACGCGCTGACCGGCGTCACCGAGGCGGCCAAGAGCCGCACCCCGCTGCTGGTGCTCGCCCCGGAGGTAACCTCGCCCACCTCCAACTTCCGGATCGACCAGACCGCGCTCGCCGAGGCCGTGGGCGCGCACTGCGCCAGGGTCGGCTCGGCCGCCACGGTCGTGGACGACACCGTGATGGCCTTCCTCGCCGCCCTCCTCGGGCGCCGGACGGTGGTGCTCAACCTGCCCCTGGACGTGCAGGCCGAGACGCTGCCCGACGAGGCCGCGGAGGCCGTACGCGAACTGCTGGCCGGCCGGGGCGGCGCGCACCGCGACGTGGCGAGCCGCGTGCCGGCGGCGTGGGGGCTGACGTTCCCCGTCGAGTCCGGGAACGACGAGGAGCCGGAGGGGCTCGCGGCGGAGCCGTCCGACGAGCTGACGCGGTTCGCGCGGATGCTGGCGGAGGCGGAGCGGCCGGTCTTCGTGGCCGGCCGGGGAGCCCGCGGCGCGCGGCGGGAACTGGAGGCGCTCGGCGAGCGGGTGGGGGCGCTGTTCGCCACCTCGGCGGTCGCCAAGGGCCACTTCCACGGCAGCCCCTGGGACCTCGACGTGAGCGGCGGTTTCGCCACTCCGCTCGCGGCCGAGCTGATCCGCGGCGCCGACCTCGTCGTCGGCTGGGGCTGCTCGTTCACCATGTGGACCACCCGGCACGGCGCGCTGATCGGGCCGGAGACCACGGTCGTCCAGGTGGACCTCGACCCCGACGCGCTCGGCGTGCACCGCGAGATCGACTTCGGCGTGGTCGGCGACGTACGTGAGACCGCGCGGGCGGTCGCCGCCCTGCTCGGCGAACCCGGGGCGGAGGGCGAGACGGGGACGCGCGGCTACCGCGCTCCGGAGGTCGCCGAGCGCATCGCCCGCGAGGGGCGCTGGCGCGACGTGCCGTACGAGGACCTGAGCGCCGACGGGCGCATCGACCCCCGCACGCTGACCATCGGGCTCGACGACCTGCTCCCGCAGGAGCGGCTGGTGGCCGTCGACTCGGGGAACTTCATGGGATATCCGTCGATGTTCCTCACGGTCCCGGACGGCGGCGCGTTCTGCTTCACCCAGGCGTACCAGTCGATCGGGCTCGGCCTGGCCACCGCGATCGGCGCGGCCGTCGCGCGGCCCGACCGGCTCGCGGTCGCCGCCCTCGGCGACGGCGGGGCCCTGATGGGCGTCGCCGAACTGGAGACGGTCGTACGACTCGGCCTGCCGATGGTGGTCGTGGTCTACGACGACGACGGATACGGCGCGGAGGTCCATCACTTCGGCCCGCACGGTTTCCCGCTCGGCACGGTCACCTTCCCGCCCGCCGACATCGCGCGGATCGCCCGGGGCTTCGGCTTCGAGGCGGTGACCGTACGGCGGGAGGAGGACCTGTCGGGGGTCGCCGAGTGGCTGAAGGGGCCGCGCGACAAACCCCTGCTCGTCCACGCGAAGGTCACCGCCGACCGCCCGTCGTGGTGGCTGGAGGAGGCCTTCCGGGGTCACTGACCCGGAGCGGTGGACGCCGAGAAGAGGACCTTCGGCCCGGTAAAGGTTACGGACGAGTAGGTTACGGTTTCAGGCATGGCTGAGATCGTGTACCCGCCGGTCCTGCGGACCGCGCTGACCGCCTTCAAACTGCTCGACCTGAGGTTCCACATGGAGGGCACGGAGCGGATACCCCGCAGCGGCGGCGCGGTCCTGGTGAGCAACCACGTCAGCTACCTCGACTTCATCTTCGCCGGCTTCGCCGCCTACCCCGCCGGGCGGCTGGTCCGGTTCATGGCGAAGAAGGAGGTCTTCGACCACCCCGTGTCGGGCCCGCTGATGCGCGGCATGCACCACATCCCGGTGGACCGGTCGGCCGGAGCGGGAGCCTACGACGCCGCCGTACGGGCCCTCAAGGACGGCGAGATCATCGGCAACTTCGCCGAGGCGACGATCAGCAGGTCGTTCACGGTCAAGGAGATCAAGAGCGGCCCGATCCGGATGGCGGCCGAGGCCGGGGTGCCCGTGATCCCGGTCGCCCTGTGGGGCGGGCAGCGGCTGTGGACCAAGGGCCGGCCCCGCAGACTGCTCCAGCGGCATGTCCCGATCACGATCCTGGTCGGCGAGCCGATGCGGCCCGGCGAGGCTTCCACTGCAGCGGGCGACGACATCGCCGCGCTCACCGGCGACCTGCGGCGGCGGATGACCGACCTGCTCGACGAGGCCCAGCGGACCTACCCCGACCAGCGTCGGGGCGTGTGGTGGCAGCCCGCCCACCTCGGCGGCACCGCGCCCACCCCGGAGGAGGCCGCCGCGCTCGACGCCGCCCCCCGGCCACGCCGCGAGTAGGGCCGCAGACGTCTGTCCGGTTCCGCAACACGGCCGTTACGCCGAAGGGTTGACCGGCGGTCAAGGGACGGGGATAACTGAGCCCGGGGGACCCGCAACCCGTACCTTGGAGCCGTGGATGAGCATCGTGCCCCCGCCCCCGCTGGTCGGACGCGCCACTGAGCTGCGGACTCTCATCGACGCGGTGACCCGCCCGCCGGCGGTCGTGCTGGTGGAGGGCGAGGCGGGCATCGGCAAGACCCGGCTCGTCCGCGCCGCGCTCGACCGCCTGCCGACCGGCGACCGGGCCGTGCTCCTCGGCTACTGCCACCAGATCCGCGAACCCTTCCCGTACGGGCCGGTCTTCGAGGCGCTGCGGGACATCAGGGGACGGCTCCCGGTGGCGCACCGGCTCAACCCGGTCACCGGCGCGCTCCGCGGCCACCTGCCCGAACTGGCCGGCGCGCTGCCGCCGTCGCCGCAGCCCCTGGACGACCCGCGGGCCGAGCGCCACCGGGTGTTCCGCGCGATACGCGCCCTGCTGGCGGCCGTCGGACCGGCCGTGCTCGTCGTCGAGGACCTGCACTGGGCCGACGACGGCACGCTCGACCTGCTGCGCTTCCTGGCCGGGCAGCCGCCGCAGGGGCTCGCGGTGGTCGCGACGTGCCGCCGGGACGGCGTCGCCGGTCCGCCGCTCGGCCGGGCCTACCGGCACCAGCCGGACACGGCCAGCGTGGTCGTACGGCTGGCGCCGCTGGACGCGTCCGGCGTGGCCAGCCTGGCCGGTGCGCTGCTGGAGCGCTCCGACCTGTCTCCCGGGTTCGTCACGCGGCTGCACGAGCGCACGGCGGGCATCCCGTTCGTGGTGGAGGAGCTGGTCCGATCCCTGCCCGCCTCGCCGCCCGGTAGGGACGACCCGGACGCGCTCGACCGTGCCGTCGACCGCGCCGGCGCGCCGCTGTTGCTGCGCGAGGCGATGGCCGAGCGGATGTCCGGTCTGTCCCCGGCGGCGGCGAGAGCGGTCCGGGCGGCGGCCGTGCTGCGGCTCCCCGCGGCAGAGCAGCTGATCACCGCGGTCGGCGGCGACCCGGCCGCGCCGAACACGGCCGGGCAGGGCCCCGTCGGATTGGGCTCCATCGGATTGGGCCCCGGCGGACTGGGCGCTGTCGGATCGGGCTCTGCCGGACTGGCCGAGGCGCTGCGCGCCGGAGTCCTGTACGAGCACCCCGGCGGCCGGTACGGCTTCCGCCACGCGCTGGCCCAGCAGGCCGTCTACGACGCCATCCCGGGCCCCGAACGCCGGTCGGCGCACGTTCGGGCGATGGCCGCACTGGCCGCGACGGACGCGCCGCCGCTGGTGCAACTGGCCTTCCACGCCCGGCAGGCCGGGGACACCGACGCCTGGGTGCGCCACGGGACCGCCGCCGCCCAGCAGGCCGCCGCGCTGGGGGACACCGCCCTGGCCGTCGAGGTGGTCGAGGGCATGCTCGACGACCCCGACCTTCCGGTGCGGGACCGGGGCCCGCTGGTGCTGATGCTGAGCCGCTTCGCGGCGACGGGCCTGTCGCACCAGCGGGTGGTGCGGCTGCTGCGCCAGGTGCTGCGGGGCGACTTCCTGTCCCGGGACGTGCGCGGCGAGGTGCGGCTCAACCTCGGCGTCGTCCTGTCCAACCAGGCGGGCGACGCCGCCGCGGGGCGGCCGGAGATCATGGCCGCACTCGCCGAGCTGGACGACCGGCCGACGCTCGCCGCGCGCGGCTGGGCCAGCATGGCGATGCCCGAGTGGGGCGCCGAGTCGCTGGCGGAGCACGCGGAGTGGATGGCCCGCGCCGAGGCGCTCGTGGCCACCGCCGACAACCCGGAGCTGTCGGCCGCGGTGCTGGCCAACCGGGCCTCCTTCGAGATGACGACCGGCTCTCCCGGGGCGTTCGACGTCGCCGCCCGGCTTCCGGCCGACGACCCGCGCACGGGGGTCCGGCGGGAGGTCGCCAGGGCGTACTGCAACCTCCACGACTCGGCGACCACTGTGGGGCTCTACGCGGCGGCCGAGCGGTTCGCCCGGGAAGGGCGGCGGCTCGCCCTGGAGACCGGCGCGCAGTATCCCGCCTTCCTCCTCGACGCCTCCGCGATCCGCAGGGAGTGGCTCACCGGGCGGTGGGACGGGCTGCGCGACCGGGCGGCGTCCCTGGGGGAGTCGGCCACGGAGACGCCGCTGATCGCGGTGGACCTGTGGCTGGTGCTCGGGCTGCTCGCCCTGGCGACGGGCGAGTGGGAGGAGGCGGTCAGGCAGCTCCACCGCGCCGGGCTGGACGCGCCGGAGGCCCGCAACGTCCCGGTCGTGACGGCCGCCGCCGGGGGGCTCGTCGACCTGCACCTCGCCCGGGGAGAGATGGACGAGGCCGTCGCGGAGGCCGAGCGTGCGGTCGCCCGGCTGCGCCGCAAGGGCGTGTGGGTATGGGGCGCGAGCCTCGTCCCGTCGGCCGTCGCCGCGTTCGCCAGGGCCGGGCGCTTGGAGACGGCGGCGGAGCTGGTGGACGAGTACGCCGCCGGGATCGCTGGCCGGGTGGCGCCCGCCGCGCATGCCGCGCTCGACGCCGCCCGCGGCGCGCTCGCCGTCGCCGAACCGCGGCACGCCGACGCCGCCGCTCTCTTCGCCCGGGCCCGCGAGGCGTACGCCGCCCTGCCCCAGCCCTACGCGGCGGCGCGGGCGGCCGAGGGCGAGGCGCGGGCCCGGCTCGCGCTCGGGGACGGCGCCGCGGCGGCGGGCTTCCGGGAGGCCGCGGAGTGGTACGGCCGGCTCGGCGCCACCCACGACGCCGCCCGGTGCAGGCGGGTGCTGCGCGACATCGGCGTGGACGTCCCGCTCCCGCGCGGCGGGCGGCGGGGCGCCGGCGCGCTGTCGCAGCGGGAGCGGGAGGTGGCCCGCCTCGTCGCGCTCGGCCGGACCAACCGCGAGATCGCCGACGTGCTCTTCCTGTCCACGCGCACGGTCGAGACCCACGTGGCCACCGTGCTGCGCAAGCTCGGCGTACGGTCGCGGACCCAGATCGCGCCGCCCGCCTGACCGGCCGTGGACACGGGAGATCCCCGGGACCGGATCTGGTCCCGGGGATCTCCGCCGTCGTCGCTCAGACCGTGATGCTCCACGAGTCGAGGTAGCCGGTGTCGTAGGTGTACTGGTCGCGGACCTCAAGGGTCCAGGTGCCCGCCGCGGTCTGCGTGACCGGGACGGAGTAGGTCCGGGTGCCGAACGACGTGCAGCTCAGGCCGCCGCTGGACTTGACCGTGTACCAGGTGCCGTTCGGGCCCTGGAGCCTGATCCGCAGGTCCTCGGCGCAGGTGTGCGAGATCGTGATGCTGAGCTTGACCGGGGAGACCGCGGTGCCCGTGGCGGTCGAGGTGATCGGGCTGGTGATCGTGGTCAGGTCGTTGATCGTGTAGTCGGTGCCGTTGGTGAACGTGCGCCCGCCGGAGGTGCCCGACGCCGTCAGCGTGTACGACGCGGTGTGGGTGCCGGACGAGCCGCTGCCGGTGACGGTGACCGTGTACGTCCCCGACGGTGTCGACGCGCTGGTGGCGATCGTCAGGGTGGCGGAGCCGCCCGAGGTCACCGAGGACGGGCTGAAGCTCGCGGTGGCCCCGGAGGGAAGCCCGGAGGCGCTGAGCGTGACCGTCTGCGCGCTACCCGAGGTGGTCGAAGTCCCGACGGTTGAGGTGACCGACTGGCCCGGCGTCACCGTGCCCGCCGTGGGGTTGAGCGACAGCGAGAAGTCGTTGCCCGAGGAGGAGGAGCAGCTCGCCTCGTTCGACTGCGCCGGCACTCCGGCCGCGCTCCACGCCGCCTTGGTGGCCGCGCACTCGGGGCTGCTCGCGCCGTACAGTTCCACCGCCGCCGCCAGCGACGCGGTCCTGACGTTGACGTACTTCCAGGTCGAGGTCTTGCGCTGCAGCGCGCCCATGTAGATCTTGCCGGCCTTCTGGATGCCGATGCCGGTGACGGAGGAGGGGCCGCCCGAGCAGATCGGGCTGCTCGGCTTGCCGCCGCCCGGCGACGAGCCCTCGGCGAGCAGGTAGAACCAGTGGTTCAGCGGGCCGGCCGCGGCGTGCACCTCGGTGCTCGGGATCGAGGAGGAATAGCAGTTGGGGTCCCCGGCGAGGGACGGGTTGTACATGTAGCGGATCGGCCCGTCGCCGACGAGGTTGACCTCCTCGCCCACCTGGTAGTCCGGCGGGTCGTTCGGGTTGTTGGCGTACGCCTCGGTGAGCGCGCCGAAGATGTCGCCGGTGCCCTCGTTGATGCCGCCGTTCTCGTTGCCGGAGCCGGCGGCGCCGGGGGTCGTCTGGAAGATGGCGTGACCGAACTCGTGCGCCACGACGTCGATCGGCGTGGCCTGGCGGGCGTTGTCCTGCGAGTGGCCGAAGTTGGTGTAGCTGCCGTTCCAGTACGCGTTGACGTCGGCCAGGCCCACGCGGGCGGGGAAGCCGCCGCCGCTGCCGTTGATGCCGTTGCGGCCGAGCCAGTCGCGCAGCATGTCCCACTCGCGCTGCACGCTGTACAGCGCGTCGACGCAGGCGGTCTCCAGGTTGGTCCCGCCGCCGTTGCCCCAGGAGTCGTCGGTGCCGGTGTAGGCCGAGCCGTTCTGCCCGCCGCACTTGATGCCGCTGCGAGTGGAGTCGGTCATCGAGTACGAGGTGCCGGAGCCGCTCGTGTCGATGGTGACCGTGCCGTAGTAGTAGCCGTTGCCGGTGCCCGCCTTCACCTGATCGTAGGAGTCGGCGATCTCACCGGTGGTCGCGTCGACGAACACGTGCCGGATGCTCGGCTTGCCGTCGGCGATGCCGGAGACGACGGCCTCCCACGCGAGGCGGGGCTTGTGACCCCAGGCCAGGACCACCAGGCGCGGGGCCGCGGTGTCGTCGACCCGGGACAGCACGGTCTTCGCCGTGTCGGTGGCGGTCTCGGCGCTGACCGTGGGCGAGGTCGGCACGCCCAGGGGGAGGGCGCCGGACGCCGCCTCGGTGTCGCGCACGCGCCCATTGGAGTCGGTGACCACGACCGCGTCGCCGCCCACCATGGGCAGGCCCTTGTACGACCGTTCGTAGGTGACGTAGTACATGCCGCCGCCCGGCGTGACGGCGGTGCGCCGGTAGGTCTCGTTGGGGGACACGCGCAGGTCGTCCAGGCCGCTCGCGACGGCCTGGTCGGCGGCGGCCGCGGCCCGCTGCGCGGGGTCGTCGGCGAGGGACCTGACCGCGCTCTCGCTGCCGGGCGGGGGCTTGGCGGCGGCGGCGGTGGCGGGTGCCACCACGCCGGTCAGGGCCAGTGCGGCGGCAGCCGCGAGCAGTGCAGTGCGCCTCATGGGCGTCTTCCTTTCTCTGCCTCCCACGTGGCGTCCGCCTTGTGGGCCGGCGCCGGCGGTCGCGCCGCCGAGACGAGCCCGGACGGCGGACACTGTGGGATTCGGGGGGTGATGAGAGAAATGGACGGTGCTCTCCGCTGTGGCGGGCACGAGCGGACGCGTCTCTCCCATGGCGGGAGACGGCTGGGAGAAAAGAGGGGGAGTTCTACGTCACGAGGCTCCTCGTCTTCGCCGACCCGGCCGGGGGAAACCGGCCCGTGCGCGACGTTAGAACCACGGTCCGGACACGAACATCCGTAGCGATATCCGTACATCTACGGAAAAGCGACGGCCTTTGTGCGTAGAGCGTAAGAAGCAGCCGCCGCGTGGGGCGCGACGAGTGGCAGTAGCGAAAGCCTTCTGCAGCGGACGCCCTGACGGACACGTGACACCGAGTGCCGCTACCGGCGAACGGGGTGAGAAAGGCTCTAGGTTCGAAGCCATGGAAAGGATGACCGAGGCGGAGTGGCGGGACTTCGCGATGAGCGGCACCAAGACCGGCAAACTCGCCATAACCAGGGCGGACGGGCGGCCGCATGTGACGCCGATCTGGTTCGCCCTCGACGGCGACGACGTGGTGTTCACCACCCACGAGAGCGGGGTGAAGGCCAAGGCGCTGCGCCGCGATCCCCGGGCGACCCTGTGCGTCGACGACCAGGCCCCGCCGTACTCGTACGTGATGATCGAGGGTGAGGCGACGCTGTCGTCCGACCTCGACGAGGTCCGGCACTGGGCGACCGTGCTCGGCGGCCGCTACATGGGGGAGGACCGGGCCGAGGCGTACGGCGCGCGCAACGGCGTCCCCGGCGAGTTCCTCGTCCGGCTGCGCGTCGGCAAGGTCGTCGCCTTCAGGGACGTCGCCTCCTGAGCCGCCTGCAGGCCGGGGTCACCGCCTGGTCCAGATCCAGGCCTGGCCGTCCTCGTCGCAGACGGGGGTTGCCGCTCATGTGCTCCGGACCACCGGGCGAGGATCTCCGCGGGCGGGCCGTCGGGCGGGTCCAGGTATCCGGCACTGACGCGTCGGCGCTACAGGGCCGGCTTCACGGTAAGCAGGTAACCGGAGGTGTGTGATGAAGGTCGGACTGCAGATTCCTGATTTCACCTATCCCGGCGGGCCCGCCGCTCTGGGAGCGGACCTGGCGGCGATAGCGAGGACGGCCGACGACGCCGGGTTCGCCACCGTGGCGGTGATGGACCACTTCTTCCAGATCGGCGTCGTCGGGCCGCCCGAGAACGACATGCTGGAGGCGTACACGACGCTGGGCTACCTGGCCGCCCACACGTCCAGGGCCAAGCTGCTGACGCTGGTCACCGGGACCGTCTACCGCGAGCCCGGCCTGCTGGCGAAGATCGTCACCACACTCGACGTGCTGTCGGGAGGGCGTGCCTGGCTCGGCATCGGCGCAGCCTGGAACGAGGAGGAGTCGCGCGGGCTCGGGCTGCCGTTCCCGCCGCTCGCCGAGCGGTTCGAACGGCTGGAGGAGACGATCCAGATCTGCCTGCGCATGTGGGCCGGCGACGAGAAGCCGTACGAGGGCAGGCACTACCGGCTGGAGCGGCCGCTCAACTCGCCCGCCGCGCTGAGCCGGCCGCATCCGCCGATCCTGATCGGCGGCGGGGGCGAGAAGAAGACGCTCCGCCTGGTCGCACGGTACGCCCAGGCGTGCAACCTGTTCCCCACGCCCGATCTGCAGAGAAAGCTCGACGTGCTGCGGGCCCACTGCGAGGCGGAGGGCCGCGACTACGACGAGATCGTCAAGACCGTCTACTACGTGTACGACGTGGGGGAGAAGGGGGAGAACGTCCAGCGCGTCGTCGACGACCTGGGAAGGTTCGCCGAACTCGGCTTCACCGAGGCGCTCGGCCAGGTCAGGGGCGCGCACCGGCTGGACCCGCTGCGGATCGTCGGCGAACAGGTCATCCCGGCGGTCGCCTCCCTGTGACGCGGCTGATCGCGCCGTCGCGCGGCGGGCACCGTGCGGGGCGGGCACTGTCGCGCGGCGGGCACTGTGCGCGGCGGGGCGCCCCCGCCGCGCACCCTGTTGCGCCTACTCGTCCTTCTCGGACGTGCCGCCCTTGCCGGGTTCGGCCATGCGGCGGTGCATGGCGGCCTTGGCCGTGTCCGGGGTGACCCGGCCGGCCACGCCCTGGACCTTGTTCATGAAGGACCCGGCGACGACCTTGTCGTCGCCCTTCATGAGCGCGTCGAAGCCCTGCCGGGCGACCTCGGCCGGGTCGTCCTTCTTGCCCGAGCCCACCCGCGTGTCCTCCATGCCGGCCCGCTCGAAGAACTCGGTGTCCGTCGGGCCCGGCAGGAGCGAGGTGACGGTGACCCCGGAGTCCTTCAGCTCGCCCCGCAGGGCCTCGGCGAACGAGTGGAGGAACGCCTTGCTCGCGGCGTACACGGCCTCGAACGGCCCGGGCGTGAGCGCGGCGACCGACGACGTGAACAGGATCTTCCCCGTGCCGCGGGTGGTCATGGCGGCGACGGCACGCTTGGCCAGGTGCACGGCGGAGGTGACGTTGAGCTCGATGAGCTTCAGCTCGGCCTCCAGCGAGGTCTCACGGGCGAAGGCGCCGCCCACCCCGACACCCGCGTTGATCGCCACGGCGTCGAGGGGCCGTCCGGCCGCGACGGTCGCGGTCCACAGCCGCTCGACCTCGTCGTACTGGGTGAGGTCGGCACGCACCGGCGTGACCTGCCCGCCGTACTCCTTCAGCGACTCGGCGGAGGTGTCGAGTTCCGCGTCCTCCGCCGTGACCACCACGTCGAAGCCGTGCTGGGCGAACTGCCGGGCGAGCTCGTACCCGATGCCGCTGGAGGCGCCGGTCGTGAGGGCCAGCGGCCGTTCCGTCGTCGTCATCCGTCCTCCTTCTCGTCGTGCCGTCCGTCCGCCCCGCGCATGGCGCGGATCGCCAGCGCCAGCGTGGTGCCGTACGCCACGTGCGCCGCGGCCATGACGACCGGGCGGCCGCGCGCGGGGTCGCGCGAGGCGGGCGGCAGGATGTTCAGTGCGGGCACCCAGCCCTCGTAGGCGCCGAGCCAGATCAGCAGGGCGTAGCCCACCCCGAGGGGAACGCCGGCCTCGCGCCCGCGGGTGAGCAGTGCGAACGCCGCGCCGCAGGTGGCGCCGAATCCCAGGTGCGCGGCGGCGCCGAGGACGCTCTCTCCGGGTTTGGGCCGATGCCGGTGGCCCGGCAGGGCCGCCCTCACGATGTGCTTGGGCGGCTGGCCCGGCATCAGGCCGGTCTTCTGCCCGGCGAGCATCACCGCGCTCATCGTGAGGGTGGACAGCGCTCCGGCGGCCGCGCCGCGTACGAGTTGGCGGATCAAGGATCTCCCTCCAGAGGCTTCTACAGGCGCCGGGACAGCTTCTCGGCGAGTCCCGCGGGATCGGCGACCGTCATGGTCAGGCCGGGGTGGCGCAGCAGTCCGAACGGCTCGCCGCCCCTGATCGGCTCGTGGAACCGTACGCACAGCCCTCTGCGGGCGTTGGTGGCGAACGTGAGGCCGCGGTCGGCGAGAGAGACGTGGACCCCGATCGCCCGGAACGGGGAGTAGGGGCCGGTCGTCTCCACGCCGGAGACGTTGGCCAGCGGGGTCTCGATCACCCAGGGCCCGAAGCGGACCCGCAGCGTGCCGGGGCCGACCAGGACCCCGGCAGTGTCCGGGCGGATGCCCAGGACGGACAACAGGGGGGCGAATCGGGGGTCGAAGTCGAACGCGAAGCGTTCGGGCTTGCCCGCGGTGGTGTCGTCGGTCATCGCTACCCCTCCCGGCACCTCGGTCGTCGACGGGTCTGGCCGGTGGGGCCCGTCTCCGTGGGCCCCGGTCGCCGCGGCTCCGGCTCCGGCGACGTCCCACCAGGACAGAGCGCGCAAATGCCGCCATACCCCATCGGTCGGGATCAAACAGGGCCTTACGCGAAGCCCCGGCCGGGGGAGGGCCGGGGCTCAGGCGACCGCCTGCCGTACGGCGCGCACGGACGTCAGTCCGTGCTGATGGCGTCCACCAGGTCGCCCACCGGACGGTCGGGCAGGGCGCGGGCTACGTCGGCCAGCGCGACAATGCCCACCAGCTTGTGGCCGTCGATGACGGGCAGGCGGCGGACCTTGTGCGTGGCCATCGTGCTCAGGATCTCGGCCGCGTCGTCGTCGGCGCCGATCGTGACGGCCTCGCCCTGGGCGAGCTCACCGGCCTGGCACGACTTGGGGTCCTTGCCCTGGGCCAGCACCTTCACGACGATGTCGCGGTCGGTCAGCACGCCCTTGAGCCGGTCGTCGGTGCCGCAGATCGGCAGCGAGCCCACGCCGAGGCGCGCCATCTTCCGCGCGGCGTCCAGGACGGTCTCGTCCGCGTTCACGCACTCGGCCCGGGAGGTCATGATCTCGCGAGCGGTCGTCATGCCTTCTCCTTTCTTTCGTGTTTCCCCGCGCGGCCGGGGACCGGCCGCGGAAGGTCGGGGACTCCCGCGCCTACCCCCGACCGCGCGACGTACACGGCCGCCGGGCATCCGGCCCCGAACTCACCGTGACGGGAAATGGTTTGTACGCTTGCGCGTCGTGAGCGTGACGGTGCGGAACAACGTGCGAATCACCGGCCGGCCGGACGGCCGCCCGATGGTCTTCGCCCACGGCTTCGGGTGCGACCAGAACATGTGGCGGCTCGTCGCCCCCGCGTTCGAGGACGACCACCGGGTCGTCCTGTTCGACTACGTGGGCTCCGGCGACTCCGACCTGTCCGCCTACTCCCCGAGCGTTACTCCTCCCTTCAGGGGTACGCGCAGGACGTCCTGGACATCTGCGCCGAGCTCGACCTGACCGACGCGGTCTTCGTCGGCCACTCGGTGAGCGCGATGATCGGCGCGCCGGCGGCCGTCAGAGCCGGCGCGCTTCGGGGCGCTGGTGATGGTCGGGCCCTCGCCCCGCTACATCGACGACGAGGGCTACGTCGGCGGCTTCAGCGCGGCCGACATCGAGGAACTGCTGGAGTCGCTCGACAGCAACTATCTCGGCTGGTCCAGCGCCATGGCCCCGGTGATCATGGGCAGCCCGGAGCGCCCCGAGCTTGGGCCGAGCTGACCAACAGCTTCTGCCGTACGGACCCGGACATCGCCAAGCGGTTCGCCACGGTGACGTTCATGTCGGACAACCGGGCCGACCTGTCGCGGGTGCCGGTGCGCAGCCTGATCCTGCAGTGCTCCGAGGACGTGATCGCTCCCGTGGAGGTGGGCAAGTTCGTCCACGAGAACATTCCCGCCGGCGAGCTCGTGCTGATGCGCGCGACCGGGCACTGCCCCAACCTGAGCGCGCCCGAGGAGACCATCGCCGCGATCAAGGCGTTCCTTTAGGCGAGCGGTATCGAGGACGACTTCGAGGAGCTCTACGAACACGCGCCCTGAGGGCACCTGTCCACGCTGCCCGACGGGACGATCACCCGGGTCAACCGGACACTGCTGGAGCTCACCGGCCACGACCCCGGTGAGCTCACCGGAGGCATGCGGATCCAGAACCTGCTGGCCGTCGGCGACCGCATCTTCTACGAGACCCACTTCGCCCCGCTGCTCGCGATGCAGTCGGTGGTCCGCGAGATCGCGGTCGATCTGCGCCGCGCCGACGGCACCCGGCCGCCATTTCCGGCTCACCCTCTCCCTGGCCGGTCACCCGCCATCGCTGCGGGCCGGCGGGGACGCGGTCGGCGAGATCGGACGGCCGGGCAACGTGCTCGGGTGGAACGGGGGACGGCGACTGGTGATTTCCCCGATGCCGTGACCGGTCCTGATCGCGAGACTCCTGTCATCCCCCACGGCAAGGAGATCTCATGCGTAGGATCGTCGGCCCCCTCATCGGCATCCTGGCCCTGCTCGGCTTCTTCGCCCCCGCCGCCCCCGCGCAGGCGGCCACGCACAACCCCGTCGTCTTCGTCCACGGCTACACGGGCAACAGCACCAACTTCGCCACCCTGCAGGCGTACCTGGTCGCCAACGGCTGGTCCGCCGGCCGGCTGTACGGCTACAACTACAACTGGGCCGGGTCGAACATCATCAGCGCCCAGGGCCTGGCCGCCTTCGTCAACCAGATCAAGGCCAGCACCGGCGCGTCCAAGGTCGACATCGTCAACCACTCGATGGGCGGCCTGGTGACGCGGTACTACCTGCAGAAGCTCGGCGGAGCGGCCAACGTCGACCACGTCGCCTCGCTGGCCGGCGCCAACCACGGCACGACCTACGCCAGTGCCTGCACCATCTACGTCTCGTGCATCGAGATGCTGCCCGGCTCGGCGTACATCACCTCGCTGAGCGGCGACGAGACGCCGGGGTCGGCGAAGTACGGCACCTGGGTGTCGCCCTGTGACGGCATCATCATCCCCTACACCAGCACCCGGCTGTCGGGGGCGGACAACCACACCCTCGCCTGCGTCGACCACCTGTCGATCCTGAGCAACGTCCAGGCGATGTCCGGCATCCGTGATCTGTTCACCAGCTGATCGCCTCCGTTCCCGGCCGGGCGGCCCGTCGGCCGCCCGGCCGCGCGTTTTCCGGTTGGTAACGGCACCGCCACGATGGCGGGGAAATCGCGGCTTCTGCGCCGCTCCGCAGGCACCCTGGGGGCAGGCGGGAACGGAGCCGGAAAGCGGGGGGCGGGATGGCGTGGGCAGCCCGGGCGGCCGCCGTCGTCATGGCCGTGGTGTCTGCGGCGCTCGTGGTCGCGGCGATGCTGATCTCCGCGGGACTTCCGGCGGAGTGGCGACTGCCGGAGACGGTCACGACGCAGTCGGCGGCTGGGGTGACCTTCCCGGCGGTCGGCGCGTTCCTCCTCGCGTACCGGCCCCGGCTCAGGCTGGCGTGGCTCATGAGCGTGGGCGGGCTCGGCGGCGCCGTCTGCGACTTCTTGCAGGCGACGACGCTGGCGTCCGCGGCGCATGGGGAGATCGCGCTGGCGGGGCTCCTGCGGTTGGGGTCGCAGGTCGGCTGGGCGGTGAACGGGTTCCTGCTGGAGATCCTGCTCCCGTTGTACTCCCCGGACGGCAGGCTTCGCTCGCCACGCTGGCGGTTGGTGGTGGTGCTCGCCGCGGCGTCCCTGGCGGCCGAGATGGCCCGCCAGTTCGTGCGTCCCGATCCGCCGCTCGAGGGCTACCCGCTACCCGCCGTCATCCCCAGTCCGCTGCCGATCCCCGCCCTGGCACCGTACATCCCGGCGGCGGGGGCGGTGATCTGGACTCTGATCATGCTGACGGTGGCGCTGGCGGCGCTGTCGCTGCTGCTGCGCTTCCGCAGGGCCGACCCGGTGGGCAGGCGGCAGATCGGCTGGCCGCTGTTCGCGTTCGCCGGATACATCGTGTTCATGATCGCGGGCATCTTCGTGCCCGAGCTGTACTGGCTGTCGGTCGTCTGGGCGGCGCTCATCCCCGTCCTGATGGTGTTCTCGGTGATGCGCTACCGGCTGTACGGCATCGACACCGTCATCAGCCGGACCTTCGTCGCCGCGGGGCTGCTGGCCGTGGTCGGCGGGGTCTACTTCGGGGTGGCCGCGTTGTCGAGCCTGGTGGTGTCCGGGTACGACCAGGTCGCCGGGCTCGCCTCCGCCCTGCTGACGGGCGCGTTCTTCCAGCCGTTGCGCCGGATGCTGCAACGTGCCGTCGACCGCCTGCTCTACGGCCCGGTGGGCGACCCGCGCGTGCTCGCCGAGCGGCTGGTCCGGGAGGTGCGCCGGGGTGATCCGGCGCAGGCGCTGGCGCCGGTGATCGGCGTGCTGCGCGAGGGCCTGGCGGTGCAGGGGATCGCGGTGGAGGTGACCGGCGGCGAGCCGGGGCACCAGGTGGTGAGCACGGTCAGCGGGCAGGTCGGCGACTCCCCGCGTGAGGTGCCGTTGGTCTGGCACGGCGAGCGGGTGGGGCGGCTGCTGGTCGGCCCGCCCGCCCCACGACGCTTCCCCGCCGCGCACGACGAACGGGTGCTGGACACGCTGGTCCCGTACGCGGCCGACGTGGCCCACGCGGTGCGGATGGCGGCCGACCTGCAGCGCTCGCGGGAGCGCATCCTGGCCGCCCGGGAGGAGGAACGGCGGCGGCTGCGCCGTGACCTGCACGACGGCCTGGGCCAGACGCTCAGCGAGATGGCCATGACCGTCAACATGGCCCGCGTCAGCCTGAAGACCTCCCCGAAGGCGGCGGACGGGCTGCTGCGCGCGTTGCGTTCCGGGATGGACACGGTCACGGGCGACCTTCGGCAGCTCGTGTACGGCCTGCGCCCGCCCGCCCTGGACGACCTGGGCCTGGCCGCCGCCGTACAGGCGCTGGCCGGGCCGGACGACCCCGAAGGCCCCGCCACGGTGGTGAGCACCGAGGGCGACCTGGCCGACCTGCCCGCCGCCGTCGAGGTGGCCGTCTACCGGATCGTGCAGGAGGCGCTGACCAACGTCCGGCGCCACGCGCGTGCCACCCACGTCCGGGTCGAGCTGCGCCGCGAGCCCGCGGCGCTGCGCCTGCTGATCGCCGACGACGGCGTGGGCCTGCCGCCGGAGCGCCGCTCGGGCGTCGGCCTGACCTCCATGCGTGAGCGCACGGCGGAGCTGGGCGGGATCTGCCTCGTCGGCGGCGAGCCGGGGGCGGGCACCACGGTGGAGGTCGTGCTCCCCGTCCCCGCGACCGGCGCGGCTCCGGAACGGGCTCCCACCGGCACGCACACGGCCTTCCGGGCGCCCTGAGGGGATCGTTCGTCCGTGTGGTTCACTGTGGATCATGCGAGGGACACGGGTCCGGGACGCGCGGGCCGCCGCGGCCCGATGGGTCGCCCGCGAGGCCGCCCCCGCCGCGAACTTCGCCGGAGCCTTCCTGACCGGGTCGGCGGCCTGGGCCGATCCCGACGCGGTGCTGCCGCCCACGTCGGACGTCGACGTGGCGGTCGTGGTCACCGACCCCGTCGCGCCGCCCAAGCTCGGCAAGGTCCCCTGGGAGGGCGTGCTCGTCGAGGTCACGTACGTGTCCTGGGACGGGCTCGCCTCGGCGCACGACGTGCTGGCCTCCTGTCACCTGGCCGGCGCCTTCCGCACCGACACGGTGATCGCCGACCCCACCGGGCGGCTGGCCCGGCTCCAGGCCGCCGTCGCGGCGGGCTTCGCCGAACGGCGCTGGGTCCGCCTGCGATGCGAGGACGCCGAGCGCCGCATCACCGGCGGGCTCACGGCACTCGATTCCGGCAAACCGTTCCACGACCAGGTCACCGCCTGGCTGTTCCCAGCCGGCATCACGACGCACGTGCTCCTCGCCGCCGGGCTGCGCAACCCGACCGTACGGCTGCGCTACCCGGCCGTCCGCGAACTCCTCCGGGCGTACGGCCGGATGGACGTTTACGAGGAGCTGCTCGGCCTGCTCGGCTGCGCGCACCTGACCGCCGGGCGGGTCACCGCCCACCTCGCCACGATGACGAGCGCCTTCGACGCGGCGGCGGCCGTGGCCCGCACGCCGTTCCCCTTCTCCGCCGACGTCACCGAGGCGGCCCGGCCGGTGGCCGTCGACGGCAGCCGCGACCTCGTCGCGCGGGGACTGCACCGCGAGGCCGTCTTCTGGATCGCCGCGACGTACGCGCGGTGCCTGAAGATCCTCGCCGCGGACGCGCCGGGGGAGACCGGCCACCTCGGCGGGTTCGCGGACCTGGCGGCCGACCTCGGCGCAGGGTCGCCGGACGATCTGCGGCTCCGGGCGAGCGAGGTGTCCGCGTACCTGCCCCGCCTGCGCGCGGTCGCCGAGGAGATCATCGCCGCGAACCCCGAGATCCGGGACGGGTCAGCTCCCGGCCGGTGACGGGCTCGGTGAGACGGCCGGCGAGGAACTGGGCGACGGGCTGGGCGTCGCGCTGGGCGACGCGCCCGGCCAGGGGGAGTAGGTGCTCCTCCACGTTCCGGGCGGTAGGACCGGGACGTCGACCCGGACCGTTCCCGCGTTCTGGAACCGGAACGTCACGGGGATCGTGCCACCGCTGCCCAGCGGGCGGGTGAGGCCGGCGAGCAGCACCTGGGGGAGGGCCGTCCCGCCGACGTACCTGCCGCCGGGGATCTCCAGGCCGCCGGCCGGCAGGCGGGCCTCCCGGAACAGGCCTCCGGTGTCCACCGACACCAGGCGGTCGGTGCGGCCGCTCTCGTTGAGCAGCATCATGTACAGCGGCATGTCGGTCCCCGGCGCGGCGGGCTGCTGCGAGCCGATGATGAAGGCGTTGCGGAGCAGCAGACCGGGCAGGTTGACGTTCGCCCCCTCGTTCTGCGGCATCGTCTGGGTGTAGTAGTCCTGCTTGATGTCGCCGCAGGCGGCGGTGACGGCCGCGGCCGCGATGCATAGAGCCGCCAGGATCCTGCGCATGTCGACCTCGGCTCGCTCGGAGGCGTCTTTCGAGGCTGGGTACCCCCTCTGCCGGTTGTTTACCGCCGGAAAATTATGCGAGCCTCGGGACGAGGAATCCCCGAGAACGCGGAGGAAACGCATGCGGCTGATCTCCCCGGAGAAGGCCGGGTTCGCGCCGGACCTGTCCCACCGGCTGGACGCCCTCGTACGGCGGGGCGGGGCCCCGGCCCTGCACGGCGTCGTGGTGGCCCGGCACGGCCGCGTCGTCCTCGAGTGGTACGGCGGGGGCGAGGACTACGTGCTGAACACGCCGCTCGGCCACGTGGACTTCGGGCCGGACACGCTGCACGACGTGCGCTCGGTCACCAAGAGCCTGGTGGCGCTGCTGTACGGCATGGCGTTGGAGTCCGGCCTGGTGCCGGACCCCGGCGAGCCGATCCTGACGGTCTTTCCCGAGTACGCCGACCTGGCGGCCGACCCCCGCCGGGCCGGGCTGACGATCGGGCACGCGCTGACCATGACCACGGGCCAGGAGTGGGATGAGAGCGCGCCCTACACCAGCCCGGCGAACAGCGAGATCGCGATGGAGATGGCGCCCGACCGGTGCCGCTACGTGCTGGAGCGCCCCTTCGTGGAGGAGCCGGGCGAGCGGTGGCGCTACAGCGGCGGCGCCGCGGCCCTCGTCGGCGCGATCGTGGAGAAGGGCACCGGCCTGCGCCTTCAGGAGTTCGCCCGCACCGCGCTGTTCGAGCCGCTCGGCGCCGGGGCCTTCGAGTGGTCGACCGGCTCCGACGGGAGCGCTCTGGCGGCCTCCGGCCTGCGCCTGACGCCGCGCGGCCTCGCCCGGATCGGGCAGGCGGTGCTCGACCGGGAGGTCGCCCCCGGCTGGATAGAGGAGATGCTGCGCCCGCGGGTGCCCGCCTGGGAGGGCGTCTCCTACGGGTACATGTGGTACGCGGGCCCGGACGGCCGGGCGTCGGCCATGGGCAACGGCGGCCAGCGGCTGTTCCTGTTGCCCGATCTCGGCCTCGTCGTGGCCGTCACCGGCGGCGACTACAACGGGCCGGGCCAGGACACGGCGCCCAGGGCGGTCCTGGAGGACGTCGTCCTGCCCTCCATCACCTGAGGAGACGCCAGATGATTTTCATCACCGCCAAGTTCCGGGTGCTGCCGCGGTACGCCGACCAGTGGCCGGAGATCACCCGAGAGTTCACCGAGGCGACCCGCGCCGAGCCGGGCTGCCTGTGGTTCGACTGGTCGCGCAGCCTTGACGACCCGGCCGAGTACGTCCTCGTCGAGGCGTTCCGGGACGACGAGGCCGGAGCGGCGCACGTGGGATCGGAGCACTTCCAGGCGGCCCGGCGGACGTTGCCGCCCCACCTCGCCGAGACCCCGAGGATCGTCAACGTCACGGTCCCGCAGGACGACTGGTCCCTCCTCGGCGAGATGGCCGTCCCCGCCGAGGACTGAAACGAACTCAGAAGGCATCCAGAGGCCGCGACCGCGACGCCGGTGGGTCGGGCCGGAGCCGGCTGCGGTCGTCGTGGCCGGGGGCGGCGTCGAGTGTGCCGGCCCAGCTGGCGAGAAGGCGGAGTTTGTCCTCGGACTCGCTGCCGGGCTCGGTGCCGTAGGCGACCAGGGTCAGGTTGTCGGCGGTCAGGTCGAGGGATTCGTAGGTGAGGTGGAGGTCGCCGACGACGGGGTGATGGAAGGGCTTGGTGCCGATGTGGTGCTGGCGGACGTCGTGGCGGGCCCAGCGGGCGCGGAAGTCGTCGCTGCGGGTGGACAGCTCGCCGATGAGGTCGGCGAGATCCTTGTCGTAGGGGTCGCGGCCGACTTGGGCGTGCAGGAGGGCGACGGTGTCGTTGGCGGCGCGTTCCCAGTCGCCCCAGAACTGGTGGGAGCGGGGGTCGAGGAAGATGAACCGGGAGTGATTGGGGGTGGCGCCGCGGGCCGCGTCGATCATGGGGGCGTACAGGGCTCGGCCGAGGGCATTGGTGGCAAGGACGTCGCCGCGGCCGTTCATCACGAACGCGGGGGCGTCGGTCATGGCATCCAGCAGCCGCTGGACGGTGGGCCGTACCTGCTGCGGAGTGGGGCGGCGCCGGCGACGCCGGGCGGGTCCGGCGGCGCGGGCGAGGTCCTCCAGGTGGGTGCGTTCCTCGTCGTCGAGCCGCAGGGCGCGGGCCAGTGCGTCCAGGACGCTGTCGGAAACTCCGGACAGGTCGCCGCGTTCCAGGCGGGAGTAGTACTCCACGCTGATCCCGGCCAGCTGGGCGACCTCGGCGCGGCGCAGGCCGGGGACCCGGCGGGTGCCGTAGGAGGGCAGCCCGGCCTGCTGCGGGCTGATCCTGGCCCGGCGAGAGGTCAGGAACTCACGGATCTCGGTGCGGCTGTCCACGTCTTTCAGGCTAGGTAACCTTCCTCATCGCAGGGGTGCCCTGCCAGTACACCTTTCACCGGTGCCTTCCTCCTCCTCTGATCAGCGCTTTCGATGGGTAACGGCCACCTCGCCCTGCCCGGCGAGCACTTGAGGATCGGGCCCTTACCGAAGGAGCAATCACTATGCGTGTTCATGCCTACGCCGCGCCGGCCGCCGCCGAGCCGCTGGCCCCCACGATGATCGAACGGCGTGACGTCGGTCCCAACGACGTGCTCATCGAGGTCGAGTACGCGGGCATCTGCCACTCCGACATCCACACCGTCAACGGCGACTGGGGGCCCCAGCCCTATCCGTTGGTCCCCGGCCACGAGATCGTCGGCATCGTCACCGAGGCCGGTGCCGCCGTCACCCGGCACCAGGTGGGTGACCGCGTCGGAGTGGGCTGCATGGTCAACGCCTGCGGTGAGTGCGCCAGCTGCCGCAACGGCGACGAGCAGTACTGCCTGGACGGGATGGTGCCCACCTATGGCGGCGTGGACCGGGACGGCACCGTCACCCAGGGCGGCTACAGCACGCACGTCGTCGTCGACGCCGACTTCGTCCTGTCGGTGCCCGAGGGCATCGACCCGGCGGCCGCGGCGCCGCTGCTGTGCGCCGGTATCACCACCTACTCGCCGCTGCGCCGCTGGCAGGCCGGTCCGGGCAAGAAGGTCGCCGTCGTCGGCCTCGGCGGGCTCGGGCACATGGCCGTCAAGATCGCCCACGCCATGGGTGCCGAGGTCACCGTGCTCTCGCAGTCCTTGAAGAAGCAGGAGGACGGCCTGCGGCTCGGGGCCGACCACTACCACGCCACCGGCGACCCCGACACGTTCGAGCAGCTCTCCGGCCGGTTCGACCTGATCGTGAACACGGTCAGCGCCGTGATCGACCTCGACGCCTACCTCGGCCTGCTCGCCGTCGACGGCACCCTGGTCAACGTCGGCGCCCCCGCCGAGCCGTTGAGCCTCAACGTGTTCTCCCTCATCGGTGCCCGACGCTCCTACGCCGGGTCGATGATCGGCGGCATCGCCGAGACGCAGGAGATGCTGAACTTCTGCGCTGAGCACCGCATCGGCCCCGACGTCGAGCTGATCTCGGCGGATCAGATCAACGAGGCCTACCGGCGTGTCCTGGCCGCCGACGTCCGCTACCGGTTCGTCATCGACACCGCCACCCTCGGCTGACGCGCACCCTCCCCGCAGCTTCACAGCGGGCGAGCGGACGGGCGGGCCACTCTCGCCGGTGATCCCCATCGTCTCGGTGGTCACCTCTCTCGTTGAGCACGGGCGGCGAAGTGGAACGGCTCCAGCGACCGGCTGTCCGGAGGAGTCGCGCCCGCCGCGCCCGCCTCAGCCGCTGGAGTGTCATGGCGTCGGGCGATGGGGCCGAGGCCGGCAGGCGTCGACGCGTCAGTGAGCGTGGGGGACCTTGACGACGACGGTGTCCTCGGGGGCGAGGGGACGCCCGTCGGCGGCCTGGATCCGCAGGGGGGCCAGCGGCCGGGCGGACAGCCGGTCCACCAGTTCGGAATGCGGTTCGTCCTCGTCGAAGAAGTGGTCCTCACCCCACTGCCGGAGGGCGACGATCACCGGGAAGAGCCCCCGGCCCTTGGGGGTCAGGACGTACTCCTGGTAGGCGCTTCCGTCGGAGGCCGGCACGACCTCGAAGACGCCGCCGGCGACGAGGGCGCGCAGCCGTGCGGCGAGGATGTTCTTCGCGACGCCGAGATTCCGCTGGAACTCCCCGAAGCGGCGATGCCCGTCGAAGGCGTCGCGCACGATCAGCAGCGACCACCAGTCCCCGATGGCGTCCACCGAACGCGCCACGGGGCAGTCGCTGTCGTCGAAACGAGTCCGTCTCACCACGCTCGTCCTCTTTCTCGCACCCCTGCTGGTTGCAACATGCTACCAAAAGTCCCTAGGCTCGCCCTGGTAGCAAGTTGAAACCAGGAGGGCTCATGGCCACGTGCCAGACCATTGACGGACACGAGACGCACACGGGGGACGCGGGCCCCGTACGGCGCGGAACCACCGCGCTGTTCGCCCTGGCCGCCGGCACTGCCGTGGCGAACGTCTACTTCGCGCAGCCGCTGCTGGCCACCCTCGCCCAGGACTTCGGGATCGGGCAGGCGGCGGCCGGCGCGATGGTCACGGCGACCCAGCTCGGCTACGGGCTGGGCCTGTTCCTCCTGGTGCCTCTCGGCGACGTGCTCGACCGGCGAACGCTGGTGACCCGGCAGTCGCTGCTGCTGGCCGCGGCGCTGGCGGCCCTGGGCACCGCCCCACACGCGCCCGTGCTGTTCGCCACCGCCGCCGCGGTCGGCTTCCTGGCCGTCGTCACCCAGTCCCTGGTCGCGTACGCCGCCGCGCTGAGCGCGCCGGACCGCCGGGGCCGGGTCGTGGGGCAGGTGACCAGCGGCATCGTGCTCGGAATCCTGCTCGCCCGCACCGTCTCCGGGCTGCTGGCCGACCTGGCGGGCTGGCGCGCCGTCTACCTCGCCTCGGCCGCGGCGATGCTGCTGCTCACCCTCGCCCTGCGGCGTACGCTGCCCCGCCGGCCGGTGACGCCGCGCCGCCCGCGCTACCGCGACCTCCTGCGTTCCACCGTCACCCTGTTCGTCCGGGAGCCCCTCCTGCGTACCCGGGGTGTGCTCGCCCTGCTCGTCTTCGCGTCCTTCAGCACGCTGTGGAGTTGCGTGGCCCTGCCGCTCAGCGCTCCGCCGCTGTCCCTGACGCACACCGCCATCGGGGTCTTCGGCCTCGTCGGTGCCGCCGGCGCCGCGGTCGCTGCGCCGGCCGGGCGCCTGCACGATCGCGGCCTCGGCGAGCGGACCACCGGGGGAGCCCTGCTCCTGCTCGCGATCTCCTGGATCCCCCTGGCCCTCACCCAGCGGTCCCTGTGGGCGCTCGCGCTCGGCGCGGTCCTGCTCGACTTGGCGGTGCAGGCCGTCCATGTGACCAGCCAGAGCATGATCTACGCCCGCCGCCCCGACGCGGGCAGCAGGGTCATCGGCGGTTACATGATCTTCTACTCGGCCGGCAGCGCCGCGGGGGCGCTCGCCTCCACCGCCGTGTACGCCATCGCGGGCTGGGGCGCCGTCTGCCTGCTCGGCGCGGCCTTCAGCCTGGCGGCCCTCGCCGTCTGGGCACTGTCCGCGCGCTCGTCTCGCCGCACACCGTGACGATGCCCTCGGAACCCGCGCCGGGGTTCCGAGGGCATCGCCGATCCGTCAGTAGCCGAGGTCGCCGAGGTCGGGCTGCTGCCAGCCGCCCTGCGGCACGTCGCCCTTGTACGGCCCGCTCACGACCGGGGGCACGAAGGTCTCCTTGATCGTGCGGGCGTTGACCCAGCGGATCAGGTTGAAGATCGAGCCTGCCTTGTCGTTGGTGCCCGAGGCACGGGCCCCGCCGAACGGCTGCTGCCCGACGACCGCGCCGGTGGGCTTGTCGTTGACGTAGAAGTTGCCCGCCGCGAAGCGCAGCCGCTCGGTGGCGTCGTCGATCGCGTACCGGTCCCGCGCGATGACCGACCCCGTCAGCGCGTACGGCGTGACGCTCTCCATCTGGTCCAGCACGGTGTCGTACGCGGCGTCGTCGTAGACGTGGACGGCGAGGATCGGCCCGAAGTACTCCTTTACAAAGATCTCGTCGGCAGGGTCGGCGCACTCCAGCACGGTCGGCCGCACGAAGTAGCCGGCCGAGTCGTCGTAGGAGCCGGTGAGCACCTCGATCGAGTCCGCCGACCGCGCCCGGTCGATCGCCTCCCTGTGCTTGGCGAAGGCCCGCGCGTCGATCACCGCGCCCATGAACGTCGACAGGTCGCCCGACACGTCGCCCACGGTGAGCGCCTCGGCCGCCGAGACGAAGTCGTCGCGCATCCGGGTCCACAGCGAGCGCGGCACGTACGCCCGGGAGGCCGCCGAGCACTTCTGGCCCTGGTACTCGAACGCGCCCCGCAGCAGCGCGGTCGACAGCACACCTGCCTCGGCGGACGGGTGGGCCAGGATGAAGTCCTTGCCGCCGGTCTCGCCGACGAGCCGCGGGTAGCCCCGGTAGCCCGCGATGTTCTCCCCGACGGCGCGCCACAGGTGCTGGAACGTGGCCGTCGAGCCGGTGAAGTGGATCCCGGCCAGCTCCGGATGCGGCAGCGCGACCTCGGACACGGCCGCGCCGTTGCCGGTGACCATGTTGATCACGCCGGGCGGCAGCCCGGCCGCCTCCAGCAGCCGCATGGTGAAGTGCGCCGAGAACTGCTGCGTCGGCGACGGCTTCCACACCACGACGTTGCCCATCAGCGCCGCCGACGCCGGCAGGTTGGCCGCGATGGAGGTGAAGTTGAACGGCGTGATCGCCAGGACGAAGCCCTCCAGCGGGCGATACTCCATGCGGTTCCACACGCCGGGCGACGACTGCGGCTGCTCGGCGAGGAGCCGCCGGGCGTAGGCGACGTTGAACCGGAAGAAATCGATCAGCTCGCACGCGGCGTCGATCTCGGCCTGCTGCGCCGACTTCGACTGGCCGAGGATGGTGGACGCGTTGAGCGTGGCCCGCCACGGGCCGCTGAGCAGTTCCGCGGCCCGGAGGAACACCGCGGCGCGCTCCTCGAACGGCAGGGCCCGCCAGCGCGGCGCGGCCTCCAGCGCCGCGTCGACCGCCGCCCGGACGTCGGCCGGGGTGGCGTCGGCCGTACGGCCCAGTACGGCGGCGTGGTTGTGCGGCTGCACGACGTCGATCGGGGCGCCGCCGGCCATGCGCCGCTCGCCGCCGATCGTCATCGTCAGGTCGAGGGACACCCCCGACAGCTCCTTGATCCGGGTCTCCAGGGCCGCGCGCTCGGCGCTGCCCGGTCCGTACGCGTGCACCGGCTCGTTCGCCGGCACCGGGACGTCGGTGATCGCATCCATCATTTACCCCTCAAAGCGCGAAGGAAGAAGGCGACGTTGGCCGGGCGCTCGGCGAGGCGGCGCATGAAGTAGCCGTACCAGTCGTCGCCGTAGGGGACGTAGACCCGCACCCGCGACCCGGCCGCGGCCAGCGCCGCCTGCCTGTCGGCCCGGATGCCGTAGAGCATCTGGAACTCGTAGTCGTCCGGGCCGCGCCCGGCGCTCACCGCGAGCGACTCGGCGATCGCGATCAGCCGGTCGTCGTGCGTGGCCACCATGGGATAGCCCGTGCCGTTCATGAGCGCCCGCAGGCATCGCACGTACGCGCGGTCGACCTCGGCCTTGCTCTGCCAGGCCACCGAGGCGGGCTCGGCGTAGGCGCCCTTGACCAGCCGCACCCGCGACCCCGCGAGGTCGCGGCAGTCGGCTTCGCTGCGGAACAGATAGGCCTGGATCGCCACGCCCGTCTCCGGGAAGTCCTCCCGCAGCGCGCGCAGCACGCCGAGCGTCGCGTCGACGGTGGTGTGATCCTCCATGTCCAGGGTGACGGTGGAGCCGCACTCCCGCGCCGCCGCGCAGATCTGCCGCGCGTTCTCCAGGGCCATGCCCGGGTCGAGGGCCTGGCCGACCGCCGACAGCTTGACCGACACCTCGGCCCGGGCGCCGAGGCCGAGCGGCCGCAGCTCCTCCAGCAGCGAGACGTACGCCTTGGCGGCGGCGACGGCGGTCCCGGGGTCCCGGACCTCCTCGCCCAGATGATCGATCGTGACGGACAGCCCAGAGCCGGTCAGGCGGCGCGTCGCGGCGACGACGTCCGCGGTGGACTCCCCGGCCACGAAGCGGTCGACGACCTTGCGCGTGAGCGGGAGTCCCGACACGGCCCGGCGGGCGAGCGGGCTGCGTGAGCCCGCGAGAAGCAGGGAACCGAGCATGGCCTCAGGCTAAATCCGCACGTCACGGAAGTTCCACGGACATCCGCCACAGCATTTTTCGACAAATGCACAAGAATGTCAGCATGCAAGACATCGTCGATGAGATCTCCCGGCTGCTCGACGCCTCCGTGACGCTGGAGGATCGCTCGTTCAACCTGCTGGCGTACGGCGCGCAGAGCGGGGACATCGACCGCGTGCGGCAGGAGTCGATCCTGCGCAGGCACGCGTCCGACGAGGTGCGCGCCCACTTCGAGGCGTACGGCATCGCCACCGCGACGGGCCCGGTGCGCATCCCCGGGCTGCCCGGCCTGCTCGGCCGCGTGTGCGTCCCGCTGCGGCACGGCGGGGTGACCTACGGCTACCTGTGGGCGCTGGAATCCGGGGCGCTCACCGACGAGCGGCTGGCCGCCGTCGCGCCGCTGGTCGGCCGGGCGGCCGCGCTGCTGGCCACGCAGGCCCGCGGCCGGCACGCCCCGCTGCGCCAGTTCTTCTCGGCCGACCCCGCGGTCCGCGCCACCGCCGGGGTGGACGTCGAGGGCCCGGTGACGGCGGTGGCCGTGCGGACGCCCGAGGAGGTCCCCGGACCGCCGCGCACGCTGCCGCGCGGCGTGCTGGCCGACCCGGACGTGACCGACACGGCCGTGGACGCGCCGCTCCTCGCGGTGCTGGCGCCCGCCGCGCAGGCCACGCACGTCGCGCGCCTCCTGCACGGCCTGTACGGCATGGCCGCAGGCGTCGGGGGCCCGCGCGACGACCCGGGGGAGGCGTGGCAGAGCTGGCGGGAGGCGCTGCTGGCGCTGCGGGTGGCCGAGCACGTCGAGCGGCACGCCCCGGTCGCCGACTGGAGCGCCCTCGGCGTCTACCGGCTGCTGGCCCGGCTGACCCCGCGCGACCTCGCCGACCTCGCCGCCGAGTCGGCCGCGCTCACGCCCCGGATCGCGGCGAGCGTGGAGGCCTACCTCGACCACGCGGGGCAGGTCCAGGAGACGGCGGCGGCGCTGGGCGTGCACCGGCAGACGCTGTACTACCGCCTGGGCAAGGCCGGGCAGCTCACCGGGCTCGACCTCGCCGACGGGGAGGACCGCCTGCTGCTCCACCTGGCGCTGAAGGCGGCGGCCCTTCTCCCCACCCACCCGTGACGGGACTATCCGATCCTGGTCATGACGGAGTCGTAGCCCCCGCCGCCGGGGTAGTTCCAGCGGCCGGCCATGACGTCGCCTGCGGCGTTGAAGGTGCCCCGGAAGTACGCCGGAGACCCCTTCGCGCCGAACCAGATGGTCAGCGTGTCGCCGTCGAGTTCATAGACGTAGTCCAGGGTGTCGCCCCCGCCGGCGTAGTAGCGCGACTTGATGTCCTCGCTCGGTGTGTCCGCCCCGTAGGGCCTTTCGCGGCCGATGACCTCGAAGCCGACGATCGGCTGGCCGTCCTGCTCCAGCCGGATGTCCTGGATGAGGAAGAAGCCCCCCTCCATCCAGCGGTAGGTGACCGTGCCCTCCGAGCCACCGGTCACGCGCCATGAGCCGACCAGCCGGTCCAGCGCCCTGAGCTGCTCGTCCGGCTGCGTCGTCTCGACGATGTCCGCCATGGTGTTCCCCTTCTTCGTCGGTGGTCCTTGGAGATACCGCTCGTACGACGGCGCGGGCCGGGAAAGGGAATCGGTCCGCACGGGCGGCAGACATCACGATTCGATAACGGCGGGCTGGATGGAGAGCGGCAGGCCGAACAGCGGCAGCAGCTCGGGGCCGAAAGTGGTGATCTCCGTGATGAGGCCGTCCTCGGCGCACAACACGTCGATGTTGACCGCGGTGTAGGAGGTCTCACCGGGCCGCCGCACGTAGTTCGCCACCGCGGGCTGCCGATTGACCGTGAGCGGGACGCAGTGCCACTCGCCCCAGCGCTTCTCGCCCTCCAGGACCGGACGCCACATGTCGAGCACGGCCGCCCGCCCGTCGTACACCAGGGCCGCGGGCGGCATGGCCTGCAGGACGTCCTCGCGCAGCAGCGCCGCCAGCGCCGTCAGGTCGGCGTTCCTGGAGGCGGCGACGTAGCGCTCCAGCAGGTCGAGCTCGTCGCGGCTGGGCCGGGTGGCCGCGGCCCAGTCCGCCCGCCGCCGGGGCAGCCGCCCGCGCAGCGTCGCGCGGGCGCGCTGCAACGCGCTCTTCACCGAGGCGACGCTCATCTCCAGCGCCTCGGCGGTCTCGGCCACCGGCCAGCCGACGACGTCGCGCAGGATCAGCACGGCCCGCTGCCGCGGCGGAAGGTGCTGGATCGCCGCCAGGAACGCCAGCTCGACGGTCTCCCTGGCGATGGCCACCGCGTCCGGCGCGCCCTCGTCCGGCGCCGCCAGATCAAGCAGTTCGTCCGGATAGGGCTGGAGCCAGGCGACGTCGGCCGTAGCCGGACGTCCCGGGCTCTCCGAGGAGTCCGCCGCCACCACCTCGTGGGCGCGGGCAGGGCCGGACAGAGCGTCCAGGCAGGCGTTCGTGGCGATCCGGTACAGCCATGCCCGGAACGTCGAGCGTCCCTCGAAGCTCTGCCGCGCCCGCCAGGCCCGCAGCAGCGTCTCCTGCACCATGTCCTCGGCATCGGTGAACGACCCGAGCATCCGATAGCAGTGCACCCGCAGCTCGTGCCGGTGACGCGCGGCGAGCTCGCCGAACACGGCCTCGTCGCCCGCCCGGACGGCTTCCGCCGTGGCATCGGCCGGTGGTTCCCCGGCCGTGCCGTACCCTTCGCTCACACCCGCCCCGCGTCTCCGTCACGTATCCGAGATCATCCGGGAGCCTACTGCTCCGGAGCCCGGTAGATCCGCACCCGCTCGACGTACACCGTGCCGCCGGAGGCGTCGTTGCGCAGCACCAGGCCCAACGGGGACCGGGGGACGTACGGGCCGGTGTAGTTCCACACCTGCCTGCCGTCCAGCCAGAAGGTCACCCGGCCGGGCAGCCAGTCGACGGTGATGGTGTGCCACTGGGTGAAGTCGGCCGCCATTTCGGCTCTGGCCAGTTCCCGGTCCCGCCGGACGGAGAGCTCCGCGCGCCGCCCGCCCGCGATTCCCGCCACGCCGATCGACGCGTCTTCCGCCTCCGCGGATCGCGCGGATTGCGGGACGTCGTCCTGTGGGCCGGCGTATTCCGAGTCGTCGCGCCACGAGTCGTCGTACTGCGATTCGTCGTACCGGAATTCGTCGTATTGGGAATTGTCATATCGGGAGCCGTCGCGCCGCGAGTCTCCGTACTGGGCGGCGGCCGACCGGGCGGACCGCAGCAGCGCGACGGGAAGCGCGCCCTCCTCGGCCCGCAGGCGGATCTCCCAGCGGCCGTACCGCTGGACGGACGACCCGGACAGGTCCACGCCGGTGCTCCCTCCGGTGACGCGCAGCGCCTGCCCGCCGAAGTCCTCGGCCAGGGCCGGCTCGCCCCAGCCGCCCGCGGAGGCGCCGGACGAGCGGGGCGGCGGCGTACGCGACGGCGGGGAGGACTCCCGCGCGGCCCCGTTCGCGCCTCCGGGGATCGCCCGGGCGGGCGTGCGGTCCGCCCGGGGCACGTCCTCCGGTTCGATGACGTCCACCACGACCGGCCGGTCCGCGGTGCGCACGGGCCGCGCGAGCCGCATCGGCGGCTCGGTCTCGGCTGTGGGCGCGGGCGTCGCCGGCGGGCCGGACGAGAGGCCGGGAGACGGAAGGGGAGAGAGGGTGGGGGAGGGGCGCGGCGACGGGCCCGCGGGGATGTCGCCGATCTTCTCCGCGACCGTGGTGTCGCCGGTCTTCTCCGCGGCCTCGTCGCCCTTCTGGCCGGCGTTCCCGCCGGCGGCCGCGGTGGCGGTCTGCGTCGCGCTCAGCCCCGCCGCGTTCGCGTTGCCCGGCACCGCGCCGGACGAACCGGGGGAGGACGCCGACCCCTGTGCGGTGGACTCGCCCCCGGCGTTGAACACCTTCGCGGAGTCCCCGTTTGAACAGGCCGTGGCGGCGGCGATGAGCATCGCCGCCGCCACCGCTAAACCAGGCCCATGACGTGACATGAGCCGAGTTAATCACATCATTTCACTCAGTTAACGGCCTAAATCCGGTAATATCGCTTGCCTTTACGCGCAGGTCTTCTCGTATACGCGGAGCAGTTCCATGCTGATTCGCTCGACCGAATAGCGGGAACGGGCGCGGTCGGCGGCCGCGTAGCCGATGGCCGTGCGCAGGGTGGTGTCGCCGAGCAGGCGGCGGATCCGGTGGGCGATCTCCAGCGGGCGGTCGGGCCGGGTCAGGAATCCGGTCACGCCGTCCACCACCGAGTCGAGGTGCGCCCCGGCGGCCGAGGCGATGACCGGGATGCCGCAGGCCATGGCCTCCAGCGCCGCCGTGCCCGTGGGAACGTTCGGCGGCAGCGACAGCACCAGGTCGGCGCTGCGCATGAGCTTGGGCATCGCGGTGTGCGGAACCATGCCGAGCATCTCCACGCGGTCCGCCACGCCGTGCTCCCCGGCGAGGGCGCGCAGCCGCTCGACGCTCTGGTCGTCGCCCCCGGCGATCACGAGCTCGGCCTCCGGCACGGCCCGCAGGGCGTGCACGGCCCAGTCGGCGCCCACGTGCCCCACGTGCAGGAGGCGGGGCCGCTCGCCCCTCGGGAACGCGGGGCCCTGGCGGCGGAAGCGCTCGATGTCCACGCCGTGCGGGACGACCGAGATGTTGCGGCGCGGCACGCCCATCCGGATCAGTTCGGACTCCTCGTCGGCGCAGGCGGCGATGACCGCCCTGGCCCGGCGGCCGATCGCGCACTCGAGCCGCCGCACCGGCGCGGCGCTCCGGTTGTCGTCGTAGTGGCTGTGGAAGGTCTGGGTGACCGGCACGCCCAGGCCCTCGGACCCGGCGATGGCGGCCAGGCCGCTGGACCACGAGTAGGCGTGGATGATGTCCGGACGGTGCTCCCGCCACCTGCGCCGCAGGCCGTCGCTGAAGTCCGAGATGTAGGGGAGGAGGTCGCTTTCCGACAGCTCCACATCGGGCCCGGCGGGCACGTGCTCGACACCGTCCCCCTGGACCATCGAGCGGGTGTAGACGGTCACCCGGTGGCCCCGGCCCAGCTCGCGGGCGATGGCGGGAGTGTCGGGAGTCAGTTCGTGCGCGGAGACGATCGCGATATCCATGGCACACCTCAAGACAGGAAGGCGTCTGAAAGGGTGTGCCTGCGTCCTAGGCACGATCGATGTAGATGGTGTTTACCTTACTCTGATTCGCGCTAAACGCCTAATCGGGAAAAATCATGCCGACTCCTGCAGCCGCGAGGTGGCCGCCTGCAGCCTGATCCGGCAGCCGCCCTCCTCTTGCCGGATGTCCACATCGTCGCAGATCTGGCGGGCCGCCCACAGGCCGTCCCCGGGCCGCTCGTCCGGGCCGGTGGGAGTGAAACCGGCGAGCGGATCACACTCCGTCTCCCGGCCGGCCCACAGGTCGCACACCAGCGCCCCGAACGTCTCCCACATCCGGGTGGTCAGCGGCAGGCCCAGGTAGCGCCGAGGAGATGTGGCGGCGGCAAATCCCGTCAGCGGGAGCGGCGCAGCGTGAGGACGGTGATCTCGTCGACCGCGTGACTGCCGCAGAAGGCCCGGTGGTCCTCCTCGATGGCCTTGACGACCGCGCCCGGGGGCTGCCCGGCGCAGCGGGCCAGGGCCTCGGTGAGCCGCTGCTCGCCGTAGTTGTCCCCGGCGGGGCTCTGCGAGCCCACCAGGCCGTCGCTGTACAGCACGAGCGTCTCGCCGGCCGACAGAGTGAGCTCCTCCGTCGCGGGGACCGAGCCTTCCTCGAAGCCCAGGGGGACGCCGCCGCCCTCGGAGAACCGGACATCGCCGCCCGGCTGGATCAGCGCGGCGGGATGGTGACCCGCGGAGGCGAGCCGCACCTTGCGGCCGCGGACGAAGCCCGCGGCGGCCATCACGAACAGGCCCGTGTTCTGTGCGACGAGGGCGTCGCTGACCTTGCGCAGGGCCTGCCCCGGGTCGTCCTCCCACACGCTCAGCACGCGCAGGCCGTTGCGGACCATGGCGGTGACGGCGGCCGCCTCCTCGCCCCGTCCCGCCGCGCTGCCGATCACGAAGCCCCACCCGTTCTTGACGGGGAACACGTCGTAGAACTCGCCGCCGATGGCACGCATGCCGGAGCCGGGGTGGTAGACGGCGGCGATCTCGAAACCGGGGATTTCGGGGAGCGTGCGGGGGAGCACGCCGGTCTGCAGCGTGTCGGCGGCCTGCGCCCGGCGCTGGAACCCCTGCTGGGCCCGCATCGCGAGACCGAGGTGCAGGCCGATCTCCTCCATCAGGCCCAGGTCGGCCAGGCCGAACGGCGGCCGGTCGCGCAGCCGCACCAGCGTGAGCACGCCGCGCGCCTCGTCGTCGGCGCGGATCGGCACGCTCAGCAGCGAGCCGGCGCGCATCGCCTGGAGCACGTCGCCGCCGAGCAGGGAGTCGTCGGTCAGCATCTCGTGGACCACGCCGCTCTGTGTCGTCATCACCTGCTCCACGACCGGCGCCAGCGTGGGCGGGGCCTCCTCGACCGTCCGCTGCAGCCGCCCGACGGGCTGGTCGCTCGGCCCGATGACGACCGACCGAACCAGGCCGCCGTCCCTGGCGACGTCCGCGATCACCCAGTCGGCCGTCTCCGCGGCCAGCAGGCGGGCCGCCCGCAGCAGGGCGACGGGCTCGCGCAGGCTCTCCTCGTCCAGCAGCAGCCCGGTCAGCCGCGACAGCAGCTCGTGCCGCCTCGCCGCCGCCAGGACCGCCGTGTCGTCGGGCGCTCCCGTCTGCACGACCGGCTCGGGCAGCTGGACCTCGGTGGGCAGCACGACCCCGGCGATCATCTCCTGCGGCTCGCCCGGCATGCGCAGGCGGCTCAGCACCAGCCGTACGGTGTGGGCGCGGCCCTGGTGGGCCAGCCGGGTCTGGAACGAGGCGCTGTCGTCGCCGTGGAGAACGGCGGCGAAGCGCTGCCGGAACGCGGCGCGGGCGGTCACGTCGACGAGCAGGGGGAAGGCGCGGCCGAGGAGATAGCCGGCGGGGCTGCCGAGCAGGCGGGTGGTCTCGTTGTTGATACGGCGCACCGTGCCGCCCGTGTCCATGATGATCACGGGGATCGGCAGCGCGCGGAACACCTGGCGCAGCAGCTTCTGCTCACGCTGACTGCCGCCGTCCCTGCGCCTGCGGCTGCGCGCCAGCTCGCTCAGCGCCTTGCGGACAAGTTCCTCGGCGGCGTCCAGCTCCCGTAGCATCGCACCCGGATCGGGATCGTCCCGTAGGGTGGCGATGCGGTCGGCGAGCCCGCTCAACGCGCGCTCAAGCTCGGCGGTGTCGGGCAAGCTGCCCCCCTCTCTCGACGTAGACGCTACGCCAAACCCCGGGTCTAATCGATCCAGCCTGTATTAACCCGGAACCTATGGGAATGGTCTTTCTACCATGGAGACGACATCCATCCTCGCGCGTGACCTCGCGGCGCTGGGCCGTGTGACGGAGGGCACGTCGGCCGAGAGCGTTCTGCGTGGCATCACGGAGGCGGTCGCGCGCGGCGTCCCCGGCTGCGCCGGCGGCACCGCCGAACTGTGGATGGAGGAACGGGTGCTGCTGGCCGCCTCCCACAGCGAGCTCACCGTGCTGATCGACCGCGAACGCGACCTGCGCGAGGGCCCGTCGAGGGAGGCGCTGTCCACCGGGCGCCCGGTGACGATCCCCGACGTGATGCGCGAGTCCCGCTGGTCCCGCTACGCCGCCACCGCCGTGCGGCACGGGGTGCGCTCGGTTCTCGTCGTGCCGATCGCCGTGGAAGGCGCCGTCGTGATCATCGGCCTGTACGGTGTGCGCCCCGGCGTGTTCAGCTCCGGCGGCCCGCTCATGGCCCTGCTGCGCGAGCAGGTCACCGTGGCGCTGGCCAACATCTGGGAGTTCGACGACGTCCTGACCGGCGCGGCGCAGATGCAGGAGGCCCTGGCGGGCCGGTCGGTGATCGACCAGGCCAAGGGCATCATCATGTCGAAGAGCGGCTGCTCGGCCGAGGAGGCGTTCGAGGAGCTCAGGCGGGTGTCGCAGCATCACCAGGTCAAGGTGGCCGACCTGGCCAAGCTCCTGGTGACCGAGCACCAGCAGAAGCACGGGGGAGCCGCCCCGGCCTGAGCGGGCCGTACGCGCGAGCGGAGGCGGGACGCGAGGGCGGGGGATGGGCTCAGGCGGCGAACGCGGCCAGGGCCTCGTCGAGGGTGTCGAACAGGGGCAGCCGTTCCGACAGGCCGGTGACCCACATCACCTTGGAGTTCGGGTATTGCACGGAGACCAGGGCGAAGTTGCCGCCGGCGGTGGTCGAGCGCTGCCAGTGGTGCACGATCAGGCCCAGCGCACGGGAGTCCATGAACGTCACGCCACCCAGGTCAAGGACCATGTCGGGGCCGTGGTCGTCCGCCGCGGCGTCCAGGTAGTCCGAGAACTGCTCACGAGTCGTGGCGTCGAGGACACCGTTCACATGGATCACCACGATGTCCCCCGCCATGCTGGACGTCAGGGACAGCAGTCCGTTGTTAGACACTCCGCGCCTCCTCTGCGGCAACATTACTGGTGCCGAAGGGGTGGTGATACTCCTGATTTTGGGGCAATATACTGAAGCAGAGGTCCAGCAGAGGGCCTCGTCTCGATACTGTAGCGAGGCGTGCCTTCTGCGTGGTCACCCCAGCGCGTAGGCGCCCTCGCGAGAAAAATACGAGGGGGACTGCGCAGATGGCTGCCGAGGTCCGTGCAGAGACCGCCAGCAATCCGACCGCCGAAGAGCTCCTGGCCGAGCTGGCCGAGGATGGACTGTCCGAGGAGCGGCGGGAACGCCTCCGTGAGAAGATCGTAGAAATGCACCGTCCGATGGCGAGGGACATCGCCCGGCGGTACCTCAACCGTGGCGAGCCGATGGAAGACCTCCTCCAGGCCGCGTACGTCGGCCTCATGAAGGCCATCAACGGCTTCGACCCCACCCTGGGCCACAGCTTCCGCGGGTACGCCATGGTCACCATGACGGGCGAGGTCAAGCGGCACTTCCGGGACCGCACCTGGGCCGTCCGGGTGCCCCGCCTCTACCAGGAGCGCCGGGCCGAGCTCAACCGGCACGTCGCCGACATGACCCAGGAGCTGGGCCGGTTCCCCACCGTCGCCGAGCTCGCCAAGAAGATGGGTCTGTCGGAGGAGGACATGCTCCTCACCATGGACGCCTCCGCGGCGTACAGCACGCTCTCCCTCGACGCGCCGATCGGCGCCGACGACGACGCCGCCGCGCTCGGCGACGTGATCCCCGAAGAGGACGACGCGCTCGACACCCTGGTGGACACCGAGGCGCTGAAGCCTCTCATCGACCTTCTCCCCGAGCGGGAGAAGAACATCCTCCTGCTGCGTTTCTACGGCAACATGACGCAGGCCGAGATCGCGGCGGAGTTCGGCATATCGCAGATGCACGTCTCACGGATCCTCCGCAAGACCCTCGACCAGCTCCGGGCGGAGCTCGTCGCGGGATGAGAGGATGCGACGATGCCCGGGACACCGTCTGTGCCAAGGCGGTGTCCCGGGGTATCTTCGTCCTGCCCACAGCCCATAGATCCTGAGACGGCCAGATTTCCGGCGGGAGGCGTGTACCGGGTGAAAGATGACGGCGTTCCCGCGCACGTCACCAGAGCGGCAAGGGAGCGTGCCTTCTCCTTAGCCGATCTGCCCGATCTGCGGGAGTTCGCCGCCGCTGAGGCGCTGCGTCGCGGCATGCGGGAGGACGCGATCGGCGATTTCCTCGTCGCGCTCAACGAGGTCGCCACCAACGCGGTCACCCACGGGTCGACCAAGGCGCGGCTGGGCATCTGGCGCGAGGGGCCGGCCCTGGTCGTCTCCGTGCACGACGACGGCCGGGAGTGGCGTCTCGAGGGCGAGCCGGGCCACGACCCGCCTCCGGAGGACGCGACCAGCGGCATGGGGCTGTGGGTCGCGCGCATGTTGAGCAACGACCTCCACGTCACCACCGGCCCCAGGGGAACCACGGTGACGATGCGTTTCCTCCTCGAGTAGGGGTAGGGGACAGCCATGGCTGTCCCACGGATTCTGATCGTCGGCGGCGGATACGTCGGCATGTACACAGCACTCCGCCTGCAGCGCAGGCTCCGCCGCGGCGAGGCACTCGTGACCGTCGCGGACCTCGACTCCTACATGACCTACCAGCCCTTCCTGCCGGAGGCGGCCGCCGGGAACATCGAGGCGCGGCACGTCGTCGTCCCGCTCAGGCGGGTGCTGAACAAGTGCCAGATTCTCAGCGGGCGGGTCACCCAGGTGCGGCTGGCCGACCGGAAGGCGGAGTTCACCCCGCACGAGGGGCCCGACCTCACCATCGACTACGACTACCTGGTCGTCGCGCCGGGCTCGATCTCACGGCTGCTGCCGGTGCCCGGCCTGGCCGAGCACGGCATCGGCTTCAAGACCATCGAAGAGGCCATCGCCCTGCGCAACCACGTGCTCGGGCGCCTCGACATCGCCGCGTCCACGCCGGATCCGGAGGTCCGACGCAGGGCCCTCACCTTCGTCTTCGTCGGCGGCGGCTACGCCGGGGTGGAGGCCCTGGCCGAGCTGGAGGACATGGCGGCGGGCGCGCTCAAGTACTTCGCCGGGCTGCGCCGCGAGGACATGCGCTGGATCCTGGTCGAGGCCACCGACCGCATCCTGCCCGAGGTGGGCCCGGACATGGGCAAGTGGACGGCCCTGCAGTTGCGCGAGCGGGGCATCGAGATCCGCATGGGGACGCTGCTGAAGTCGGCGGAAGGCAGCCGCATCGTGCTGAGCGACGGCGAGGAGTTCGACGCCGACACCCTCGTCTGGACGGCGGGCGTCAAGCCGAACCCGCTGGTCGGCGCGGGCGACCTGCCCCTGGACAAGAAGGGCAGGATCAGGGTCGATCCCTGCCTGCGCGTGCACGGCACCGACTTCGCCTTCGCCGCGGGCGACTCCGCCGCCGTCCCCGACCTCACCCGTCCCGGCGAGTTCTGCCCGCCCAACGCCCAGCACGCCGTACGGCAGGCCAAGACGCTGGCCGACAACCTGCTTGCGGCGCTACGCGGGGAGGCCCAGCGGCCGTACCGGCACAAGTACGCGGGGTCGGTGGCGAGCCTGGGACTCTACAAGGGGGTCGCGCAGATCTACGGGCGGGAGCTTCGCGGCTTCCCCGCCTGGTTGATGCACCGCACCTATCACCTGACGCGGATGCCGACCTTCAACAAGAAGACCCGGATCCTCATGGACTGGACGCTCGGGCTGTTCTTCCCCCGGGAGATCATCTCGCTGGGGGCCATCGAGGAGCCGCGCAAGGAGTTCACCCTGTCCGCCGGCTCGTGCCCCGGGGTGGGGGAGCCCCGCGTGCCCCGCGGCCACGCGGCACTTCTCAGCCCACTTCTGTCGGGGTGTCGTCGCCGGCCAGGGCGCCGGCGAACTGCGCGGAGTAGAGCCGATGGTAGGCGCCCCGGGCGGCGAGCAGCTCGTCGTGGGTGCCGTGCTCGACGATGCTCCCCGCCTCCATCACCAGGATGAGGTCGGCGTCGCGGATCGTGGACAGCCGGTGGGCGATGACGAAGCTGGTCCTGTCGCTGCGCAGCGCGGCCATCGCGTGCTGCACCAGGACCTCGGTGCGGGTGTCGACCGAGCTGGTCGCCTCGTCCAGGATGAGCAGGGACGGGTTGGCGAGGAACGCGCGGGCGATGGTCAGCAGCTGCTTCTCGCCGGCGCTGATGTTGCCGCCCTCCTCGTCGATCACGGTCTCGTACCCGTCGGGTAGGGTGCGGACGAACCGGTCGACGTACGTCGCCCGTGCCGCCGCCTGGATCTCCTCGTCGGTGGCGCGGGGGTTGCCGTAGGCGATGTTGTCGCGGATCGTCCCGCCGAACAGCCAGGTGTCCTGGAGCACCATGCCGATCTGGGAGCGCAGGTCCTCGCGGCGCATCGCCGTGATGTCGACGCCATCGAGGGTGATGCGGCCCGCGTCCAGCTCGTAGAAGCGCATGATCAGGTTGACCAGGGTGGTCTTCCCCGCGCCGGTCGGGCCGACGATCGCGATCGTGTGCCCGGGTTCGGCCACCAGTGACAGGTCCTCGATGAGGGGCTGCTCGGGGTCGTACCTGAAGGACACGTGCTCGAACTCGACGCGTCCCCGCCGGGTCGCGGGCAGCACCGGGTCGGCGGGGTCGGGCTCCTGCTCCGCGGCGTCCAGCAGCTCGAAGACCCGCTCGGCGGAGGCCACCCCCGACTGCAGCAGGTTGGCCATCGAGGCGACCTGGGTCAGCGGCTGGGTGAACTGCCGGGAGTACTGGATGAACGCCTGGACGTCGCCCAGGCTCATCGACCCACTGGCCACCCGTACGGCGCCGACGACCGCGATGGCGACGTAGTTGAGGTTCCCGATGAACATCATCGCCGGCATGATGATCCCGGAGATGAACTGGGCGCCGAAGCTCGCCTTGTACAGGGCCTCGTTCCGCTCCCGGAACACCTGCTCGACCTCCGGGCCCCGCCCGAAGACCTTCACCAGCTCGTGACCGGTGAACGCCTCCTCGATGTGGGCGTTCAGCGTGCCGGTGTGGGCCCACTGGGCGACGAACTGCTTCTGCGAGCGCTTGGCGATCTGCCCGGTGACGATCATCGTGACCGGGATCGTCACCAGCGCGATCGCCGCGAGCAGCGGCGAGATCACGAACATCATGACCAGCACGCCGATCACGGTGAGCAGCGAGCTCAGCAGCTGGCTGAGCGTCTGCTGCAGCGTCTGGGACACGTTGTCGATGTCGTTGGTGACCCGGCTGAGCAGCTCGCCGCGCGGCTGGCCGTCGAAGAACTTCAGCGGGAGGCGGTGCAGTTTGTCCTCGACGTCGGCCCGGAGGCGGAAGACCGTACGCTGCGTCACGTCGTTGAGCAGCCGGCCCTGCAGCCACATGAACAGCGACGCCGCGACGTAGAGCCCCAGCACCCAGGCCAGGACCGTGGCCAGCGCGCCGAAGTCGATGCCGTGACCGGGGACGACGTCCATCCCCGAGAGCATGTCGGCGAAGTCGCCGTGGCCCGAGGCACGCAGCGCCTGCACGGCCTGCTCCTTGGTCCTTCCCGCGGGTAACTGGGCGCCGATCACACCGCTGAAGATCACGTCAGTCGCGCGGCCGAGCAGCTTCGGCCCGATGACGGAGAACACCACGCTGATCACGGCGAGGCCGATCACGGCCAGGAGCTTCGGCCGTTCGGGGCTCAACCGGCGCAGCAGCCGCCGGACGGAGGGGCCGAAGTTCATCGACTTCTCCGCCGGCATCTGCCCGCCGCCGAAGGGCCCGAACCCGCCGCCTCCGGCGGGCCGCGGTCGCACCGGTGCTGTGGGCCGTGCCGTGGGCCGGTCGCTCATACCGCACTCCCCGCGGTCAGTTGGGACTCGACGATCTCGACGTACGTCGGGCAGGTATCGAGCAGTTCGTCATGGGTGCCGATGCCGGCGACGACACCGTCGTCCAGGACGACGATCTGGTCGGCGTCGGCGATGGTGGAGACCCGCTGGGCGACGATCACCACGGCGGCGTCGGCCGTGTACGGGCGCAGCGCGGCGCGCAGCCTGGCGTCGGTGGTCAGGTCGAGCGCCGAGAACGAGTCGTCGAACAGATAGATCTCGGGTTTGGCGACCAGCGCGCGGGCGATGGACAGGCGCTGGCGCTGCCCGCCGGACACGTTCGTGCCGCCCTGGGAGATCGGCGCCTGCAGGCCCTCGGGCATCGCCTCGACGAAATCGCGGGCCTGGGCGACCTCCAGCGCCTCCCACAGCTCCTCGTCGGTGGCGTCGGGGTTGCCGTACCGCAGGTTGCTCGCGACGGTGCCGGTGAACAGGTACGGCTTCTGCGGCACGAGGCCGATGCGCGTCCAGAGCATCTGGGGGTCGAGGTCGCGTACGTCGACACCGTCGATCAGCACGGCGCCGGACGTCGCGTCGAACAGCCGGGGCACCAGGGAGACCAGGGTCGTCTTCCCCGACCCGGTGCTGCCGATGACGGCGGTGGTCTGTCCCGCGGCCACGCGGAAGGAGATGCCGGACAACACCGGCGACTCCGCGCCCGGATAGCGGAACTCGACGTCACGCAGCTCCAGCTCGGCCCGGCGGTCCACCTGCCGTACGGGACTCTCGGACGGACGCACCGACGACTCGGTGTCCAGCACCTCGGCGATGCGCTCCGCGCAGACCGCGGCGCGCGGGATCATGATCGAGATGAAGGTGGCCATCATCATCGACATGAGGATCTGCATCAGGTACATGAGGAACGCGGTGAGGGCGCCCACCTGCATCTCGCCGCTGTCCACCCGGGCGGCGCCGAACCACAGCACGGCGACGCTGGAGGCGTTGAGGATCAGCATCACGGTGGGGAAGATGAGCGCGGTCAGCCGCCCGACGCGCAGCGCCGTCCCGGTCAGCTCGTCGTTCGCCTTGGCGAACCGGCGGATCTCCTCGCGCTCCCGGACGAAGGCCCGCACCACGCGGATGCCGGAAAGCTGCTCGCGGAGCACCTGGTTCACCACGTCGATGCGGGTCTGCATGGCGCGGAACTGCGGGACCATGCGGAAGACGATCAGCCCGATCGAGACCAGCAGCACCGGGACGCAGACCAGCATGAGCCACGACAACCCGACGTCCTGACGCAGCGCCATGATGATGCCGCCGACCCCCATGATGGGCGCGGCGACCAGCATCGTGCAGGTCATCACCACGAGCATCTGGATCTGCTGCACGTCATTGGTGTTGCGGGTGATCAGCGACGGAGCCCCGAACTCGGCGACCTCCCGTTGCGAGAAGCCGCTCACCCGGTGGAAGACCGCCGATCGGACATCCCGGCCGAACCCCGCCGCCACCCGGGCACCGTGATAGACCGCCGCGATCGAGCAGGCGATCTGCACGAGGGACACGGTCAGCATCCAGCCGCCGGTGCCCAGGATGTAGCGGGTGTCGCCGGTGGCCACCCCCTGGTCGATGATGTCGGCGTTCAGGCTCGGCAGGTACAGGGAGGCGATGGTGCCGACGAGCTGGAACAGCACCACCGCCGTGAGCGCGGGCGAGTAGGGCCGCAGATACGTGCGGAGCAGCCGGCTCAGCACGGTCGTGGTCCAGGAGAGCGTCGCGGGGAGGGCAGAATCATGCCGAACACGGTATATGAGCAGCTAGCTCATTCACGCGTGGTTTTCGGCAGGAGCGAACAGGGTGCCGGCGTCTGCTTCCCCACTCAGGGGACAGGGCCGTACGGAGGCCGTCAGGCGGGGGCGGGATCGAGTCCGAGGGAGAAATCGGCCAGGGCGACGACGCCGACCGGGCGGCCGTCCACGACCACCGGAAGCTGGTGCACGTCCTTGTCACGCATCAGCCGCGCCGCCTCCGCCACGTCCTGGTCCGGGCCGACGGTCACCACGTCGGAGGTGCACAGCGTCGCCAGGGGAGTGGTGGCGAGGTCCCTGCCCTCCGCGACCGCGCGTACGACGATGTCCCGGTCGGTCACCAGCCCCCGCAGCCGGCCGTCCCCGACCACCAGCACGTCGCCGATCCCGCGGTCGCGCATCAGCTTGGCGGCCTTCACCACCGGGGCCTCCTCCGGCAGCGTGACCGGATCGCGCGTCATGACCTCTTCCACCTTGTGGGGCATCTCGGTCTCCTGAGGGGGCCGCTGGGGTGTATTTCTCACGGTTATACGGTTCTGCGGTCTCGCGGAAGGAAGGCTCCCGCGAGACCGCTTCGCGTTTTCAATGGTGGTTCTCCGGGGGTGACGTCAGGTGCGCGGGGGTCAGCGACGGACGCGTCCGCCGCGCCAGCCGCCGCGCCAGGAGTTCACTCCGGCGGTGCCGACGCCGGCCTGGTGCAGGGACAGCAGGCACAGGCCGAGGGCGAGCAGCGCGGTCAGGCCGATGCCGATGCTCGCGTTGAGAAGGTCGAGGAGGAAGGCGATCCCGAAGACGACCGCCGCGGCGATGGCGAGCATTGTTACCTCACTTCCGGTTCAGATGGGCAAGTAACGCGTGGTACTCGTGCAGGGCCAGGCGCAGCGCCTCGGTGTCGCCCCGCTCGTTGTCCTTCCACTGGTCGAGCAGCGCCTGCCGGCGGCTGGTGAGGGCCGACAGTGCCTCCTCCACCAGCGCGTCCGCCTGCTCAACGGAGCGGCGGGGATCGTCGACGAAGCCGGTCTTGATCTCGCGCCACCGGCTCTCCAGCGCCTCGTCCAGGACGGACGCCGCGCCGGAGGCGGCGGTGGTGGCCGTGACGGGGTAGGCCACCGGGCCGTCGACGGTGGCGCCGGTAGTGGCGTCACCGGCGTACTCGGTGCCGTCCGTCTCAGGGGTGCGGTCCGTGTCGTCGCCGTAGGCGGCGTACGCGCCGGTCGCGGTGTCGCCGGATCGCTCCGCCGGGGAGCGGGACTCGGTGTGGCCGTCCGTACGGCCGCCCGCGACGAGGCGGTCGCCCTCGGCCGTGTGCCTGCCGCCGGTCCGGGGCGACGTGAGGACGTCGTCGCCCGCCTGGCCGTACGGCTCACGGAAGCGGGGGCCGTCGCCGTCCGCGCCGGTTGTTCCGTCCGTCTCCGCGTCACCGGCGGTTTCCCGGGCCGTGCCGTCGCGGTACGCGCGGTCGCCGGCGTCGAGCGCCGTGCCGTCCGCGTAGCCGGCGGTGTACGCGTCGCTGGGGGAGTAGACCGGGCCGGGACCCTCGTGCTCGTCCCGCCCGGTGTCCGCGAGCGCCCTCTCTCTGCGAGCCTCCTCTTCGAGAGGCTCAGGGGTCTCGGGAGTCGGCTGCTCGGCGACGTTGTCGCGCTCGTCGTACCTGTTCGTCCGCATTGTCATCGCCCCGCCTTCCGTACGTCCGCGTGATGGCCGTTCATCGAAGCGCCGTCGTACCCGTCGGTGGCGTACGCGGCGCCGTTGACGTGGTCGTTGAGAGGAACGTCGGCGCCGTCGCCGAGAAGCTCCTGGAACAGCGCGCGGTAGTGGACCATCGCCTGACGGAGCTCTTCCGTGGTGGCGTCCTGCCGGGCGGCGCGGCTGCTGATGTCGTGGGCCTTGCGGTAGTGGTCGAGCGTGGCGGCGTGGGCCACCGACAGGTCGCTCAGACGCTGCTCGAACTCGTCCGTGGGATAGCCGCGCTCTGCCATCACCGCGGTGACCAGCGCGTCGGCCTCCGTCACGGCGAAGCCGGGAGCGTCGACGAACCGCTCCTGCACCTCGGCCCACTTCCTCGCGTACCGCTCCCGGGTCTGCGGGTCGAGCGAGCGGATGTCCAGCTTGGCGTGGCGCTCCTCGCGGGCGAGCAGTTCCTGCTCGGCTTCCTTGCGGCTGTCGCTCTCCCGCACCGTCCGTTCGTACTCGGGCCCGAAACGGTCCTGCAGGTGGCGCCGGCGGTTGCGTGCCGACACAAGGTAGCCGACTGCCAGGATCACCAGCACGGCGACGATCACGACGGCCACCCATGCTACGGCGGTCATATCTGCCTCCAGGGGTGAATGCGTTGTTCATCCGCACTGCCCGGGAATGCGACCTTCACGCCTTGCGTAATCGCGGATTCTGCGGGTAAAGGGCCGTTGACCAGCAGAGGAGGTAGCCATGGGCTTCGGGGCCAGTCTCGCCTTCATCGCGGTCGGCGCGGTTCTCGCGTTCGCCGTCAAATGGGACGTTCCTGGAATCGACCTTCAGATGATCGGCTGGATTCTCATGGCCGTGGGAGTCGTCGGCATGGTGCTGACCGGTCGCTACACCCGCCGTCCGCGGACGGAGGAGACGGTGGAGACCATCGAGCCGGACACGATGTACACCGTGGACCCGGCGGCCGAGCCGCACGTCCACGTCCAGGAGACCGAGTCGCACACCGCCGTCCACCCGGGCGAGCGCCACGTGCACGTACGCGAGGAGACCACGCCCCTGCCGCGCGACGGTGTGTGAGCAGCCGTACGGTCAGGGAGTGGTGCCCGCCGCGTCCGCGGCTTCGCGGGCCTCGGCGAGGATCCGGGCGACGTGTGAGTCGTCCCCGGCGGGCACCTCGTGGAAGCCCCGCTCGGGGTCGTAGGCGATGTCGAGCCCGTTGCCGACCAGCCGGCTCGCCCACCGCAGGGCGGTGTTGAGCTTGTCCTTGGGGACCGGGCGGCCCTGGGCCACGGCGGAGAGGTTCCGCAGGTTGGTGGCGGGGCCGCTCTGGCTGTGCTCGCGCCGGAGCTTCCACGGCAGGGCACGGCTGTGGTCCGTCATCGGCTTGGACAGGCCGGCTGATCGCTTCGCCTGCAGGATGCCTGACTCCGTGACACCGAAGTGCTCGGCGAGACGGGCGTTGGTCCACCCTTCGGCGGCCAGCCGGACGAGTTCTTCCTGGTCGATGCGCGCCTTCCTCCCCATGATCGCCAGCCTAGGGCCACTGGCGCGGTTCGTGTACGCACGAGGACGGAAACTGCGCTAAGGTTTGGGTGTGCCCGGGGAGACCAGGGCAACGGGACGTAGCGCAGTTTGGCAGCGCACTTGACTGGGGGTCAAGGGGTCGTGGGTTCAAATCCCGCCGTCCCGACACTGTTGTAGCAGGTCAGAGGCCTGATCACTCTCCAAGTGATCAGGCTTTTTTGATGTCTGACCGTCGTTTGACCGTGAAGCTGAACGTGCCGACCGCTCCCGACCGGTACCCCTCAATACCGGAGCTGACCAGGGGATCCACGGTCAACGAGACTGCTCCAGCCCGATGTGTTCAAATGAACCGCCCCACCCGGCCGCCAGGGTTGCCCGTTTTCGCCGGCGGCGCGGAGCGTCGCGATGGGCGATCGGGGACGCAGCGGTTCACGGGCCTGATATGGCAATGTGGCCAACCGGGCGGGGCCAGACCGGGTCCAACTGCATGAGACCTCAGAACGGAGAGGATCATCCAGACCCGACCAGACCGATGGCAAGGAAGTTGACCGGCCTCGCCCTGGCGATACTGACGATCTTCGCGGTCGCCGCGCGCAGGTGACGTCCCCTCGGGTGGTGTAACTCCAAGCTGTTGATGCAAGCCCCGGACATGGGGCGAGCCATCGTGTGACGGTCAGCGAGTTCCCGACCAAAGGTTCTCGCGGAGGACACCACACGATGGCTCTGGACCAGTCTGCCCTGCTCAACCTGCTGGAGTCTTTGAAAGCCGCCGACACCGACGACGTCATCCGCCAAGCGCTGCAAGCCGTCCTGCAAGCGCTCATCGAGGCGGAGGCGACCGCGGTCATCGGCGCCGCCCCGCACCAGCGCACCGAGACCCGGACCGCTCAGCGCAACGGCTACCGCGACCGGCTGCTGACCACCGCCGCCGGTGACCTGGAACTGAAGATTCCCAAGCTGCGATCGGGGTCGTTCTTCCCCTCGCTGCTGGAACACCGCCGCCGCATCGACCAGGCGCTGTTCGCCGTGGTCATGGAGGCCTACCTGCACGGAGTGTCCACCCGCAGCGTCGATGATCTGGTCAAAGCACTCGGCGCCGAGACCGGGATCTCCAAAAGCGAGGTCTCGCGCATCTGCGCGGACCTGGACAGCGAGGTGGCCGCCTTCCGCGACCGGCCGCTGTCCCACACCACCTTCCCCTACGTGTTCCTCGACGCCACCTACTGCAAGGCCCGCCTGAACCACCGGGTCGTCTCCCAAGCTGTCGTCATCGCCACCGGCGTCAGCATCGACGGCCGGCGTGAGATCCTCGGCTTCGCCGTCGGCGACAGCGAAGACGGCGCGTTCTGGACGGCGTTCCTGCGCTCGCTGAAGGCCCGCGGACTGACCGGGGTGCAACTGGCCATCTCCGACGCCCACGCCGGCCTGGTCGGCGCGCTGCGGGCGGTCTTCCTCGGCGCATCCTGGCAGAGGTGTCGCGTCCACTTCATGCGCAACGTCTTGTCCCGCGTCCCCAAGGGCTCAGCGGAAATGGTCGCCGCAGCGATTCGCACCATCTTCGCCCAGCCCACCGCGCAAACCGTCCGCGCCCAACTGACCACCATCGCCACCATGCTCGGCCGTCAATTCCCGGTCGTGGAACAGATGCTCCTCGAGGCAGCCGACGACATCACCGGGTTCGCCGACTTCCCCGCCCAGCATTGGAAGAAGATCTGGTCGACCAACCCACTGGAACGGCTGAACCGGGAGATCAAACGCCGCTCCGACGTCGTGGGCGTCTTCCCCAACCCCACCGCCCTGGGCCGCCTGGCCGGAGCCGTGCTGGCCGAACACCACGACGAATGGCAGGTCAGCGACGCGCCGCCCGGCATGCACTCGATCAGCTTGGACAACGTCGAGGCCGGGCGGCTGATGGCCGTCCATCTGGCCGGGTGCGGGCGGTCGTCCATAGGCGTCGTGTCCTCGGGACGCCGCACGTCTCAGATCGAGCGCACGGCGGGGCTGAGGCGGGCCCTCGCGGACCTGGGGCTGCCCTTGCCCGAGGACGCGGTGATGGTCGCGGAAACCGAAGACGAGGTGAGCGGTGCCGTCGACACGCTGCTCGTCCGTGGCCGTGATCGCGGCGAGCCATTGGACGCGATCGTCTGCACCACCGGCCGACTCACCGTCGCGGTCCACGCGGCCCTCACCGCTCGCGGCATCGCCATCCCCGGCGACATCGCGTTCGTGACGATGGACGATTTTCCGTGGGCCACCGCGCTCGGGATCACCGTGATCGCCCAGCCCTCCTACCAGATGGGCCTGAAGGCGGGCGAACTCGTCGTCGACCGCCCCAGCGGGCCGGTCGAGTTGGTCTTCGCGCCTACGTTGGTCGCCCGCACCTCGTGCGGCGAGCGCCAGAAGGCCTGATCCCGTACCCCGGCAGCTCGGCGCTCCCGCCAAGCAGTCCAGCCCCGACTGCGCTGCCCACGGTCGTTCCCCACTCGCCTACCAGCGCAATGTGACCAGGCGTACAGCGGTGTGGGGTGAATCAGCGGGACCGAGCGGATCGTCGGGTGCGGCGGGAGGGGTATGTCCGCGGGCAGCAGGCTGAAGTGCTGCGTGTCGGCTGCCAGGTCTGCCAGGAAGTGGTCCAGTCCGAGATTCGTGCCTTCGGCGTGCTGGTGGATGCCGAAGGCCGTGGCGAAGCGGTGCAGGAAGTCCAGCCGGTGGATCGGGCCGGGGGTCCACAGCACGCCGTCGCGCAACTGTGCCGGACGGATCGCGGGGGCGTCCGCCAGCGGGTGGTCGGCGTGGAGGATCGCGTCCACAGGTTCGAGCCGTACCAGACGAGGGCGGCCACTTCGCCTCGCTGGAACGCCCCGCCCTCGTGGCCGACGATATCCGCGCGTTCTTCGCATCCCTTCGCTGACCTCGGCCCGAGACGAGGGTCGTTTCGTCGTACGTCAAGCAGACTGCTGGCGGGACAGTCCCGCCCGGGGACCAGGTGGGGACCACACGTCTTGCGCGCAGTCGAACAATCCGCACGTCACTAGACGCCGTCCGGAGTTACCTGAACGCCGTTGGGCTGCGAAAACGCCTACTCCAACGTCCTGGGGGTCAAGGGGTCGTGGGTTCAAATCCCGCCGTCCCGACACTGTTGTAGCAGGTCAGAGCCGTGATCATGAAAGAGTGATCACGGCTTATCTGTCTCTCGTTGCTCGTTGGTTGCTCGGACGAGCCGTCAGTTGCCGACACCCCGCTGCCCGTCATTGCCGCAGGCTGTCGCGTGTTCCGGCTCACCGACGTCAGTCCGGGACGCGAATGTTCAACGGGTAGCTCACAACCAGGGGTCATTTTGATCTACGACGTAAAGGCGTTCGCTTTCGTGCTCACCCAAGCATCCGGGCGTAAGGCGTCAGGAGTCACGATAGGAATCCCGTATGCGCGAGCCTTACGGGCCTTTCCGTCGCCGGTGAAGACGACGAGAGCGCCCGGCGGCAGTTCGAACCGGCTCGTCGGGCGCTGGGAGTTCTGGCCGCATCAGTCCGGGCGTCCTCGACGGCTTCGAGCGGCAGATGGAGCAGGGTGGCGACGAGGTTGAGCTCCTGGCGCTCGGCCTCAGCCACCACGCCGTCGGCCAGGGCGGCCCGGGCGATCGCGGTGAGATAGTGACGGTGCAGCCGGTCCAGGTCGGCTCGGTACAGTCCCAGCGTGGTCGCAAGATCGACAAGAGCGTCAGTCTCCGCAGCGGAAGGTGTACGCCGGAGGCGTGGCCCTTAAGGGAGGTACACAACGTGATCACTGGCGGAGTGCACCATGGGCCCGTGATCCAGGCAGGCCGGACCCGCGCTCCCGGACAATGGCGCGGCTGCCGGCTACCACAGACTGTTCCGCTCAGCGGGCGGGGCGACCTGGGCGATGTCCTTGGACGTGATGACCAGGAGCTTGTCCGTCAAGTCGGCAAGCGCGCGGGCCGTGGCGAGTTCGTCGCCGATTTCGGGGACCGAGGGGTCGGCGGGGTTGCGGCGTGCGTGTCCCGCACCGGCCAGGCGCCCGGCCTCGGACGATGCGACGGCGGGCCGCTGCGAGCGGTATTCCGTGCCGTGTCGTTTCTACCCCCCGCTGTACGCTTCCCAGACCATCTCAGGAGTGAAGCGGTTGTCGCTGCAGATCTTGATTCTGAGGAACTCCGGGCTGCCCACCGTGCTTTTACTCAGGCAGAACGGGTGATCGGGGTAGTAGGCGCGGGAGCGGAAGACGTACTTGTTGACACCCATCGGGACGGCCATCCAAACGGTGTTGCCACTGCACGGCCCGAGAACCACTGCATTACCGCCGTCCGGCGAGGACGCGGCGCCAAATGCGATGCATTGTCCCGTCAGTTTGTTCTCCAGTTTGACCTCGCCTATTTTGCCAGTTCTGGGAAACCTCACCTTCCAGAGCTGCGAATCTTTGGCGAACCCGCTCGCGTTCAACCGAACGAATCCATTGATCTTGCCGTCTGGGGCCCATTGCACGTCCATTGAGCGAAGGGCGAAGGGGGCGGTCTTGTCCTTCGTGGTGCCCCGGAGATGGAACCATCCGGCGGGCATGGCATTGGCGGGTGTCGCCGTGAGAGGAACGAGCCCCGCCGCCAGAATCGTGACGCCGGTCAGAGCGGTGAGTGTTGCGCGGCGCATCGGGTGTCCTTTCACAGTCGTGTAGTGAGGCACCTCTTATGTACGGCAGGGCACTTTCATCCGGACTGACGAACCTTGACGGCGGCTTAAGAGCCGCTTGATCAGATCTTTCGGCGGCGCCGGCCATACCGGGCGCTTGCTCACGTCGGGCACCGCGGGCGCCCGTGACGCCCGTACCGCTTCAGAATGGCTGCACAGCCTGTGAGCTGGGGTTCGCTCAGTGATCAACTTGCACGGTGGTACTCGTTCAGGAGGCCTGCGACGGCTTGTCGGCGTTCGATCCGGGTTGCCGGGAAGGGTACGACGTTCGGGTCGTCCAGAGGCGCGAGCTGGTTCCGGCCCTGATGCGGTCGATGCCCGTTGAAGTGGCGGGCGTAGTCGTGGAGGATCTTCTCGGCATGGCCGCGGTCGAAGATCAGTAGGCGGTCGGTGCACTCCTCGCGTACTGAACCGCGTTCGGCTGCTTGATGCCGAGCCGCTGCGCGACCTCGTCCCACGTAGCGCCGGCTTCCCGGGCGGCGGGCGGCGGCGACACCGGCCAGGGCGCGCTCCCGCCGCACCGACTGCAGCCAGTCGTCCCCCGCGCGGGGCGCGGTCACCGGCGCGGTCACCGGGGGCCGCCTTCCGGGGCGGCGGGCAGCCACGCTCGCACCGTCACCTTGACGCCCATGTGCCAGCCGGTGACGGTCAGTTCGCCCCCGGAGTTGCACGGCCCTCCGTCGTGCAGCGGCACCCACTCCGGGTCGGCCTGCAGGAACCCCGCCCAGGCGTGGACGGCGGCGGCGTGCTCGGCGAACCCGGCGTCGTCGCGCGGCGTGCCCGGCACCACCCCGCGCAGGAACGGCACCGCCACCTCCCGGGGCGGGTTGATCCAGACGAGCTCCGGCAAGTCCTCGGCCAGCAGGTCGGCCAGGACCAGCGCGGCGCGCGACTGCCTGCGCCGCGCGTCGTCGTCGGCGGGGCGCGTGGTCGTGATGTTCGGCAAAGTCCCCATGCGGGGCCTCCCTTCTCGTTGGGGACGGTCATGCCGCCCTCGGGGCGAACAGGTCCAGCTGCACCGGCTCCGGGCCGGGCGTCGGCTGGCCGACGGCAGGCAGCACCGCCGACCGGTCATGGGTGGGGCTGTCGGGATGGAGGGCGGCGTGGTGGATGCAGCAGGTGCCCAGGTGCCACTGGCAGCCGTCGACGAGCCGCCCGCCAGCCCGCCGCGCCTGGTACCAGCCTTCGTTGTGCTCCGACACCAGGGCGCGGGCCTCGGTCACGCTGGTGGCGGTCACGTAGATGTGGTTGTGGCACCCGCCGATCTCGCAGCCGATCGACACTCGCGCCGTCTTCCGGGCGGTGGTGCTGGGGAAGCGGGCCTCGTGCAGGGCCAGCGCGGCGGCCGCCGTCTCGACCGTGTACCAGGCGTCGTCGTCGCACCCGGCGTAGGTGCGGTGATCTGGGCAGCTGACCAGGATGTGCGCGGTCATGGCGCGTCGACCTCCTCCACGCGGGCCAGGCGCTCGGCCAGGTCCGGACTCCAGCACCGACCGCGGCTACCGCACCGAGTGGTCCGCGTACGTGACGGGCCGCGGCAGCGCCGCCGCCCTGGACGAGGCGCGGGCCGTGGCGGTCGCCGCCGTCGGCGTCTACATGCTCGACCTGGCCGACCTGATCCAGCAGGCCCGGGGCGACGACGCGACGACCATGCGCGCCATGGCCGGCCGTCCGTCCACAGGTACACGGCGGGCAGCGACCGCGGCGACACCATCCGGTGCAGCCCGTCGTTCGTCTTCGGGTTGACCGCCTCCACCCGCACGTGCGAGCCGAGGCGCGGCAGTGAGCTTGTCGACCGACTCCTTGAGCTTAACTACGAGTGCTACGCCGAAGAGGTCGCGAAGGGCCTCCACGAAGTCACCGTGAGCCCGGCCTACCGCGACAGCATGAGCTCCCTACGAAACATGTCTAGCCGCTCCCCCAGTTCTCGCATCTCCTGATTGAGCTCAGGAAATGGGAGTGTACCGAATACGTCAGTTGGAGCATCTCACTGCACGGAGCCGGAGGCGACGGCGGCGTCGAGTGCTACTACGGTGTAGCGGGTTTCGCGCCCAACGGGGTGATGGCCGTGGCCGAGCTCGTCAATCAGGTCTTCCCAGCCGTAAGCCCGGCAGACTGCCTCGTCGATCGCCTTATGGATGCGCCGTAACTCGACCAAGTGCCACCGCAGCATAGGCTGTGGGTCTGGGAAAAGGAGCCTACACAGGCAACGAGGGACCTGCCTATCATCGTATAGCGGTGGCTGAGGAAGGAAAGCTCTGAATTATCGCCTTCCCGTAACCATGAACTAATGATTAGCCGCAGCGAGACGATCGTATGAGCCTGGTATGGTAAGAATATTGGATCGTCAGCTTTGCGGTTGGATGGATCACCATCCTGCACTTTAGCTGCGCTCGCAACTGCATGTTGCTGATCTTCTTTGAACCGGGCTGGAAGATGCCAGGAGTTGCTCAGCAGCATGTCATGAACCACTCCGACTTTCGTGGAGGCCCTGAAGCCAGCATCATCTGCTGGCGGAAGGGAGAATCACGACACGATGCCAGCCCCGAGGAAGTACCCCCAAGAGCTTCGTGAGCGCGCGGTCCGGATGGTGTTCGAGGTCCGCCGGCAGACCGGCGGCGCTCCCGGCGCGATCGCCCGGGTGGCCGATCAGCTCGGCGTTCACCGCGAGGCGCTGCGCGGGTGGGTGCGCCAGGCCGAGATCGACGAGGGGCAGCGGCCGGGCACCTCGACCGCCGACGCTCAGCGGATCGCCGAGTTGGAGCGCGAGGTGCGTGAGCTGCGCCGCGCCAACGAGATCCTCAAGGCTGCGGCCGCTTTTTTCGCGGCGGAACTCGACCCACGGCCGCCCAGGTAGTCGCCTTCATCGACGCTCACCGCGATGCTTTCGGCGTCGAGCCGATCTGCCAGGTGTTGCAGGTGGCGACGTCGACGTACTACGCGGCCAAGGTGCGCCCGCCGTCCGCGCGGGCGGTGCGTGATGCCCAGCTCATGGCCGAGATCACCACGGTGTGGAACTACAACTTCGAGGTGTATGGCGGGCGCAAGATGTGCAAGGAACTCAACCGGCGCGGCACCCGCGTGGCCCGGTGCACCGTGGCCCGGCTGATGAAGCGCCTGGGGCTGGCCGGTGCGGTCCGCGGGGACCACAAGACGCGGACCACGATGACCGATGCCCTCACCGAGCGGCCCGCAGATCTGGTTAAACGCGACTTCACCGCCCCAGCCCCCAACCGGCTGTGGGTCGCCGACCTGACCTACATCCCCACCGCGTCGGGGTTCGTCTATGCGGCGCTGGTGATCGACGCCTTCTCGCGGATGATCGTCGGGTGGCGGCTGGCCGATCACCTGCGCACCGACCTGGCACTGGACGCGCTGGAGATGGCCATCTGGCGCCGCGGTGACGGCCGGCGGCTGGAGGGGTTGGTGCACCACTCCGACCGCGGCTGCCAATATCTGTCGATTCGCTACACCGAGCGCCTCGCGGGCGCCGGGGCGGTCTGCTCGGTCGGCTCCCGCGGGGACAGCTACGACAACGCCCTGGCCGAAAGCACCATCGGGCTGTACAAGACCGAGCTGATCCACCGGCGCGGCCCCTGGAACGGCCTGGACGACGTCGAGATCGCCACCATGGAATGGGTCGACTGGTACAACAACCGGCGTCTCCACAGCGCCTGCAACGACCTCCCACCAGCCGAATTCGAGACCCGCTACCGAACACAGATCGACCCGGCTATCCTCACCCCAGCCAGCTAACCCGGCCTCCACGAAACTCGGCGCGGTTCAGGACATCAATGGCCGACTTTCATAGCGCGTTCATCGAGTATTATCCGCCTACCAGCGAACAGCGCAAGAGAGCTATAACGCAAGGTCTCGTATGTCTGGACGCCAACGTTCTTCCGTCTCTGTTCCGCCGGAACGCGAAAGACTGCCGAAACCGTTGACAACTGCTGGAACATGAAATCCCAGCTCAAGCCCAGTCTTGGAGATCCACCGCAGGTCGGAGATCTGCCGCGAGAAGAACCCGGCCTACAGGCTGATTCGCCCGCTCAAATCGTGCGGGAGGACCGCAGGCACGGTCGCGCGGGGCATCGCACCCTAGGACGCGGATAGCCAATCTGGCAATCTGGGTAGCTTTGAGACGTGACTGCCCCCCACCACCAGCGCCGGGTCACCCGCACCTTCAGGAACCTCTCACGCCGCCCACCAGCACCAGTCGCCGGGTCAAACCACTGATATCAGCAGCCACGCCAGGCAGGAGGGCATGAGCGATCGACTGCCTTTCCCTGGTGAGTGCGGGGCTCGCCGAGGAGGGCAGCCGCGCCCGCGTCTTTCCGGACGACGTCGTGCCCGCGCTGGCCGGGCAGTACCAAATTGCCATCGATGATCAGCATGAAGCGTTCCAGGCCGGGCACGACGGCGTGCACTGCGACGATCTCTTCCGGAAGGGCGGCCACAAGACGCCAGTAGGGGATATAGCCGTGCGCGGACAGGATGGAGATCAGCTCGCTTAGCTGATCAGAAGGGTGATCGGGCGTGCCGCCGGCATGGCTGTAGGGAATCGTGCGGGCGTCGCGGAGGTGGTCGGTGAGGTCGAAGCGCCAGCATGCGTGGAGCTCCGGACAGTCGGCGAGCCTGGGGGGCTCGTCTCGGACGGGAGCGTCGGCCCCTGAGAGCGTTTCGCCCAGAGTCGTCTGGACGAGCTCCGTGAGGGCCCGCCAGGCGGCGTAGGAGGCGCTGAGCGATGTGCCGGCGCCCCGCCGATGCGGGCGGCGGGAGGTCGGAGCGGTGTAGGCGAGCATGGTGGGGACGTTGAGACCGCTGGTGATGTCTAGCAGATACACCGGCGAGCCGGTGAGTCGTTCGGCCGCCGAGTACGCGCGGGCCAGGTCGTGGGGAAGAGTGGCGGGATCGATCACGGTAGGACGGAAATCGGCATCGCAGAGGAAGGCCCGTACCAGAAGCAGGGAGAGTGCGTCGCGCTCAATGGTCTCGTTGAGGGCGTGCAGCAGCGCCTCGGCGGCGGTGACTCCGACAGCCGAACCGCTGTTGCAGCTGTAGCGCATCAGCTGGCCGTAATCGCAGACGTCCCCGGCCCGCTCGCGCAGCGAGCCTGCCCAGGTCTCGGCATACCATGGCGCCCACAGGAACAGCGGCACCGGGATCTCTCGTCCTCCTCCCAGCGCACGGTAGCGGCAGCACCCCAGCCGAGCGCCGGGTGTGCGGGCCAGCAACACACTGCAGGCCTCACGACGCAGCGGCCCGGTGACGATGTGAGCGGACTCGACCAGTTCCACGGACGTGGGATCGAACCAGTCCGGGCCTGTCAGATAGTGTTCGAGCGCCTCGAACAGCGCTCCGGCGCGCGCCTCCTCACGCCGTCCCTTTCCCATCCCCTGGGCCATCGGCGGACTGGCGCCCTCCTCGGTCAGCAGCCGGCAGGACCAGGCGCTGGGATCGCCGCCCCGGCCCACGTCGATGAGCTCCGGCGTCAGGCCCAGCTGGGTGAGCGCCGCCGTCACCCGCCTCATGGCGTCCCACAGCGGCACCACACGCTCCACGCCGAACGGCGAGCTCCCTCCCCACTTCGCCTCACTAGATCCGGACATCGGGGCCGCCCTTCGCTCGGGTACGGCAGGAGACAGAGGGGCATGGGCGAGATCCCACGCCCACCCTGCGGCTTGCAACGCCTATTTCTTGTTCAGCGGTTTCTTGATCTTCGCGGCCAGAAGCAGTTCTCCCAGTTGTTCACGTTCGGCTTTGGTCAGTTCCTGATGGTCTCTGTCCAGGGACTCGACTTTTTCGAAATCTCCAGCGCAACCCATGAGGCGACCTCCCTTCTGTGACCTTTCGCGGTCATATTTCCCCGGGACGTCGCCAACCAAAACAATGGCCACTCTACTTGCGACAAAAACATCACAACTTTGCCATCGCAGGCGTTTGCGCCCAGAAATTAGACGAATACTGGTAGCGGACACGCCAATATCATGGTTTTGCGGACGGCGAGAGGTCCGTCCCTCACGTTCAGGAGACCTCGGGCGGCAGCGGGCGATGAGCATGCGCTGCACCTCGCTGGTGCCCTCGCCGATCTCCAGGATCTTCGCGTCCCGGTAGAAGCGGCCGACGGGGAACTCGTTCATGAAGCCGTAGCCGCCGAAGATCTGGGTGGCGTCGCGGGCGTTGTCCATCGCGGCGTTGGACGACACGAGCTTGGCGATCGCCGCCTCCTTCTTGAACGGCAGACCGACCAGCATGCGCTCGGCGGCGTGGCAGTAGGCCAGCCGGGCCGCCCTGGCCTGAGCGATGAAGCTGCGTACCCTGCTCCGTTCCGCTACATCTAAGAGCTGCTAATGCCACGAGGTGAGGTGGTGCCAGCACGACAAGCACCCACGAAGAGCTGCGGGTGACGATGCTCGTGGCTGGGGGGGCGGCCGGTCGCTGCATGCGGAAGCAGATATAGGGACTGGGGACCATCCGGGGACCACACGTCATGCAAGGGGGCGCACAACCTGCACGTCACGAGACGTCGTTCATAGCTACCTGAAGGCGGTTGAGCTGCAAAGACGCCTATCCCCACGTCCTGGGGGTCAAGGGGTCGTGGGTTCAAATCCCGCCGTCCCGACACTGTTCTAGCAGGTCAGAGCCACAGTTCCCAAGATCGGGGATTGTGGCTTTTCTGTTGTTGTCACCCAGGTGTCATCAAGAGCCGCCCTGTCGGACCGTGCTGTCCGGTGACACATGTATGTCCAGCGTGTCACCGCATCCGCCGGTCCTCTGGCCGGGGCAGCGCCTTGTGTTCAAACGGACTGAGAGATCTACACCGTAAAGGACGCTGCTTCTGAACGGTGCATCTTGATCGACAACGCATCCTCACCGGGAGTCGGCGCAGACGCCCGTAGATGCCGCGGCGACCTTTCAGGCTACGAGTTGGTGGTCGTCGCTTGCCGCACCGACGCCGGGTGATGCGGAAGGCTGCGGCTGCGGGCAGCGCATTGTCACCTGTAGCGGGCATCGGTAGGTTCCGATCATGTCCGACGCCGACTTCACTCCGCTCTGAGTCACCCACCTGGCGTACGGGCGTGACATCGACGTGGCGATCCGGGGGGTGGGCGCGGGCCAATAGACACCCGGTCAGCGATCGCGGCCGGGTCGGTCACGGGCTCATCAACGCTTTCTTCGCCGCCAACCCGGAAGCGTACGAGCGGGCCGAGAAGACCGAGGCGGTCCATGCCACCGCCCGCACGCCCGGCGCCTCAACGGAAGACTATGCGCGGCAGGACGAGGGCCCGCCGGGACCGATCTACACGATCACCCTCGTCAGGGGAGTCGAGGAGCGCGAAGTGCTCCGGCGCCTGGGCGCCGCCACGGAACACATCCGCCTGATCGACGTGGATGAGTACCCCGCCTCCAGCCGCACCGAGATCGTCATGGTACGGCGGGCGGGAGACTGGACCCTCGTGATCGAGGAGTGCGGCTGGCGCGGCGTGCAACACGAGGTCATCGGTCGGTGAGCTACCCCGCGATGGCGGCGAGGCCGTCGCGGTGATGCGGCACGACTACGCCGCCAGGCAGGACTTCGCCTACGCCCTCGACGGTGAACTCGTCACCGGTTTCGATCCGAACCGGCCCGGAACCCGGTGGGGCACCACACCCAACCGGCTCAACCGGCATCTTCGCGAGCTCGGCATCGACCCGGCCTCCGATGACTGGATCGACAACGCCATCCAGGCCGTCCTCGCGCTCGCCGGCCGAATCTCCGAAGTCGTGGTCACACCCGCGCACGTCGAGCGTCCCGTTCTCGGTGCCGCAGGGGGCCCGAACTGCCGACGACTCTGTGCTACCCGTCTCCACAGCCCTGCTGCCGCTTGATCCGTCCGCGTCTGCGGGCGTCGGAGATGGTGGTCGCCAACTCGCGGCCATGGCGCATGACCGTAGCCAAGCCACGCGACGCCCTCGTCATCCAGATTGTTGTACACGTCCCGTGGCACCAGAAGTGGGACCATTACCAGGCTCTCGTCGGAACCGGACGGGGGGCTGTCTGTGACTAGATCACCGAGATCGTCCTCACGTCGGACTGCGGCCGGCTCCTGCATCACCGCCGCCGCATCATGAGCGTGACGGCTAGTTGTACTTTGTAGCAGTCCAGGGTCGTTTATCGGCTCAGGCGTGGGCGCCGATGAGCCGCAGGCGTTGACCTGGGTCGCGCAGCCAAAGCGATGTCCTCGACGCTGACGCGGTGGATGCGGGCCGGCTTTCTCTCCTTGCCGACGTCATTGGCCGTCGATGTCGCTGATCCGGGCCCGTGTTTCGGCTGCGGGTTCTCGTGCGGGAACGGCTCGTCAGGGATCGGGAGGTCGAGTGCGGCGCGCCCCCGCCCATGCCCCGCTGGGTGAAGACGTCCTTGATCGGAAGGCTACTGGCCGCCGAGGGCATGGTGATCCTGTCGATGCCGCTGCCCGCTTGCGTGATGATCGCAGACATGAGGATTCTGGTGCTTGGCGGGACGCGCTCCGTAGGCAGAGTGTTCGTCGAAGAGGCACTCGCCCAAGGGCATCAGGTGACCACATTCAACCGTGGTCAGACGGAGCAGGATGCTCTTGGAATAGAGGTCGTTCGGGGAGACAGGGAGAACAGATCCGACCTGCTGTCCTTGGTTCAAGGGCGGGAGTGGGACTGGGTGGTCGACACCAGTGGCTATGTTCCCCAGGTTGTCGGAAACGCCGCGCGTCTCTTATCCGACAGGGCGAGCGCGCACGTTTTCCTCTCCGCCATCTCCGTATATCCAGGCTGGCCGACTGAGCCGGTCAACGAGGACAGCGACGTCTACACTTGTCCAACCGCCGAAGATGAGGCGAACTGGTCCGCCGCACAGTACGGCGCCTACGAGGCCGGGTGCGAGCGCGCCGTACAGGAGGCGTTCGAAGGGCGGGTCAGTGTTCTGCCACCTGGGGTGATCCTGGGACCGCAGGAGAACGTCGGCCGGCTCACGTGGTGGCTGCGACGGATAGCGCAAGGCGGCCGGGTCCTGGCCCCGGGCCAGCCGGCCAAGCCGATCCAACCCGTCGACATCAGGGACCTGACGGCCTTCATGCTGAGCTGCCTTCAGCTTTCAACGTCACCGCATCCCAGGGCCACGCCACCTTCGGCAGCATGATCGAGGCGTGCCGCAAGGTGACGGGTTCTCAAGCAGAGTTCACGTGGGTGGACGACACGTTCCTTGTCGAACATGACGTGAGGCAATGGACGGAGATCCCACTGTGGCGGACTCCTGGAGGGAACCTGGGCGGTGGACTCCACGAAGACGACAGCCGCTGGCCTCACCTGCCGCTCCATCGAGGCCACCGTCCGCGATACCTACGGGTGGCTCAAGGAGAGCGGCGGCCCCTCCGCCTACGATCGTCAGTCTCACCATGAGGTGTCGAAAGAGCAGGAATATGAACTCCTAAAGGTCTGGGACCGTCGCTATAGCAGGGACATAGTGCCCTGAGGGAGGGCACCCCTACGAGTCGCCCAGAGAGACATGGTGCCACCCGAGCTCTAATCAGACGCCGAAGATGGAACCATGTCATCCCGAAGCTCTCAAGCGCCGGTCACGGTGCAATGAGCACGTGGGGAAGATTATCTTCGACATCCAGCCGATACCGGCGTCGCGGTATCACCACACCGTCCACCATGGCCTTGCCGTCTCCCGTGGCCTCCACCCTGCGAGTGCAGGGGAGCATAGGAAGCTCGGCCATCTCCCGGTCCTGGCGCTCCAGCGCGACGAGATACTCCGGATGCTCAAGGAGCGGAACGCCCCCGAGCAAAATCCCTGCCTCGGCATCCGCCACCCGGATATGGAGGGGAGCATCGTGCCGCCGGCAGCGCAGTTCGTGCTGAAGCGTCCTGCTCGCCGACTTCCATGTCCCGTAGTTCCTGATGATCGCCTACCGGTCCTCCGGCGCGTACTCGTACGCGATCTCATCGGTATGGCCGCCGTCCTCACAGGCGACCTTGCGGTTCCCATTCATAGGGCACCCTTCTCTTGTCCGATGACCGGCCCCACACTTCTCTTCGGAAGGAGGCTTCGCGTGTGATGAACTGCGGGCTGTCCCCGCGCTGCCCGGCGGTGACGAGCAGGGACAGCACCTTCTGGCCCTGCTCGCACGCCAGGTGAATCTTGGTGGTCAGCCCGCCGCGGGAACGACCCAGGGCGTGGTCGTCGGGCTCGGTCCGCACCCCGCCCGGCGGCTGTTTTGCGCGGCCCCGTCGCGGCGGGCGCCGGCTGCGTGCTGGTGGGCCCGGCAGATGGTGGAGTCCACGCTGACTTCCCAGGTGATCAGTCCGGCCGCATCAGATCGCGCCTGCAACCGTGACAGCAGGCTGGCCCAGATACCTGCGCGTTGCCAGCGGTGGAACAGCCGTAGACCGTCTGCCAGGCTCCATAGGTGACGGGCATGTCCCGCCACGGGGCACCGGTACGCACCCGCCAGCGGATCCCGTCGATCAACCGCCGTCGGCACCCGGCCGGACGCCCCGTCTCCGCCACCGGCAGCAACGGTTCCAGTACCGCCCACTGCGCATCCGTTAAACCTCCACGCCCCACGTCGGAAGATCATCCCGACGGACAGCCTCGCTTGGAGCCAACTTCTGAAACACGCCTTAGAAGGCCGCTGAAGATCTTGTCTCGATGACGACCGGTGCTTGTGGTCGGCTCGTGGTCCGCTCAGGTGAGTTTGGGAGCCAGTGTCCAGGCGTTGCCGGTTCGGGTGAGTCCGAGGTTGATCAGGGTTCGCAAGTTGAGGGCGGCGGCGCGGGTGTGGAGCCAGGCGTTGTTCTTGATGGTGCCGATGTACCGTAATCGCCGGTTTCCTCGTGCGACGATCCAGGCGATGGCGCGTTCGACGGGAGGCCGCCAGCGCTGGTAGTCGTTCTGCCAGGCCGTGTCGGTGGCGGCCCGCCGGCGGGCAGCGGCAAGCTCGTCGTGGTGCGGGCGAATGGTGAGGATGCGCCCGGCTTTGGCTTTGGTGCAGCGCGAGCGCAGGGGGCATCCGGCGCACTGGCCGGTGAACAACGCCTTGCGCTGCTGGTTTTGGCCCGAGGGCGCCGACAGCGGGACCTGGTGCCCGGCCGGGCAGGTCACGGTGCTGCCTGCGGTGTCGATGGCGAAGTCGTCCAGGTCGAATCCGCCGGGCACGGCCTGGCGCAGCGGTGCGGGTTTGATCACGGCACGATGCCCGGCGTCGGTGAGCGCTTGGCGGCAGGGCCCGGTGGAGTAGGCGGAATCGCCGAAGACCTGCACGGGGCTGGTCTCTTCGGCGAGCAGGTCCACAGCGAGGGCGGCCTCGTGATGGGCGGCACCGGATCCGGGCCGTAACGCCACGGCGGTGAACAGGCCGGTCTCGGGTTCGACCGCCACGTGGGCCTTGAATCGAGTGGAGACGACCCGGTCGGGGACGGCGCGCTGGGCGATGCGCCAGCGCCCGTCCCGGCCGTCGGAGTCGTCGGCCGGTTCCACATCCTGGCCGGCGACCAGGGCGAGCAGGCCCACGGCGGTGGCCGCCTGCTCGCCCAAGGGCTGGGCGGGCAGGCCGGCCAGCAGCCGGATGGCGTCGGTGACCAGAGCGTCCACCAGCGCCGCCCGGACCTGCTCGTCATCCCAGGCGATACGCGGCTTGCCCGGATCGCCGTAGTCATGAGCGGTGCAACACTGGGCGGCGACTTGGGCGGCACCGGGCACGTGACGGATCGTCCGCCGGATCGCGGCGATCAATTGGGTGACGGTGTCCTGGGTGGCGACCGCGTCGTCGAGCACCGCCGAATCCAGCGCCCGCCGCTGCCTGCCGTTGAGTACCCCGGTCGCCGCAACCATCTCACCGACGGCCTCAAACAGGCGGTTCGGCCTGCTGGAGCGGGCCAGCCGCCGCCGGAAGTAGGTCAGCAGCGTCGGATCGAAGGCGGTGTCATACAGTCCCAGTCCGCAGGCCGCCTTCCAGCGCAGGTCACACCGCAACGCTTGCACGGTGTCGGCGTCCGACAGCCCGTGCAGCGTCTGCAGCACCACCGCAGCCGCCAGGACCTGCGGAGGCATGCTCGGCCGCCCGTTGCGCGAGGGATACATGTCCGCGAACAGCCCTGCGGGAAACAGCGCTTGCCGATGCTCGCCCAAGAACGCGAAGACGCTGCCTGCCGGGATCAGCTCCCGGCAGGTCTGCCACACATCCGGACCGACCAACTCCCCAGCCCACTCACCCTGCACTCAAACCACGGTGGCCTCATGCCAGAAAGAACGAGGCCAGAACGCAAGATCTTCAGTGGCCTTCTAGGCAACTGTTACCTTAACTAAGCTGAACTTGATAATGCACCCTCCGTCATTTGGATTCAGCCACTTCTCGGTGTGACTCTCATTCATCTGCTGAAGGGCGGCGGCGTCGAACGGGCCGAAGGTCTTGTTGATGTGGCAAATTTCGTCATCTGGGCTTGTCGCGTCCCGGTCGTTGATTATGGCCCCCACCCTGATCCTGTCGCCGGGGAAGGCTTTGAGAATTATTATGTTGTTGTGTAGTTTCCATCCCAGGTTGGGGCACGACTCGTCTGTGGAGGCGCACAGGGGTGTGTCGCGCCAACCGTAGGTGGTTCCCTCATGGACCCCCTTGAGGCAATCCTCAGCGCCAAGGAGGTCTCCCCAGGTGATTTCGCATGATGAGGACCGCTCGCCCAGGTTGCGCGTCTGGCGCTGTGTAACGGTGTTTGCCGAGGTGACAGCAGCGGCTGCCAGGGTGCCGTAGACCTCCGCCCAGCCGCAGGCCCACAGTTCGCAGTCGTCGATCTGGGTCGGGGTGTATTACTCGAAGACGACCCTGATGAAGAATGGGCTCGCGGCGGAGGCCGGGGTCGGAGCGGTGAGAATGCCCACGAGCGCGGCGACGGCCGCAGCGACGCCTGCGAGCTTCCGCTTCAGATTACTTCTCATCATGTTTGGACTCCAATCTAGGTTCGGTGCCGATCGCGGTTGTGGCCAGACCATGGCACATTCGTCGCATGCGGATCTTTCTCCGCCTCCGCTATGCGCTCAGAGCTCTTGCATGTCGCGCAGTTCTTGTGATAGTTCGCCGGGCTGCCGGGCGCGATGGTCATTGCCCTTGGGGCGAGAACCGGGCAAGGTCCGGCAAAGTGGAAGTTTGTCCGATTGGGTGGGCCAGGGGCGAGCCTGCGGGTACAGGGTCGTCTGTCATGACGGCCAATCTGCCCGCTGACTGAAACGGATATCGTGCTTCTACACCTGTCCCTACCAGCACCATCAGGATGAAAACGGCCGAAGGATCCAGGCTGAGCGGCGCCGTATTGCTACACAGTGCCGATCTTTCTGAGGCTGAACTCCATGATGCAGCCGCCATCGTTGTTGGCCCACATGCCCTCCGCGCGATGCTGAGCCAACTGGGCCGGCGCACTGGACTCGAATGGCCCATGGGTTCTGTTCACATAGCAGATGGGGTCGCTGGCACTCAGCTCGTCATAGTCCCTGAGACGAATCGCCACGCGAATCTTGTCTCCAGGGAAGACCTTGAGGATGATTCTGTTGTTGTTCTTCTTGAAGATGCTCTTGTCGCAGGCCTTCTCCGTGGTTGAGCTGCATAGGAGGGTGTCGGCCCACTTGTATTCGGTTCCGTCGTGAACACGCTTGACGCACTCACCCTTTGTATCGGATGTCCAGGGAACTCCCGGATAGGTGCTACACGAAGGCCAAGGACCGGACTCCTGCCAGCGGGCAAGGTTGCGCACCTCGCCCGAACTTGTGTTCGCGGGGGTTGGGCGGTACGTCTCGAAGGTGACCTCGACCAGGAATCCCGTAGTCATGGCCGAGGCCGTGGACGGGAGGGCGAGAACGCCGAGGCCTATGACGGCCCCGGCCAGCTTCAGCTTCCATCTCACTTTCATCGTCAACCCCCCCTCGATAACTTGATGGTCTGCAACGGAATCGGTCAATGGAGATCGGGTACGTCCGAACTGCTTCAGGTCTCAAGTTCTGGCGCACCTGGGCCGGGTTCCCCTGGCGGGTCCATGAATTGGGCCACGCACCCAAGCCTCTTTTATGGGAAACTGAACGATCGCCGAGCGTGAGCGCGGCAGAACTATCGTGCGTCGCGCGGTTCTAGTGATACTCGGCCGGCTGTCGGTTGCGATGGTCATTGCCCTTGAGGCGAGAACCGGGTTGGTGATCCAAACGCCTCGCGTCGGCCCGACCGGGTTCGGTTCCGACCGAGCGCGATCGTTTGAGCGCCTCCGGCGAAGCCTCCGGGCGCCGCAGGGGAATTGTGCCGATCCACCAAGCTGTGGCCCGCGCGCAGCGGTTCCCACATCCCCCGGGCACAACGCTTCGCCGGCGTAAACGGCCCGCGAGTAGGAATCGGACCGAGAGTCGATCACAAGAGATCATCCGGTGCAGTCAGGCTCAGAGCCAGCCAACGGATGGGAGTGAAGGGTCGAGGCTAGGACAACGTACCGTACGTCGTGACGGAGATCTCGACATCGCACAGAGCGTCGCCCCGGTGAGACCAGTCATGCTCTGTGTGCCACTCGTTCAGATTCTGAAGCTCGGCGTCTTTGTACGGCCCGTATGTCTTGTTTATCGTGCAGATCGGGTCGTTGGGGCTGGTCTCGTCGTAGTCCTTAAGGTTAGTGTCGATATTGATCTTCTCATCGGGGAAGACCTTCAGGATCATGTAGTTCATGCCCTTTGCGTAGCACCACCATGGATACGGCTTGTCGTAACCGCCGGTGCACAGTGGAGTGTCGGCCCAGTTGTACTTGACGCCGTCGTCCACGCCCTTCATGCACCTGGTGGTGTGCAGGGTCTTGTCCGGTATCTTTCCCGACAGTTCCGTCATCTGCCCCCAGGCGACCCCGCTGATATTCAGGTCCATCTCGCACTCGTCCCACGGCGTTTTTTCGTCAAACAAGGCGCCCAGGTATCGGGTATTCCATGAGTCGGCAGTGCCCTGCGCATTGATTTTCCGCGCCCGGATGTATCCGTAGATCTCCAGGTGATCGCATGACACCGAATCCGACGGAGTGGGGCAGTCGTGGATATCGTACGGCTTGTACGTCTCGTAGGTGACTTTTATGAGATATCCCTTAGCCGTGGCCGTGGCCGTGGACGGGAGGGCGAGAACGCCGGCGCCCATGACGGCGGCGGTCAGCTTCAGCCACCATTTACCTTTCATCATCAACTCCACCTCGCTGATCTGCGACAGAATCGGTCGCTGGAAATTCGAGTGATTTTGACCGGTTAAGTCCGGTCGAGGGAATCGTCATTCCCCACCTGTTCCAGAGGTGGGGGTGCATACGCTACGGGACCGGGTTCATCCCCCGACCTAGCGCGATCCCGGCGAGGTCCCACAAACCCTTTAAGATCTGTTGAGCCACTCGGCCGGAGCCTGTCGGCATGGCGAGGCGGGATTGTGGCCACACCCACCGTGCCGGTACGGCCAGTTTCGGTCCCCGGCAACAACTAAGACATGGGCAAAACCCCTAGAAGGCACCCGAAACTCCACGCCACCGCGTTCATCCTGCCCCCAGCTTCTGGTCTCCAGAAGGATCGGTACAGATCCTGGCGGCAGGGCGGGAGGCGCTTCCGTTTCAGCAGCTCAGCCCGTACATCCGATCATCGGTGAGGCGGTTGAAACTGGGGAGCCGTCTTAGGGGTTCCCCCTGATATCGCACGGGCTCTTCTATGCAATGGTCACATCATCGATGTGTAGCGCCGTCACGAAAAGGCAACGACCTGGTCCGCTCCGGCCCGGCGGCCACCTCGCCCAGGCCGATACCCCGGCCCGGGCGCTGAGAATGCGCCCCTTCACCATCGCCGGGCAACGGCCGGGCTGCTGGTCGGAGCCTGGCGCCGCCCGAGCTCTGACCGATCCGACCATCAGCGCCCGCAGGCCGGCGGTCCAGCACAACGAGCTGCCGTCGAAAGCGGTTGCCCCCGCCGCGTCACCGCGACCAGGGGCCCTCGCAACCCTCGTCCACCTACACAGGAGACGCCAAGTAAAGATCTTGCGCACGATAACCGAGCTTCGCGCCGAGCTCAAGCAGCACACCGACGCAGGTTCCACCGTTGGATTCGTGCCACGATGGGGGCCTTCCACGAAGGGCACACGTCGCTGATGCGCGCGGCACGTCAGCAGCACGACGTCGTGGTGGTGTCGCTGTTCGTCAACCCCTCGCAGTTTCCCGACCACGCGGTGTTCGACCGCTACCCCCGAGACGAGCGGCGCGACGCCGCCATGGCAGAGGCCGAGGGCGTGGACGTGTTGTTCGCGCCCTTGGTGGAAGAGATCTATCCCAAGGGCTTCGCCACCGTAGTCTCCGTCGAGGGCGAGCTGGCCGAGACACTGCTGAAGACGAAGCTGAGCATGGACGGGCAGCTCACGGGCATGTGCACAATCATCGTCAAGCTGCTCAACATCGTGCAGCCGACGACGGTGTTCTTCGGCGAGAAGGATTTGCCGCACTGGATCGCGGTGGAGCGGATGGCGGCTGATCTCAACCTCCCCGCTGAGATCGTTGTGCTTCTCACCGTGCGTGAATGCGACAGCCTTGCGATGTCCAGCCGCAACGTCCATCTCGGCGAGCACAGGGAGCGGGCCGGCTGCGTACCCAGGGCGCTGCAGGCGCCCTGGACACCGTCAGCTCGGGTATGCGCGATCCCCAACTGGCCCGTGACCGCGCGCTGGCCGAACTCCCCGTTGACCATGTCGAGGTCGACTACGTCGAGATCCTAAACGCCCACACTCTTCGCGCCATCACTGATCTCAGTGAACCCGCCGTCATCGCGATCGGCGCCCGCGTCGGCGGAGTCCCCCGCTCGACATCGCCCGCACCCACCCTCCGGCGACCCCCACGGTCGCCTGACTCGGCCCCGCCGCTCTCTCCCAAACAAACAGCAGGAGCACCGATGTCCACTGTCCACATATCGACTTCCCCAGACCGACGGCGGCGCCGAGGGCAAACCCCTGGCCATCGCCGATATCGCGACGAAGAAGGCTGCAGATACAACTGCGGGTTGAACAACTGCCGATATAACTCGTTCAACGGCAGGCCACGCCTGCCGCGCTCACGCAGGACACCCAGCACCGTTTCGGCGCTCTGCATTACGCATACCTCCCGACCCTGAGTGTCCGACCACCTGGCCCCCTTCGCCCTGCGTCCGGCTCTCCCGGACTCCTTGGCCGGTCGTGACTCCGGCGACTACTACGGGGCCTCCGTCGCCATAGGACTCGCGTCCCGTAGGCGATCCCATGTTCGTCCTGGCCGTACGTGACAGGGTGACGTAGGCGACCTACTCATCTCCTTCAATGCCCTCACTGGGCATCGCTCCGCGCTCGGAAGGTGCCCAGGTCATGGCACTAAACCCGAGCAGAGCGCGGCGTCGGCTTCGGGCGTCGATTTCCGACGGATGCGACCTTCCATCAACTGGAGATTGGGATTCAGGCAATCCAGCTTTCGCCATATCACGCGGGTCCCGCGACGCGCCGCCTCCAACGCCTGAGCACGGCTGCCGCTTCAATGACATGCTGCTGTCCCCTTCACCTTTCGGATCCAGGTAAGCCATCGGACCCAGGAACCTCCTTCCAATTCCTCCCGGGCTGAGCCGGGGATACGACCAGGCGCCTCATGGCGCACTGCCATCGGTCGGGCGACCTGGACCGCCTGCGGGGCACCGCGGCTGGCGCCGTCGGCATAGCACCCGGCCCTGTCCCGGCAGATGACCTCCACCCCGGGCCGGTCGCGCAGCCAGGCGGCCAGCGCATCGGATGAGCGTTCGGGCAGCACGTCGACCGGCCGGCTGGCGGTGATGTCGATCAGAATCGTCCCGTATGTGCGGCCGCGGCGCAGGGCGAAGTCATCCACGCCCAGCACCTGGGGCCCGTCGGTGGGTGCGGGGTCGGGCAGGGATCGGATCATCCGGATCAGCGTCATCCGGTTCACCGCGGCGGCCAGACGGTGGGTGAGCCGGGCACCGGCCCGACCGCCCAGAGCCAGGGCGATCGTCTGCAGCAGCGTGCGGAGCGGGACGCTGTAGCGGCCGTAGCGGACGGTCAGCCCGGGCACCTGCTCGGCGAAAGGCTTCGCATCGCAGTCGTCGTTGCCGCACCGGAGCCGCCGTACCCGCAGGTGAAGCACCATCTCCTGGCCGACGACCACGGTGTCGCACACCCGCCGCTCATAGCTGCTGTGCACGCGCTGGGAAACCGTCCCGCACCGCGAGCACGCCGCCTGCGAGGAGCCGGTCCTGGCCCGGATCCGGATCGACCTGCCTGACCGATACACCTGGTCAATCTGCAGGCAGGCCAGGTGGGGGAGAGGATCGCGAGCAACTCCGAGACCGTCACCCAGCATGATCAGCGACGCCCTGCAGTCGCGCGCTGGAAGATCACAGAATTAGTGCCAGAGCCAGAATTCGAGTGTCGTTGACATCAAGACGTCCTGATGCGGCACACCGATATGCGAGGAGCGGCGGGGCCGAGGAAGGGGAGTGTCCATCGCCGACGCCGCCCTCGTTTGCTGCCGCCAGGGCAACGAGAACCGAGACCGGGCCCAATTCGCCGGGTAAGAGATTCGGGTGGACCCCAATCTTGTTCCCTAAGTTTTGCGGTGACCGACCCCTAGAGTTCGTCCGTGATATCGCCGGTGACCTGGTCGGATTGTGCTGAGTCGGGACTGACAGGTCATTGCGCGAGATGCAAACGTTACGTTTGCCCCGTAGACGTATGTGCCGTTGGCCACAGAGATGTCCAGCGGAATCAGATATTCAAAGGAGAGTTCGTGGCTATGAAGCTATGGGGCGGGCGTACGGTTGGCCTCATGACGGTTGTTGCAGTGGCCGGAGCGATTCTCGCCGTCGGTGGATCCGCCACGGCCTCGTCGGCAAACGACACCGTCTACTACGCCTGTGTCAACAAGAAGACGCGGTACATGCGTATGGTCAACATGACTGCGAAGTGCCGCTCTTCGGAGACCAAGGTCTCCTGGAACAAGCAGGCCCCAGCGGGCCCCCCTGGGGCCAATGGGCCTCAGGGGCCTCAAGGGCCCAAGGGGCCGAAGGGCGACCCTGGACCGGCCGGACCAAAGGGTGAAAAGGGCGACTCCGGCCTACGCGAGATTCAGGTTGTTTCAAAGGCATTCGACTTCCCTGGTGGTGTCGTGGATCTGCCCTGCCCTGCGGGTATGTTCGCGATGGGCGGCGGCTTCACTATCGCAAGCAGCAAACCGCCGGCTAGGGTGACCGCGAGTCTTCCAATCCGGGAAAACGGCAAGCCGGTTGGCTGGCGAGTCATAGCGGAGGATGCCTCGGGAGGTATGTACGCAATCTGCGTAAGCGGGTCGTAATGCTGACGTTAGCCTCGATCTTTCGTGTAGATCCGGTGGTTGGCTGAGCGGTTCGGCTGGAGTGTGATTTCGGGGTCGTGGTCAGCCTGGTCGCCCGGCTGTCGCGCTGGCTGGGCGGGGTTCCACGGGCCCCGCGGGGGTGTCCTTCCTGGTCGTCGGGGCGGGTTGGTGCTGGTCAGGTCGGGGCCGGGAGCGCCTGAAGCCGGGTGATAGCGGTGACCAGTTGGCCGGCCCAGGGCCAGGATGCGGCGATGCGCAGGGGAGGCGACGCCTGGCGGCACTGGGACCTCGCGCACCGGGCCGCCTCCGCTCTCGGCCCTGCTCATCACAACCCTCTGACGATGTTCGGCCAGGCCAACGTCGCCATCTACGGCGTCGCGATAGAGGTGGAGACAGGGCGGTCCAGCGCGGCGATCGACCGGGCCAAGGCCATCACCGTCTCCGCCATCCCCTCGACGAATCGGCGGGCCCAGCACCTGCTGGACGTGATCACGCCTGATGCGGAGGGGGAGTGGAGCTTCTGGTTCCCCTGGCCCGAACGGATCGCCCTCGTCACGAACGTCACCGAGGCCGCCGACCGCATCGAGCGTGTGGGCCGAGGTCGACCGTTAGCCGGAGCACACCCGTATGGTGTCGCACGGTGCATGTCGCGGCGCTCCCAAGGACTTGCAGCGCAAATCATCCGCTGGTGTCCGCGGTTCACCGGCCGGGGAGTTTGGCCAGTATGGCGCCGAGCTCGTTCCTGCGTCGCACCCTTAGTTTCTGGTAGGTGTTGGAGAGATGGACCTCTACGGTCTTCACCGTGATGTAGAGGCGTTGGGCGATCTGGCGGTTTGTCAGGCCGGTCGCGGCCAGCCCGGCGACGCGCGCCTCGCTGGGGGTGAGTGCTTCAAGGCCGGTCAGATACGAGCGGCGGGGGCGGGCGCCCAGGGCGCGCAATTCGTCTCGCACGGACGTGACCAGGGGGTCGGCGCCGCAGCGTTGGGCGAGGTCCATGCCCTCCTGCAGAAGTGAGCGCGCTGCGGCTGGTTGTCCTTGACGGCGGCGGCAGGCGCTGAGGTCGACCAGGGCGTATGCGAGCTCGAGCCGTGCAGGGGACGGGCGGAGCACCTCGACGCTTCGTTCCAGCAGTGTCACCGCGTCGGGCATCGGGCTGACCAGGCCGGCCACTCGCAGCGCGTGGCCGATCGCGTACGGCGCACCCCAGCGCTCGGCCAGTTCGAGTTCTTCGTGCGCGTACGCCTGTGCCGCCGCGGTGTCGCCCAGTGCGTGGAGGCACAGTGCGGCCTGCGAGCGCCAGGCCACGAGCGCGGGGTTGCCGCCGTTGTAGGCGGCGAACCGTTCTCCTGTTTGGACGGCCGCCTCCAGCGCCGCCTCGTACCTGCCCTGACCGGCCAAGATCCTGGCCTGGACGTGCAGGCACGGGTAGAGGATTCCGTCCTGCAGCAGCGATGGGGGAAGGCTGACCTGCGTGATGACCGCTGACGCGTCATCTATCCGGCCCTTTTCGAGCAAGACCTCGGCCAGCAGGCCCCGCGCGAGCGGGAGCACGACCCCCATCGGCGTGATGTGGTGCAGCTCGATCACTTCGCGGAGGTCGTTCTCGGCCTCGGCCAGCTCGCCCATGCGCAGCCAGCCCATCCCCCGATAAGTGAGCGCCACGCCGAGTGTCACCGTTGACCCCTGCCTGCGTGCCTCGGTGACCAGCTCGCCGTAGGCGTCCATGCCCTCGCGGAGGTCGCCGATCAGCAGAGTGAGATAGCCGGGGACGCTCGCGGACGCTCCGCTGGTCGTGGCGGCCAACATTTGCGGATGGGCCAGCGCTTCGCGGGCGCGATCCAGCCCGCGGGGGTCTCCGGCGAAGCTCTCGTGACCGGCGATCATGGACTCGAGGAGCGCTGCGTTGATCGTGCTGGAGGGGGGTAGCCGGCGCAGCCTCGCCACCCGCTGGCAGACGTGCTCGAAACCGACGACGACCAGGGGGACGTCCAGCAGGATCGCTTCCAGGCCGCGCCGCAGGTCATCGCAGTTCTCGGGAAGGTCTGCGATGACCTTGATCAGCTCCTCGGTCATCTCCTCGGCCAGCCCCACCCACAGTTTCGCGAGCCCCACCAGGGCGACGAACTCCGCGACCTGGACCGGGTCATCGACCAGCCGCAGAGCGACGGCAAGATGATCCAGTCCTGCTTCCACATCGACAAGAACATCCACTCCGATGGTGTCCTTGAGTGTCTCCAGCCGTTCCTCCAGTGTCATCTCTGCGGTAAGGGCATGGGCCAGGTAGGCGTGGGCGGACTCCGGTGCGCCATTGGCCAGCGCCTCCATTCCGGCTTTCCGCAGCATGCTCACGTGCTCACCGGTGAGATTCGGGACGCGCAGAAGATGGCTCGCCGTTTCCTCCGCCCGATGACCTTCCCGCGTCAGGAGCGCCGCGGAAGCCAGATGGCATCGGACCCGTTCGCTCGGGTCCATCTGCTCGTACACGGCCGAGCGGACCAGCGGATGCAGGAACTCGGCGACGGCCTCTTCCTCACCAGCCCTGCGAAGGATCTGCGCGCTCGCCAGTTCGTTCAACGCCCGGTCCGCCTGCGCCAGCGCCGTGACCGCGGCGACATGGCGCGGGTCGGCGTGCCGGCCGAGCACGGCCACAGCCTCGGCGACGCGCCGGGCAGCCGGCGACAGCCGCCGCAGCTCGACCGAAACGCGCCTGGCCACCGCCTTGGTTCCGATGTCACGGAGTTGGACGTCGTCGACCTCGATCGCGCTGTCGTCTCGTTCCGAGGCGAGAGCGCGGGCCACCTCTTTCACGAGGAGAGGGTTCCCGGCTGCGGCGGTGTGGCAGGCCGACAAGAGGGTGGGCTTGGGGCTTTCCCCGAGAATTTCCGCCAAGACGACGCCGACGGCTTGCGGGCTGAGTGGCTTGGGCTGCAGGATCCGGCATTCCGGATGCGTCAGGACGAGGTCCAGCAAGTCCATCGCGGCGGACGGGTCGGACGGGCGGGTCGCGGCGGCGATGAAAAGCGGCATGTCGTACAGCCGCTGCTGGAGGTAAGCCAGGAAGCGTAACGACGGCTCGTCCGCCCAGTGTAGGTCGTCGACCACCAGCAGAACGGGCCTTTCCTGGCAGACGTTGGCGGTGAGCCAGAACAGGCTGTGGAGGAGGCTCATCTCGCTTTGCTGCTCGCCGTCGGCCGCTGCCAAGAGGCGCCCGGCGGCGGCGGCCGCACCCGACAGCCATCGCTCGCGTTCGTCCGCGCCGGCTCTTCTCAGCGAGCTCTCGAACAGTTGCCGGACCAGGCCGAACGCGTATCCACGCTCGAGGTGCGCCCCTCGCGCGGACAGCACCCGCATGCCGTCGGCGGCCGCCATCGAACGGGCTTCCTCGAGCAGCCGTGTCTTGCCGATCCCCGCAGCGCCCACCACTATGACGCAGGCACCGGCCCTCTCAAGAGCAGAGGCTATCCCGGCGGATATCGCCGCGGTCTCGTCCTCACGTTCTACCAGCAGGTCTCGCAGCACCCTGCAATCTTCACCTGTCCCCACCGATGGTGGCCATGGATAAGCCGGCTCTGGCGCAAAGTCCGCCGCCTGCCCGGGTTGACGGCCGGTCAGGTTCTCTGCGTACACCGACAGCAGCGCCAGCACCGCCGGCGACAGCCCCGAAGGCCATCAGCGGATACCGCCGGCGAAGTCGCCGTCGGTGAGCAACCCTTCCACGCGAGGTTCGTGGTGATCGCAGGTTGGCGTTGACCCCCTTTGCTGATGATCACGCTTCGGTTGCAGCGATCACGATCTGAGGGTTCTCCTTCCGTACCTCGCTGACTCCATATTGCGATCCATGGTCGTGTTCCGGCGGGCGGCATGGCAGACCGTGCGGACAACGAGACTCCGTCGGACGATTGATGCGGTAACCGGCTTTCTACGCTCTTGTTGCATATACCGCCCTGCAGCGCCGTACTCGAACGAGACGTGACCTGCGAACCGGCAGCGGGCCGTCTGAGTTATCCGAGGACTACGTCAGCCGTGGAATCAAGAAGTATCGTACGAGTTGCCGCGTTAGGGTATGACCCTAAAGATTTTCGGCCACCATCCCTAAAGTAGTCCGAAATCATAATTCCTGCCCGCTCGTCCGTTAGCCTTCCTCTGCCTGTTCATTTTCTGACGGTTGGGGCGCAAGTGACGCCTCACGACAGACCAGGGAGAAAAAATGAAACGCACCCTTGCTCTGGGCGGGATCGCGGCCGGCCTGCTGGCCTCCGCCGCTGTCGCCGCCCCCGCGGCGCAGGCCGACTCGGTACCGGCCGTGAACCTCGCGGAGACCAACTTCGCTGCCAAGCAGGTGGCGGCGTTCTGGTACGGCCAGAACAAGGCGAACCTGATCAATGCCACGCCGTATGGCGTTGAGACCACGCTTGCCACCAAGCACGTCTCGACGGGTGGCGCATCCGCCGATGACAAGCCCGGTGTCGTCGGGTCCAGCGGCGATCAGAAGGCCGCGACCGGCACCTCGAAGAACATCAACCTGCCCCGCACCACGGGCAAGGTGTTCTTTCTCGGCGCCGATCACAAGCCGCACTGGTGTTCGGCCACCTCGGTCCAGGGCTACTACAAGAACCTGGTGGCGACCGCCGGTCACTGCGTCTACGACACCGTCAGCAACAAGGCCACCCTCGACAAGTGGGTCTTCATCCCCGGCTACTACCAGGGCAAGACCCCGTGGGGGATCTACGTGGGCAAGACCGCCTACACCCACTATGACTTCGACAACTACGAAGACGGCGACCGCGACTACGCGTTCGTCACCGTCTACAACGGTGTCCAGGTCACCGGCGTGGCCGTCGAAAAGGTCAAGAACTGGGTCGACAACAAGGTATTCGAGACCAAGGCCGAGGCGGAGAAGGCCCGCCACGACCTCGAGTTCAAGACCACGGGCTGGGCCGGCGAGATCGTCCCCGTCAAGGACGACCAGCACCTGGCGACGGACAAGAAGGAGTCCTACAAGAAGTTCGTCCCCTACGACGACGCTTTCGTCACCTTCTCGGAGATCAGCTCCCAGAACAAGCTCGAGGAGCTGATCCGTGAGACCAGCACGCAGTGGACGAACAAGACACACACCGCCGGCATCGTTATCACCCGGATCAGCCGGGACGAGTACGGCAACAACTTGGCGGACTACTACTGGTCGCAGGACAAGAAGACCTTTTACGTTAAGTACGACAACGGCTTCTACAAGGCCACCTTCTGGCTGCTTTACGACCTCGACTTCAAGCTGAAGGGCAAGATCGTCGACATCGCTCTGAAGGACGTCGGCACCCTCGGCAGCAATGTCGGTGGCCAGGGCCTGGCCTACAACCAGAAGGTCGGCAATCCGGTCTTCGTTTTCGGCTACCCGAGCGGGTCGCACCCGGACGGCAACTACGCCTTCACCGGTAAGACCCTCAAGTGGGCCTACGGCAAGACCTTCAAGGCGGCCGCCCCGGCCGTCAAGGCCGAAGAACTCGTCGGCGTCAAGAGCTCCTTCACCGGTGAGGGCTCCCTCGGTTCCTCCTGGCTGTACCGCTACAGCAACACCAAGCGCCTCGGCTACCTCAACGGTGTGACCATCGGCGTCTCCGACACCGATGGCAACAAGCGCATCGACACCAGCGTCTCCCCGTACTTCGATGGTGAGACCCTGGCCGTCTACAAGGTCGCCGAGAAGATGTGGTCCGGCAAGATCGTCTGACCCCTGGCCGATCACCTGAAGTAAGGAAGGGCCCGGCACCTACCCGGGCCCTTTCTCATCGTCCCTATGAAGTTTCTGATCAGCCCGGCCAGATCCTGATTGCGGGTTGACCTGTGGGTCTTCGCCGAATCAAGCGGTCCGGGTTGTGTGGAGGCTCTACAGGCTGACTCCAGCCACCGGTTGGGGCTGGTATTGAGCGTAGTGGTTGGTCTCGTGTTCGGTCGGCGGGATATGCCGATCGCGGTGTGCAGGCGCTGGTGGTTGAACCAGTCGACCCATTCGGCGGTGGCCGGCTCGACGTCGGATAGGCCTTTCCAGGGCTTACGGGGTTTGATCAGCTCGGTCTTGTGCAGGCCGATCTGGGATTCCATCAGTGTGTTGTCGAGGGCGTCGCCACGGTGCCGATGGAGGCGTCGATGCCCGCCTCCAGCAGGTGGCGGTGAAGGCGAAGGAGGTGTACTGGCTGCCGGCGTCGCTGTGATGGCCCCGCCCCGGCCCGGCCGGGTGGCCGGCCCGGTCGCGCCGCCACAGCCGCGTGTCCAGGGCGTCCAAGACGAGCTTGGCCCGCTTGGTGGTGGCAGCCGACCAGCCGACGATCGCCCTGGAGTACACATCGACGACGAACGCGACGTACACCACGCCGGCCCGGGTCATCACACAGGTGAAGTCGGCGACCCAGCGCTGCTCGGGGTGGGTGGCGGTGAAGTCCAGCCGCAGCAGGTCGGCGGCACGTTCATGGCCGTCCTCGCGCACCGTGGTACGGATCGTCTTGCCGCGGCGGGCGCCATGCAGGCCGAGCTCGCGCATCAGCCGGGCGACGGTGCAGCGCGCCACCTCGATCCCTTCACGGTGCAGCTGCCGCCAGACTTTGCGGACCCCCTAGACGCCGTAGTTGTCGGCGTGGACCCGGCTGATGTGCTCTTTGAGCTGTTCATCTCGCAGGGCGCGGGCGCTGGGCCGCCTGCTCTTGGCGGCGTAGTAGGTGCTGGTTGCGATCTTCAGCCCGTGCGCGGTCAGCACACGGCAGATGGGCTCGACCCCGAACACCCGATGGAAGGCCGCCTTGAACGCCTTCGCCATCACCTTCGAAGGCCGCCTGACCCCAACCGCCCGATAGAACCACTCGAGTTCACCGTTGATTGGACAGACCCTGTGGGCGGGTGGTTTCGCACCGAGTGCACAGCAGCTATGAACGACGGCTGTGTGACACGGCGGTCGACGGCCAGGAGGGTGACGTGCCCTTCGGGTGGTGTAACTCCAAGCTGCTGAAGCAACTCCCGGGCATGGGACGAGCCGTCGTGTGACGTGCCGCACAAGGTGCCCGTTCTCGGTGCCTAGCGGCCCCTGCTTTCATCGGGGCGTACGGATGAAACCCTCATAGCCGCGGGCGACGACGTCGTCGCACATGGCGCGGTAATTGCCCACACCGCCCACATAGGGCATGAGAGCTCGTGGCTTGCCAGGAATGTTCGCGCCGACGTACCAGGTGTCTGGCTTGACGTACAGCGTGTGCCGCGCCACCTCGGCGGCGTGTTTCATCCAGGCGGTCTCGGCTCGCGGATCGGCCTCGATGGTCGCGGAGGCGCCGCAGCCACGTCGCAGGTCGCTGAGGCAGGCGGCGATCCACTCCACGTGCTGCTCGATCGAGACCATCATGTTGCTGAGCACCGACGGGCTGCCGGGACCGGTGACGGTGAACATGTTGGGGAATCCGGCGCTCATCAGACCCAGGTAGCTACTGGGCCCGGCCACCCATTTGTCCTTCAGAGTCAATCCGTCCCGCCCCCGGATCTCCATGGACAGCAGAGTCCCCGTGATGGCGTCGTAGCCGGTCGCGAAGACGATGACGTCGGCGTCGAAGGTGCCTCCCCGGGTGCGGATTCCGGTCGGGATGATCTCCTCGATCGGGTTCCTGCGAAGGTCCACCAGCGTGACGTTCGGCCGGTTGTACGTCGCGTAGTAACCGGTATCCACGCACAGGCGCTTGATGCCGATGGGATGACCGGTGGGGAGCAGAAGTTCGACCGTCCCCGGGTCGTCGACGATTCCCCGGATCTTGTCTCGTACGAAATCGGCCGCGAACTGATTGGCCTGCTCGGACAAGAGCAGGTCGTTGAAGCTGGCCAGGAATCCGATCCCGCCGTGCGCCCATCTGTGCTCGAATTCGGCGAGGCGCTCTTCCGGACTCGCATCCAGAGCCGAGCGCTGTCCGTACTCGATGAGGAACCCGCCATGGGATGTCCGCGCCTGCCGCGTGAGAGCGTCGCGGTTGTCCTTGAACCAGCGCTGCCGCGCCGGGTCCAGCGGCCCGTTCGCGGCGGGAGCGCTGAAGTTGGGCGTCCTCTGGAACACGGTCAGGTGCGCCACCTGCCCGGCGATGGCCGGGATCACCTGGATGGCGGACGAGCCCGTGCCCACCACCGCCACCCGCTTGTCGGCGAGGTCCACGCCCTCGTGCGGCCAGCGACCCGTGTGGTACCAGCGGCCGCGGAAGGTGTCCAGGCCCGGCAGGTCCGGCACGTTGGCCGACGAAAGGCAGCCGACGGCCGTGATGAGGAACCTCGCTCGCATCACCTCGCCGCCGTCCGTCGAGACCACCCAGTGCCCGGCGTCCTCGTCGAAGGTCGCGCCGGTCACCCGCGTGCGGAACCGGATGTCCTCGCGAAGCCCCAACCGGTCGGCCACGTAGCGGGCGTAGCGCAAGATCTCCGGCTGGGCCGCGTAGCGCTCGCTCCAGTTCCATTCCTCGGTGAGCTGAGGAGAAAAGGAATAGGCGTACTCGACACTCTCCACGTCGCAGCGTGCCCCGGGATAGCGGTTCCAGTACCAGGTCCCGCCGACGTCTCCTCCCGACTCCAGGACGACGGTCCTGTAGCCGTCGGCACGCAGCCGGTGGAGCATGTACATCCCAGCGAAGCCGGCGCCGACGACGAGCGCGTCGAACTCGGCCGCGGCTTCTTCCGGCAGCGAGGACGTAACGGACATCAGGCGGCCTCCAGTGCATGACAGGGCGGAAACGGCCCTGATGATGGCAGGCAGAGGTCCTCGGTGATCAGAGCAATCGTTGCTTGTTTTCGGGCTGTGGGTGTCAAGCCGGGTCGCCGGGGCCTGGGGGTGCCGGGCGAAACTTTGGGGATCCGCTACGGGATGACCACGATGCCCTCAGGCCGACGGCCATTCCACCCTGGGTCAGGACTCTCATCGCGGGGTTCTCCCGCCGACGTCGAAGGCGGGGCGGTAGGAGATCTTCAGGCGCGGAATCGGAGCGGTGACCGTGTGCGTGCGGGAGCGCGATGTCGTCGGATCATGGCGTTTCGTGGGGCGGGAAACGGAGGTCCAGGCGCTCGCCTGCGCTGTTTCCCGCCGTGAACACTCGGTCGTTTTCCTGGTGGGAGACATCGGGGTCGGCAAGACCCGGCTTGCCGACGAGGCGGTCACGCGGGTGGGGCCGGAGGCGGGTACGGTTCTGAGGCTGTCGGCCACGCCTGCGGCGGCCTCGTTGCCCTTGGGCGCTTTCGCACCTCTGCTGCCGTATCTGGATGTTCCCGACGCCATGCTGCTGCCGTCCGCCCGGGATGCGTTGCTGGCGGGACACGCAGGCGGTCGTCTGGTCCTGCTCGTGGACGATGCGCACAATCTGGACAGTGCATCCGCGGTGCTCACCCACCAGCTGACTCTCACCGGCAAGGTGGTGGCTCTCGTCATCGCTCGTTCGGGTGATCGGCTGCCGGACGCGCTCACCCCGTTGTGGAAGGACGAACGAGCGCTGCGGCTGAGGCTGGAGCCGCTGCCCGAGGAGGACATGGAGGACTTGATCGCTCAGGCGCTGCCCGGGAGAACCGGCGCGACGGTCCTCCGCGAACTGCGCCAGCTGTCAGCGGGAAGCCCTCTTATTCTCCGCGAGCTGATCTCCTACGCGGCCGGAACGGGCAGTCTTCGCCTGGACGGGGATCGCGGCTGGGTGCTGGAACGGCCGCTCACGGTGCCGCCATACCTGCTGGACATGGTCGTCGGCGAACGGGTCAAGGGGCTGTCTCGGCAGGCGAACCTGGCACTGCGGCTGGTGGCCCTGAGCGAGCCGCTCGGATATCGACTGCTGTGCGAGATGGCCGGGGAGGAAGCTCTGCGCGACCTGGAGGACCGCCGCCTCGTCGAGGTGCGGAGGCACGAGCTGCGCAGAGAAGTGAGACTCACCCACCCGTTGCTCGGAGAGGCCGTGCTCGGGGTCTCCACCTTTGAGAGGCGCCGGCTGCTGGTCACGCTCGCCGACGCCGTTGTCCGTACGGGGATGCGACGCCACGCCGATCTCGCCCGCGTCGCCGACTGGTGGTTGCAGGCCGGGGAGGTCGTGGACCCGGACATGCTTGCGCGTGCCGCCGCGATCAGTGTGAACGCCCGTGACTCATCCTCGGCCGTCCGCTTGGCGTGGGCGGCCAAGGCCATGGACGGCGGAGTGCGGGCCCGCCTCCTCCTGGGACACGCCCTGGCCGGTCAGGGCCGGGCCGAGGAGGCCGAGTCGGTGCTCGCGACGGCCATGACGCGGGCGGACCTGCCGCACGACCTCGCCGCCATTGGCATCGTCCGCAGCGAGAACCTCCTCAGCGGGCTGGAAGCCGGCGAGCGCGCCGCACAGGTCGCTGCCGAGACGGCGGCCGGGGTGGCGGGGTCGGACTGGGCGGACGAGGTCACCGCGCACGAGGCGCGTCTGCGCCTCTTACGCGGCGAGTCCGAAGCGGCCTTCGCGCTGACCGCTCCACTGTTGCGCAGCCGGGATCCACGCACCTTCACTCTCGCCGCTCTCACCGAAGCAACGGCCCTGACCTGGGACGCACGCCCGGAGAGCTGCCTGGAGCTCATGGAACGCGCGGTTCCGCTCTACGCCAGAGCGATCGACGGCGGATTGGTCCAGTGGGCTCCGCACATGGACGACGTCGTGAGAGTCGTGTCGCTGTCCTTCGTCGGACGGTTGTCCGAGGCCGAGGCTCTCGCCGTACGCGTGTGGAGGGAGTGCCACCGGCGTTATCTCGTCGTCGGCATGGCTCTGGCCGCCCTGTGCCGCGGCCACATCGCCCTCAGCCGGGGCAGGCCGCGGACCGCGCGACGATGGCTCCGGCGCTCGGCGGAGTTGTACGGCGCGGCCTTGCCGAGCAGGCGGCGATGGCCTCTCGCCCTACTGCTCGAGGCCGAGGTCTATTCGGGAAGTCGCGCGGCGGCCCGCGACGTGGCGGCCGAGTTGAAGACGGCCGCATCCGGGCCGGTGCGGAACCTGGCGGGGATGGAGCGGATCGCCCTCGCCTGGCTGGTCGCCGCCGAAGGACGGATCCCGCACGCGGAGAGTCAGCTCCTGGCCGTGGCCGAGACGTCCGGCGCCTCCGGCGCCCGGACGGTGGCGGTGGAGGCGCTGCACACGCTGGCCCGGCTCGGACGCGGAGCCGTGGCTCTTCCTCTGATGCGGAACCTGCGCCCGGCGGTCGAAGGTCCCTTCATGACGGCCAAGCTCGACATGATCGAGGCGGCCGCCCATCACGATCCCACGGCGCTGTCTGAGGCCGGTGCCGCCTTCGACGCCATGGGCGCGGCGCTGCTGGCCGCGGAGGCCTGGGCGGAGAGCAGCCGCTGCTATGCACGCCGGGGTGAACGGCGGTCGGCGACTCGCATGCGCGAGCAGGCGTGGTCGGCGTTGCGCTCCTGCGAGCAGGCGCGCACCCCCATGGTGACTTTCACGCAGACGACCTCACGTACGATGACCGATCGCGAGCGGGAGGTCGCTCTGCTCGCGGCGGAGGGCCTGCCCAGCAAGCAGATCGCCGAGCGCCTGCACCTGTCCCGGCGGACCGTGGACAACTATCTCCAGCAGTGCTACCGCAAGCTGGGCATCAATCGGAGGGAACAGATCAAGGCGCTGATGGCCGGTGCCGTCGGTTGACAGTCGCTCCCGTCCGAGTTGGAAATCCGAGAGGGGCCGGCGGATGAACCGAAACGCCATCGCATCGCCCTCATCACCTCGTAATCAGCTTTAGGGTACGCGCTAAGGGATTCCTCCGAGGCGTGGCTTCCGACGCGTGCCGCAGACTGAGCCTGAGGAACACGCATCAAGGAGAAAGCCATGCCCGCTTTTCGTTGCTTATGCCGGCTTCTTGCGGCATTACTGTTGTCGGTCGCGACGTTAGGGGTGTTCGCCGGGGCCGCCGCTGCTCAGGCCATTCCGCCGCGGACGCCGATCGTTCTGTTCCCCGCCTTCCATTTCACCAGGCTTCTGGTGAACGTGCAGAACCAGCAGGTCGATCCGTCCTGTCCCGCGTCCGGGAGCTTCGAGGACTGGTATCCGAACCCCACGCCCAGCGCGACCTTCAGCCGGGTCTGCATGGACAAGCTCATGACCTTGCGCTACGACGGCGACCCGAGCCTCCCCATGCCGGACCGGTTCTCCAATCAGCAAGGCGTAACCGTCGCCATGTCCGACTACGGCAAGACCGCAAGCGCTCCGGCGTACGAGCAGATGTACGCCTCGCTCGAGCAAGCCGGCTGGAGAAGGGACGTCAGCATCCGCGTCGCCGGGTACGACTCCCGCCTCACTCCCGACATGGGTGGTTTTCTCAGCCGAACGCGGCATCTGATTGAGAAGACATACGCGGCCAACGGCAACCGTCGCGTTCACCTGGTCGGCCACTCCAACGGTCCGCTGTACGCCCAGTACCTGCTCACCCACTCCTCGGAGAGCTGGAAGCGGAAGTACATTCAGGGGTTCACGCCGATCGCCGGCAACTTCCCCGGCCAGGGCGCGATGTACGGGTATCTGTTCACCGGCCTCAACCTCACCACGTTCACGCTGCCTGACACGCAGGAGATCGCGGAAAGCAGCGCGCGGATGTTGATCTCCGCGCCGTCGACGTACATGAGCGCCGCGGCGCCGTCGACCTTCGGTACCGACGAAGTCGTCATCGCGGACGCCGGCACGGGGAAGCAGTACACGCCGGCTGACTACCACGCACTCGTCACCGCCCCCGGCATGCCGCCGGAGGCGGCGGAAATCGCGGACTACTACATCGGCTTCGTGCGCTTCCAGGACGGAGATCCCACGAGCATCCTCCCCACCTCCACGAATCTCCCGAACGTCGACGTCTACGCGGAGAAGGGGTCGGGCATCCCCACTCTCGTCGGCGTCACCCTGCACGATCTGACGGTCGGTCAGGTCTTCGATTCCGCCCTGCCGGTCTTCACCCGGGACGGTGACGGAAATGAGGAGGACATCACCAACAACGCGATCCAGGTGTGGAGCGCGATGCCCTGTCACCATTTCACACTTACCGACAACTCTGGGCTGGATCATTTCTCCCTCGCCTTCGACTCCGCAGTGCTGAGCAGATTGATGGTCAATGCCCAGAAAACACCTACGGTCTGCCAGAGCTGAGGTGGCTGAGAAATTCGGCGTACGGTGGAGGCAGCACTTTTCATAGATCGTTGAATGGCGAGGTCTCCGTAAGACGGTCCCTCGACGGAGAAGGACTGTCAGCACGGAGACCGCGTCGTCACCAGGCCGGTGAGGGCGGGCCGGCGGACCTGACCGCCGCGCATGATGTTGGGGGATCCCTCTGAACGGAGGGATCTCACGTCTACTGTCCAGCCCTCGCGCCGCACGCCGGAGCGACGCGGGCCGGTCCCAGCCTGACAGGGAGCTCGACGAGAGCGCGATCGATCAGCGCGGGCCGGTAGCGCAACCCATCCCGAGGGTCGGCCAATCTGATGTCAGGAAATTTCGTTATCAAGGAGGAGATAGCCGTTTGGCCCGCCAGCCGGGCAAGCGGGGCGCCGAGGCAGAAGTGGATTCCGTGGCCGAAGGCCAGGTGAGGACCGGAGGGCCGTGTGATCAGGAACGAGTCGGCATCGGCGAAGGCGGACGGGTCCCGGTTGGCCGAGCCGAGCAGGAGAAGGACGGGCTCGCCTGCCGGTATGCCCGTCGTTCCGATCGTGACCTCTGTTCTCGGGAAGCGCCACAAGGACGTCGCGGCGGGGCTTTCGTAGCGCAGGATCTCTTCGATCGCGCTGCCGATCAGTGAAGGCCGGTCCTGGAGGAGGCGCAGCTGATCCTCGTGGTCCAGCAGCGCCAGGATGCCGTTGCCGATGAGGTTCGCCGTGGTGTTGTATCCCGCCACGACCAGCACGCCGACCGTTCCGACCAGTTCGGCCTCCGTGAGAGTCTCTTCCGCTTCCTCGGACCGGATGAGGTCCGAGAGCAGGTCGTCGCGTGGATGCGCCCGTCGCTCCGCCACGAAAGCGCGGGCACGGTCGAGTAACAGGCCGATGGCCGCCAACGATCGCGTTCGGTCCGGGTGCACGGCCTCGGACGCCAGGCGTTGCAACTCCTCGTGGTCTTCGAGCGGGGCCCCGAGGATGTCGGCGATCGTGGCGATGGAGAACGGATAGGCGATAGATCCCAGGAGTTCCGATTCGTCGCTCGATGGCAGGGAGTTGAGGATCTGGTCGAAGTTCTTCTGCAAGGTGCCGGCCAAAGTGGCCACGCGCCTGGCGGCGAAGGCGGGGGAGAGCAGACGCCGAATCCGCGTGTGATCCGGTGGATCGGAGAAAGCGGGCGCGTTTTCCCATGCCGTGCCTGGGCCGATCGCGAGTCCGGCTGTACGGAAATCGTCCGTGGCGGATGCGGAGTCCGAGCTGAACCCACGGCTGTCGCTCAGGATCTTCTGGATGTCTTCGTAACGCGAAATCAGCCATACCCGCACGCCTGTGCCGGGGAACGTCACCGGGAAAGCGGGGGAGTTCTGCCGGAGCCACGCCCAGGTGGGGTGAGGATTCTGAAAATATTCATCTGTGAAAGGCTCGGCGGGAATTCGAGGCATCTTTGGTAAGTCTCCTGTTCATCCGCGGGAAGGCGTGGCGACGGCGCCGGCCAGCAGCTGATCCTGCTTGTACAGCTGATATCGGCGGGTGATGCCGAGCTTGCGGTACACGCTGCTGAGGTGCACCTCGACGGTTTTGGTGGTGACGAAGAGTCGCTGGGCGATGACCCGGTTGGTGTGGCCGGCGGCGGCGAGTACGGCCACCCGCCGTTCACTGGGGGTGAGGGCGCCGGGGCCCGTGATGGCGGTGCGGCGGGGACGGCCGCCTGACGCCCGCAGCTCGGCGCGCGTCTGCTGGACGAGGGGGACGGCGCCGGCGCGGTCGGCGAGGTCGAGCGCCTTGGCCAGGCAAGCCCGTGCTTCGCCCCGCTTGTTGGCGCGACGGAGCGCGGCCCCGAGGGCATGCAGGGCTTTGGCGTGTTCGAGCTGTGCGGGTGAGGGGTGGAGGATCTCCACGGCGTCGCGGAGCATCGCAAGTCCCATCTCGTCGCCGGTGAGGCTGCCGGCGACCCGAAGGGCCTGGCCGAGGGCGCGGGGCGCCCGCCAGCGGCGGGCGAGTTCGACGGTCTCGGCGGCCAGCTCCGCCGCCTCTGTCTCACGGCCCAGGGTGTGGAGGGCGGTCGCGGCGTCCGCTCGCCAGTCGAGGTAGGCGGGGTTGCGCCAGCCGTAGGACTCGTAACGGCGACCGCACTCGACGAGAGCCTCGGCGCCCTCCTCCAGTCTGCCCTCACGGATGAGCAGGCGGCCGCGACTGGCCTCGGTCCAGCACATCTGCGCCGCGGAGCTCGGAAGACCGGCCTCGCCCGCCCAGCTCAGGGCCTGCGCCGCCGCCTCGTTCTCGCCGCGTTCCATGAGCGTGTCGGCCAGATAACTGGCCACCAGGGGCCGAATCACGTCGAGGCGGACCGTTTCCGCGAGCCGCATCGACTCGCGCGCGTCGATCTCGGCCTCGATGAGAGATCCCTGACGCAGCCACGCCAGGGCGCGGAAGGCGAGCACGGCCGAGGCGCCGTACGTGGAACCGCTGCGATGGGAGTGGGCCAGGGCCGCGTCGAGAATCGCGAGGACGTCGCCTTGGTCCGCGCTGATCAGCGTCCATACGGCGTCCGCGAACGCCTCCGTGGCAATGGCGTGCTCGACGAAGAGCCCGTCGCCGAACGCGCGCCCGGTACACCTGAACGCCCGTTCGTGATCGAGCAGCGCGATGCCCTCGTACCAGCCGATGAGTGCGTCCAGCATGTGTCCGCCGAGGCCGGGCTGCGGCGGTGCGTCCCGAAGCTCCATCACCAATTCCTCCGCGACGTCGTGCAACTCGACGTTCGAGAGTGTGACGTTGAGCAGGTTGGCCTGCAGGCGGCGGCGCAGGTCGGCGTGCCCGGGACCGAGCCGGGAGATGGCCTCGTCGAGGATCGTCATGGCGTCGCGGTTGCGGCCGACCGTGAAGAGCGCGCGCCCGAGCGTGTCCGCGATAACTCCCCGGGCTTCCGCCGGCTCGGTCGTTTCCAACGCCCGGGTGAGGTAGTCGATCGCCTTGCGGCCGTCGGTGAGCATGGCGAGGCCGCCCGCCTCCCGCAACAGGTCCCCTTGCTCCTCCTTGTCCATGGAGCATTCCTGTAGCGCCCGCTCCAAATAGGCCAGTGCGCTTTCGGGTGCGGCGTGAGTAAGCGCCTCCGCCGCCCCGGCTCTGAGGGCGCCTACGACCTCGGGGTCTCCCGCGGGAGGGGTCCGTACGAGGTGGGCCGCGACGCGCTGGGCCGTTGAACCGCTTGCGGCAAGCACCCGCGCGGCGAGCCGGTGGAGGCGGGCACGCTCCGTTCGGTCGATCAGATCGTAGACGGCCGCCTGGACGACGGGATGGACGAAGCACACCGGCTCTCCTCCGCGCAGGATGTCCGCCGCTACCAGGGAGGAGTGGACATCCCAGGCCTTCGCCGCGTCGACTCCCGCCACCACGGCGGTCTCGGCGAGCTTGGCCCCGTCGTCCAGGATCGCCGCCGCGTAGGCCAGGGCGGTCGCCTCCGGGCCCAGCGTGGAGAGCTGAAGGCTTACCCGGCGACCGATGGCGGTTCCGGCCGCGGCGGGAAGCCGCGACGCTCCATCGGCGGTGGCCGGAATCGCCTGGGCCGCAGCGGTGACCGCCAGTTCACGGAGCAGCAGGGGGTTCCCTCCGGCCAATTCGTGACACGCCATGCAGAAGGCGTCGTCCGCCGGGCCGACCACGCCCCGTATCACCCTGGCGGACGCGTCCGGGCTCAACGGGCGCAATCTCAGCACCCGCGCCGCCGGGTCTGTGGTGATGTAAGCCAGCAGGTTCTGGTCGGTTCGCGGATCCCCGGGGCGGGCGCCCAGCACGATGCCGATCGGCAGGCCTTCGATCCGCGGCAGAAGGTACGCAAGAAACCGCAATGACGCCGCATCCGCGAGATGCAGATCGTCGATGATGATTGCTCGGGGGGAGTCGCCGCACATGTTCGCGGTGAGCCAGTAGAGACTGTGCAGGGCGGCGAAGTCACCGACAGGTGCCTCTCCTTCTCCCAGCGCGCCGAGCACCGCTGTCGCGCCGTGAGCCGGGCCCTGCAACCAGCGGTCCCTCTGCGTGGCGCCGGCGACCGCCAAAGCGGGCTCGAACAGCTGGCGGACGATGCCGAAGCCGAAGCCCCGCTCCAGATCCGATCCTCTGGCACGCAGCACCGGGAGCCCGGCCGAGGCGGCCATCGTCCCCGCCGCCGCCAGCAGAGCCGTCTTGCCCATACCGCCGGGCCCCTCAGCCAGGACGAGCCTGCTCGTGCCCGATCGAGCAGCGTCGATCACCTCGGCGAGCGTCGCCCGCTCACCGTCCCGTTCCCATAGGTCGTCCGACGCCGAGGCCAACATGAGCCCCCTCCTCCTGGACGTAGTGCCGGCACGGTGTGGAGCGCAGTCCTGCCGGAATGTCCTCGATCCGTAGGTCCGGGTGAGTGCCGCGATGCCGAGCTGATCCCCACAAAGGGGATGGACCATTGCCCGGTGCGATGCCGTCGTCCCGGTCGGCTCCGCGTGGCATCTTTCCCACCGGCACGCGATGGGCCGCTGAATGGCGCCATCGTGCAAGGCCGCGTCACACTTCATGCTCGGGGACGGCCGGGATCGTGTCACAGTGTCCGTCTCGACGGACGGGCCAGCATGTGGGTCTCGCCTCCTAAAATTTCGGGGGCAACCCCAAGGAAATGAGATTTCATCGGGTGGTTAGACCACGCCCTGGGCGGTTAGGATCCGGTCCTTCGGCTCCGGTCGCGCACCTTGGCGGTGGCTCCGTCCACACTCGCGCCGACCTGGGCGTACAGCCGGCTGATGGGCGCGACCGTCCATCGCTGAGGGGCCCTGGCACAGCGATGCGCCAGAGCCACCCAACGGGGCCAACGGGATGACAACGACCGTGAAATCAGAGGTCAGCCGAACCACTCAGCCCACCAGAAGACGACGAGAGTTCAGGGCTAACCGCAGATCGCGCTCGCTGTCGCCGACCACGGAGGCATGTTCGGGACTTCCGCTACTGCCTGCAGCAAGGCCGTACCTTCCGGAGCGTAATCCGCGATGAAAGCCTGAAGCGCCACGTATCTCGGAGCTCCTCCGTCGATCCGGCCCGCTATTCCATAAAGCTGCTTTCCCGGCGTGCATTTCGCCACCGCGCCTCTCCACGAGTAGAGCGTGGCCGGAGGGTCTACGACGACTGTGTCGATCGCCGTTTTCACCTCGTAATTCGGACTGGGCGTCCCGCAGACGGCCGAGGCGTTGATGCCCCACGTGCCCGGATAGCCCGGCTTTTCGACTGCGCTCGCCGTCACCGCGGTGTTCGGAGACACCGCCGAGCTGGAGGATGCGGGCTCGCTGAGCGACGTGCCCACCGGCCGGATGTCACCCTTACCGCCGATGATCCTGAAGCCGGTGCTGAGCACGCGCAGGGTGCCGGGGCACTGGACGGTCACCGACTTGGCGTCCGTGTCGTTCACGGGCGTGCTGCGATTGACGTACTGGAGGTTCAGGACGACGCTGACGTCGGCGCAGAGCGCCGTGACGTTCAGGTTCCACGGGTCCTGTGTCGTGCCGCCGGCATACGCCGCGCCGGAGTAGGAGTTCGCCTGTGCGGACGCCTCCGCCTGAGCAAGAGGGATGGAAGCGTACCCGATGTGAGCTCCACCGCCGACGAGTTTCGTCCCCGCAGGGCAGGTGGCCTCGACATGTTTGTACTGAGTCGTATCAATGGGAGTCTCCGCCCTGACCGTCTGCCACAACGGCTTGGCCGAAGCGGGACCTGTGGTGAGGGCGCACGCCGACGCCACGAAGACGGCGGCCGTGATCAGCGCGCGCGATATACGAGGAGAGCGATCAACAGACACCTTTCCTCCTGTCTCGGATGCTCCTCATCGTCCGGCAAGAGGAAGGGCGAAACATTGGGGGACAACCCCAGGAATGACCCCATCCTCCAGATGTCCGATCCTTCTGGAGGGCGGCTTCCGCCGCTCCGCGGACCCGGCCGCCGTCGGAGAAGTTCCCATGTCTGTCACCGGAGAGGCTTCCGCTTGTGATCCTGTGGCCTGAGAATGTCGCCCGTGCCGCGTGACCTAATGCTCGAACGTGAATCTGAGCTATCCGCCATCTTCGACGGAGTTACCAGGGCCAGGGCCGGAAGGAGCACGTTCTTCGCGGTGATGGGGGCTGCCGGCATAGGCAAGACCCGGCTGATCGAGGAGGCCAGGCGGACGGCGGCCGAGAACGGCCTGCGCGTTCTGGCGGCCAAGGCCTCACCCCTTGAGCGTGGGTATGCGTTCGGACTGGTACGCCAGTTGTTCGAAAGCGTCCTCATACGGGCAGACGAGGCCGAGCGTGAGCGTCTGCTGTCGGGCGCGGCGAGTGAGGTCCGCCCTCTCTTCGAGCCCACGGGGCGAGGCGGCGCCCCACGGAGCGAGATGGCCGTGTTCCACGGGTTGTTCTGGCTCACGGCCAATCTCTGTGACATCGGCCCCGTTCTGCTCGCGGTGGACGATCTCCACTGGGCGGACGAAGCATCGCTGCGTTCTCTGGCGTACCTGCAACTCCGGCTGGATGATGTGGGTCTGGTGGTGGTAGCGGGGACGCGGCCGTCCGATCCGCTGGCCGCGAGAGATCTGCTGGATGTCCTCCTGACTCATCCCGAATGCCGGACCCTGTGGCCTAAGCCGTTGAGCGTTCAGGCCACCGGAGCCGTCCTGGAGGAGATTCTCGGCCACACCCCGAACCCGCAGCTGGTCTCGGCGTGCCACGCGGCCACGGTGGGCACCCCATTGCTGCTCATGGAGATGGGGCGTGCACTGAGGAGGGAGCAGAGCGGCTCGCGCGATCTGGAGAACATGCGGATCGACGATGTCGGAGGCAAGGCCATCGCCAGGCGCGTCTCGGTCGAGCTTGTCAGGCTGTCGAAGGCGGGCCGACGAATTGCCGAGACCGTAGCGATACTGGGCCGTCAGGCCGATCTGGGCCGCCTCGCCACTCTTGCACAGCTCGAGCCGGAGACGGTGCACCGGGGAATCAGCGAGCTCGACGACGCCCACATCCTCCGCCGTGCTCCAGGGCAGCGGGCGGCCGTCGAGTTCGTGCATCCCTTGGTGCGGTCGGCCGTTTACGAGCAGATGGACCCCAGTGACCGTGCCGGCCGGCATCTGGAGGCGGCCGAACTATTGATCCAGGAGGGCCGCCGTCCGGAGGAGCCCGCGATCCATCTCCTGGCGCTCCCTTTCCCGGCCGCCGGGCATCTGGTGGTGCTGCGACAGGCGGCGAGACAGGCTCTGGACAGGGGAGCGCCCGAGTCGGCCCACGCCTACCTGGCGCACGCCCTCACCGCGAACGTGCCACCGAAGGAGAGGCTCGACCTGCTCAAGGAGGCCATCACCACCGCGTTGCTCGTGGATGTGAAGCTGGCCACCGACCATCTGGAGTCGGCCCTCCAGCTGAGCGAGGACCCGGTCGAGACCGGTGAACTTCTGTGCATGGCAGGGCTCGCCAAATCATGGATCGGCCGGGGGGACGAGATGGCGAAGCAGCTCGCCGAGGCCATCGAGCGGCTGCCCGATGACGCCGACGATCTGCGGCGAGGCCTCGAAGCGTTGCTGCTGGACATTCCGCTGGTCGCCGACGGCTTCGGCGACCTCCGCACGCGCATGCCGGCGCTGAGACGCCTCCCGCGTTCCGAGAGCTTGAACGCGGCCTTCCTGGAGTGCATGATCGCCGGGAACGAATGCTATGCAGGGGATCCTCGCGGACTGGAGCGCGCGCGGGCGGCGCTCAGGCATCCGGGGATGCCGGCGGCCGCCGCTATGGGAGCCTCCGCGGGCATCGTCGGCCACTTCACGCTCATCGTCGGCGACATCGAGCAGGGCATCGACGCGTACGGTGTGGTGGTCGAGGAAGCGCGCAGGCACGGGTCGACGGTCGCCCTCGGCATCTCGCTGACGTACCGGGCGATGGGCTGGTTGCGCGGGGGAGAACTCGCCGAAGCCGAAGCCGACCTCCGCGAGGTCTTCCAGATGGATCGACTCAGCCCCATGGGCATCGTGCTGGGAATCGCGCGGGGACTCCTCGCCGAGGTTCTGGTCGAGCAGGGGAAGATCGATGAGGCGGGGGCACTCCTCGATGAGGAGGAACTGCCCGCTAAACTGCCGCAGGCTGGGATTCTCCATTTCACTCTCCATGCGCGAGCGAAGCTCCTGTCGGCGCAGGGCCTCACCGAACGGGCACTCGAGGCGGCGCTCGTCACGGGGGAGAGATTCGCGGGCCACAACGGCGCCAATCCGGCCATCGTGGCCTGGCGCTCGGAGGCGGCCCTGAGCCTGTACGCGTTGGGAAATGCGGCCGGGGCTCAGGCGTACGCTCGCGAGGAGGTCGAACTCGCGGAGCGATGGGGGGCACCGTATGCGATCGGGCGCGCGGTGCGGGTGGCAGGGCTTGTCGCCCCGATGCCCGAGGCGCTCACACTGCTGGAACGCAGCGTCGACGTGCTGCGCCCCACCACCGCCCGACTGGAGCTCGCGTACTCGCTGGTGGCGCTCGGGGCATGTCGGCGCCGCATGGGGCACCTCGCCGCGGCGCGGCCCCTGCTGTACGAGGGGATGGAGCTCGCCCAGCGCTGTCAGGCCGCACCCCTGGTGAAGGAGGCGCGGGGCCACCTCGCCGCCGCCGGAGCCCGCCCCAGGCGTTCCTACGTCAGCGGTCCCGAGTCGCTGACCCCCAGCGAGTCCCGCGTCGCCCGGCTGGCCGCGGAGGGTTTCACCAACAGCCAGATCGCCCAGCGCCTCTATATCCAGGTGAAGACCGTGGAGGTCCACCTGTCGAGCGTCTACCGCAAGCTCGGCGTCACGCGTCGGCAGCAGCTCACCTCCATGCTGGCAGGATCGGGCCAAACGTGAGCGGACTCTCCAGAGCCGGCCGTCACGCGCCCACCTGGCCGGTCCCGCGCGATGGGTCTTCTCAACGGAGTTCGACCGGCAGCTCGACAAGGCCTCGCATATAGAAGCTGTCCCTATAGCACACCTTCTCGCGCGCCACCCCCAGCCTGAGATCGGGGAACTCGCTCATGATCGCCGGGACCGCGATCTCCGTTTCGAGTCGGGCCAGCGCTGCACCGACACAGTTGTGCAGGCCGTGTCCGAAGCCCACGTGTTTGACATCGGAGCGGGTGATGTCCAGAACGTCCGGATTCGGAAAACGCCGCGGGTCACGGTTCGCCGACAGGGTGAGGGGAAGTATGGCTGCCCCCGCGGGCAGCTCCACACCGCCGACGGCGACGGGCTCGGTGGCATACCTCCAGGTGGCCAGCAGAGCGCCTTCGTAGCGGAGGAACTCCTCGACCGCTGCAGTATGAAGAGATGGTTGATCCTGGAGCAGCCTCCGCTGCACCGGATGGTCGAGGAGCGCGAGAACCGCGTTGCCGATGAGGTTCTGCGTGGTGTCATACCCTCCCAGGATGAGATTGGTCACCGTGCCGATCAACTCGGCCTCGTCGAGGCCGCCCCCGTCGTCCCGCATCTGGACCAGATGCGTCACCAGGTCGTCGTCCGGGTGAGCACGCTTGGTGGCGATCAAGTCTTCGGACAGTTCGATGAGACTCTTGATGGCAGCCGGGATTTTGTCCGGGTGACCCGAGAAGAGGATCCGGACATCCTCGGCCGCCTGGCACCTATCATCAGGCTGGAACCCGAGAATGCGGCCGATGATCTCGGCGGGCAGGACATGCGCGTACTCGGGCACGAGGTCTATTTCCGAGCGGTTCCGAAACCCTTCGAGCAGGGAACGCACCACGTCGTGGGCCACCTGGCTCCACGCCTGGATCCTCCGGGCCGTGAACACCGCCATGACGGGTTTGCGTAGCCGGGCGTGGTCGGGCGGATCCGCTTGGCCCATCCCGGGAGGCAGAGAAGAGTACAATATTCCAGATGCCTGGATCTCGCTGTTGGCGTGGGCGGGATTGGCGCTGAACCGGGGGTCGCCCAGCACGAACCGTACATCCTCGTATCGCGTGACCAGCCAGACGGGAACGTCCCCTACCGGAAACTGGAATTGTGCTACGGGCGCATGGTCTCGGAACCATTCGAGAGTGGGATAGGGATCCCGGAAGAACTCTGGTGTGTACAACGTGGGAGAAGGTTGTTCAGCCGACATGTCGTCCCTCCATACAATGGGAGCCCTGCCCGTCGTCCCGGGTTGCAGGCCCGGTGATCGACCAAAGGCACCGGGGCATCGTCTCCCGGCATTCCCATTCGCACACCGGGGCGGACCCCAAGGCGACGCCCCTATTTTTCGCTCCGGGCCGCTGCCGCGCCCGTCCTCGGCCTGTCTCTAACGGAAATGGTCACCTCGGCGAGCGCCGTTGATCGCCGAGGTGACCACGATCGGGTGATCAGAGCCGTTTCGCGTCGCCGTGACGCGACGCCTGGCCTGCCGGTCCGGCCGGGACGCCGTCAGGCGCCGCCGGCGTAGCGGACCACGTACTCGCCGTCGTCCTCGGCAAATTTCATCGGGGCGGTCACGGTGTTCTGGTAGACGGTGGCGTAACTGTCTCCCAGGATGTCGTCCCTGCCCAGGAGTTCGCTTTTCATTTCTGATTTGACCGCGGATCTCAGGGCGGTCCGAAGCGCGGCGGCCTTCTTCTCTATGGGCTGCCAGAAATACTTCTGGTACTCGTTATGCATTATGTTAGGGATCTGATGTCCTGGGTTGAGATCCCCGAAAGGTCCGTCCTGTTCAAGCATGACCGTGACTGTGAGCGAGCCGGATGGGACGTTAGTAGCGATTTTCGTCTTCGGGGTGTATGGGGTTTTTCTGGGAGTGGTTTCGATACCGGGGTAGACCACCTCGACCCGGGTGTCGTCGGGATTGGTCGGGCTGCCGATGAATACCACGAAGTACGGAGTGTCGCTGCCCGCTGTGTCGTTCATCTCTGCGCAGACGATTTGCCGGAGATCGACGGTGATCCCCGTCGCCGCGTTGGCGGGACTTCCGGAGGCGATGACGGGAATCGCCGCGGCGGCAACCGTGAGCGCGCTCATGGTGCGCCGGAGCCAGCATGATATGGATGACATGGAATTCCTTGTATGGTGATTAACGAAATAGGCGTGTCGCCGAGGGCCGAGACAGTTGCTGCGCACGATGAGTGGCGCAGCCGAATCCGGCACCGGCCGTGGCCCGCGAAGACGGTGCGAGCAGTGGGCGGACGCCTTGACCCCGTTACCGGCGATTTTCGCCAAAGTGCCGTGCCTTGCTCGCACCTCTATATGACTATCTGATTTGTGCGTGTGAGCGCATTGGGGTGCTACCTTAATGATTCGCTCGGGCTCCCCGAGCAATCCCTGACATTCGCGTATCGTGCCGTCGGCCGGACGGCCGCGAGACACACCGCCCAAGCTGGGGAATGCTGCTCGTGGCGCTACGATGAGATCCCGCGTCGCAGTTCGCCGCGATATGGTTCGGCTGTCCCATCGGCAGGGTTCGGCAGCCCCTTCTCAGCTCTCTCTCAGCTCGATGGTGAGGCCCTGGATCGCGCTAGGGGCGATCTGCACGTGTTCCGCGCTGTGGATCCCCAACATGTTGTTGCCATCGAGATAGTCCTTCGCCGCATCCAGGTCGGACACCTTCAGCACGAGCTTCGCCCACTTCTCTGTCCGACCGGGGATGACTTTCAATGCGGGACCGTCCTCGAACTCGAATGCGCCGTGGGAGTTCGGCTCGATCCCCAGGAAACGTCCGAATCCGCTCTGTGCGGCCGGGGCGTCGGGGGATTCGACGACCACTGTCATCGCATTTTGGATTCCCAGCGGTCCTCCGCTGCGCACATCGATGAGCTCGCGGTCCGCCGCGTCCCGATATTCGCTGGGGGTCGCCGCCCTGAAGGTGGCCGAGTAGAAGTCCGGTCCGTAGAACGTTATCTGCGTCCGCAGCCCCGTGTCGCTCTGGGCCGGATGATCCAGATTGACCGGATATATGTTCGTGCACAGCAAGGTGGAACCGACATTGATGTCGCCCCTCTCCCATTCGATATTCTGATCCTTCAAATAATCGAGAGTGTCTTGCAGGGAGCCGGCGGCCTCGAATCCGATCCCGTGAAACCGGGCCGTGCCCTCCGGGAGTCGAGGCACCAGATCGGTATCGAACCTGAAGAATTGCAGATTGGTTCTGCCAATATAAGCAGCCCCACTCCAGAAATCGCCGTAGCTCTGGTAATCCCACGCGACCGGCAGGTTCAGGGTTTGCGGCGAGGTGAAGAATTCGAACAGATCCTCCGGGCTTCCGGAGTTCACGAACACGAAATCTTGCGCTCTGACGTTCGGCTGGACTTCTCCGGTCGTTGACCGTTTCATGAACCTGCCTCCATCGAAAAGAAAGAAACAACGCTGCCCAACTTGACCCGTTCTGGCTGGAAGGGTCGCAAGCGGGTTTCCTCATGAAACTCCCGTTGCCGGTCTCCGGTATCGGGGTCATCCCTGACACGAGCCCCTAGTGTTGGGGCGGCTCCCGGTAGGAATCCCGGCGGTGACGACCGGATGGCCAGACCGCGACCTCCGCAACCGCCGCCCCCCGCGGTGTCGGACGCAATGCTGGGCACCGAGCAGGTCAGCTCCCACCATCGGGCATGCCACTGTCGGCCCCGTTGCGGCCTTCGGCGCCCTGATCGTGATCGGGGTCGACGGCCCCGGTGCCTGCGGGTCCGGACTGACCCTGATCACACGGACTGGTCCCTGCTCAGCGGTGAAGGAATGGTCACCTCGGCGAGCACAGTTGATCGCCGAGGTGACCACGATCAGGTGATCAGAGCCGTGGTCGCGCCGCCGTGGCGCGAAACACTCCGGTCGGTCGGCTGCCGTCAGCCGGTGTAATAGACCCTGTAGTAGCCGTCGTCTTCCTTGAACGACATCGGGGCGGTCGCCTGGCCCTGCTGGACCGTGGCGTAGCTGGTGCCCAGGATGTCGTCGTCGCCGTTTCCCGGGATGACGTCTTTGGCGTTCTCGGTCAGAATGGCATCTACTTTGGACCTGAGCCGGGCCCCCAGCCAGGCCGCCTTCTCGTGGGTGGACTCCATGGAGGGCATCTCGAACCAATAATCGTGGCTCATGCTGGCGTCGATCCCGTCGATCTGCTCCGGCGCCAGGTCCCTGGCCTCGTCCTGCTCAAGCATCACGGTGACGGTGAGAGTGACGGTGAGAGCCCTGGAAGACGCATTGCCGGTGATGAGCGTCTGGGGGAGGTAGGTGGATTGGCTCTTGGTGTAGATGCCGGGGTCGACCAGCACCGTCCCTGTGCGGTGGTTCGGGCTGACGATGAACACCACGAAGTACGGGCGGTCGCCGCTCGACCCCCAGTCGCTCTGCTCCACGCATTCAATCTTCCAGAGGCGTATCGAGATCCCCGTCGCCGCGTTCGCCGGAGTGGCGGTGAACGTGGTAGCGGCGGCCGTGACCATGGCCAGCGCGCCCAGGGCGTACCGGAGCCGGCGGGGCACAGATGACATAAGAATTCCTCTCTGACGATCGATGGACAACTTCCGCCGAGGCTCGGCGTCTGCGCGCGCATTCGAGCACTAGGTCTTTCGGCGAGCGGCCCGAAACCCATCGGTTGAGAAGGCAGCCGTGAGACCCCGCCCTTGTGCCGTTCGGCGGCCGGTGACCGGCACACGATCCGGGCTACTCACCTATTCAAAATCCCCTTTTCCAAGTTCCGCCCGTGCCTGTTCTCGTGGGCGGAACGCGATCTTCCGTGAGGGCGAGGTCACCGGAGCGCCGTTGATCGCCGAGATGACCGCGATCGCGGTGATCAGAGCCGTGGTCGCGCTGCCGTGGCGCGAAACACTCCGGTCGGTCGGTTGTTGTCAGCTGGTGTAATAGATCCTGTAGTCGCCGCCGTCTCCCGTGAACGACATGGAGGAAGTCACCTTGCCCTGATAGACCGTGGCGTAGCTGTCACCCAGGATGTCGTCATTGTCGTCCCAGCCCAGATAACCCTCCACGTAGGACCTGAGGGCCGCGCGCATCAAGCCCGCCCTCTCACCGGCGGGCTTCAAGAAGTACTTCTGGTAGTCGCCGCGCATCGCGTCGCCGATCTTCTGGATCTGATCCAACGTCAGGTCTCTGTCATCGTCCTGCTCGACCATCACGGTGACGGTGAGCGAGCCGGAGGGCACCCGGCTGGCGATGAGCGTCTTGGGGTAGTACGGGAGCGGGCGGTCCGTTGTGATGATGCCGGGGTCGACCAGCACAGTCCGGTTGTCATCGGGGTTGGTCGGGCTTCCGGTGAACACCACGAAGTACGGGCGGTCACCATGGCCGACGTCGCTCTTCTCCAGGCATTGGATCTCCCAGAGGCGCACGGAGATCCCCGTCGCCGCGTTCGCCGGTGCGGCGGAGATGGCGGGGACGGCCGCGACGGTCGCGGTGAGCATCGCCAGGGCGCCCAGGGCGCGGCGGAGCCGAATTGGCATTGACATGAGGGTCCTCCTCGGATGCTTGACGGACAGGGTGCGCCGTCGAGTGCACGGATGAGTGACGCAGCCGAATCCCGCGCCGGCGGCGGCCCTGTGAAGACGGTGCGATCTCCGGTTAGGTGCCTCGACGCCCGCTGTCGCGGGCGCTTTCGTCAGTTCGCCAACCTGTTTCGCACATTGACATTGACTATCTGCTTCAGGCGCAGGGCCGCATTCGGGCGCCACCCCAGCGATTCCGCCGGTCTCCCCAGCCAATCCCTGACATGCGCCCCTGAGGTGAGGCACACCGCCGGGGACGCTGAAGGCCGCTCATGGCGGCGTCGCCGCGACCGGTGTGTGCGAGCGAGCGGACGCCTGGGATGTGTGCCGTCGACGCCTATCCTCCGGGTCGGCTCATCCGAGGATTGGGGAGCCCGCTTGGGGGCGCCCCCTGATGTCAGGGCCGTACTTCTCGAAGAAGAATCCGCGGCAGAAGCCCAATCGTCCTGACGGAAGGACGAAACCACGCTCGACGACTCCCGGAACCGATCGGCTGCGCGAGTCATGGATACGGCGGAAGCGACGAGAAAGGCACGCCGACGAGGGGCGTGCCACGCCACTGAACAAGGAACGTCTTCGCACGTGAAGGGATGTTCATGTCCGGTCTCGCCGAGTCGCCCCCGGAGCCTCCGACGTCGTCGTCGGGAGGGCGCCGCTGGGCTGTGATGACGGTCGTCTCGCTCGGTTTCGTGATGATGACCGTCAACTGGTTCGACCTCGCGCCCGCCTTCGGCCCGATCAGCGTGGAGTTCCGGGTGGAGATCCCCCAGGTGGCCCTGCTCATCTCCGCGTTCGTGGCGGGGTACGGCGTGTTCCACATCCCCGCCGGCTTCCTGTCCACCCGGCTGGGCATCCGCAGGACCCTCGTCATCGGCCTGGTGGTGGAGGGGATCACCGGGGCGCTGTCGGGGGTCGCGGCCGACTACACCCAGCTCCTGGTCCTGCGGATCGTCTGCGGTGTCGGGGCCTCGATCTACGCGGGCATCGGCATCGCCGCGGTGAGCGTGTGGTTCGCCGGTCGCGCGCACGGTTTCGCCCTCGGTGTGGTGTCGGCGATGTTCAGTCTCGGCACCGCCCTCGGCCTGTATGTCTGGGCCGACCTCGCCGACGCCGTCGGCTGGAGGCGGGCGCTGGTCGCCGGCGGCGTGCTGTGCGTGGTCACGGGGGCCGCCGTCGGTGTGGTCTTCCGCCCGCCGCCCGGCGGGAGGAGCCTCACGGGCGTGCGTATTACCGGCGACGCCGTGCGTCAGACTCTCGGCAACCGCAGACTGTGGATCTACGGCGTCGCCTTCCTCGGAGGCTACGGGTCGTTCCTGGCGGCCTCCCAGCTTCTCGGCGGCTACGGCGCCGACTACCGTCACTTCTCGACCGCCGGTCTCGCTTCGCTGATCGCCGGCCTGGCCGGGATTCCCGGCCCTCTCGTCATCGGCCTGGTCTCCGACCGGCTCGGCAAGCCGCGGCTCGTGCTCCTGGTGGCCGTCCTCCTGGAGGCCGTCGGCCTGCTGCTGATCCCCGTGGCCGGCGAGTCCTGGTTCTGGGTGCCGGCGTTCATCGTCGGGTTCGCGTTCAACGGCGCCTTCGCGGTCTGGGAGACGATCCCTGGGGAAGATCGCACTGTTCGTCCGGAGAACATCGGGACGGCGGTCGGCCTCATGCTGACGATCACTGCCGTCGGCGGCTTCGTCCTGCCCTGGGCGTTCGGGCTGCTCGTCCCGGCCGCCGGCTACACGACGGCCTGGGTCTTGCTCGGCGCGGCCACCGCCGGGCTGGCGCTGCTGGGAGTGCGTGCACGGGAACCGCGGGCGCGTAGGCCCGAGGCCCGCGTGGTCACCTCCCCGCGGTGAGCAAGCGCCGCGCGAACCGGCCGCGGAACGAACGGATGTCGTCACCGCCCCGTCCGCACGCCCCGATCTCCACAAGGCAGGGCCGCATGAAGCCACCCGTCTTCTCCTATCAGGATCCACGGACGCTGCCGGAGGGACTCGACGCACTCGCCGAGCACGGCGACGACGCCCGCGTGCTGGCCGGCGGTCAGAGCCTGCTCCCGCTCCTCACCATGCGGCTCGTACGGCCCAGGGTCGTCGTCGACATCAACAAGGTCGATGGCTTGGGTCGGATGAGCCGAGACGGCGGCGCCCTGCGGATCGGCGCGCTGGTCCGGGCGTTCGCCGCCGAGCGCGACGCCGAGGTGGCGGACGCCCTGCCCGTGCTCGCCGAGGCGATCGGTCACATCGCGCACCCCCAGATCCGCAACCGTTGCACGATCGGCGGCAACATCGCCCATGCCGACCCCTCGTCGGAGCTGCCCGCCGTGCTGGCCGCGCTCGACGGCGCCGTACGGCTCGTTTCGAGAGGAGGAGAACGGGTGGTGGGCTGGGACGAGTTCTTCAGGTCCGGCTTCGTCACGGCACGCGGGCCCGACGAACTGCTGACCGAAGTGATCTTCCCGATCCGCCCCGGGTTCGCCTTCCGATTCCGGGAGTTCGCCCGGCACCGGGGCGGGACGGCGATCGCGGCCGTCTGCGTGGGCCTGCGTGTTCAGGAGGGAATCGTCAGCGAGGCCCGGCTGGCCGCCATCGGGGTTGCGGACCGGCCGGTCCGGCTGCTGGAGGCGGAGGGCGCTCTCGCCGGCCGGCGGCTCGACGCGGGCGCGGCGGAGCAGGCGGGTGCCCTCGCCTCGCTGGAGGTTGACCCGCCGACGGATGTGCACGGCGGCGCGGTGTTCCGCAGGGGGATCCTGGCGGCGCTGGTCCGGAGGACGATCGAGGGCTGGGACCGAGAGGAGCAGGCGGCGTGAAGGCGGAGACGCGTGAGGTGGTTCTCTCGGTCAACGGCCGCGAGACGAAGGGAAGAGCCGAGGTGCGGACGCTCCTTTCCGACTTCTTGCGGCACGAGCTCGGGCTGACCGGCACCACGTGGGGTGCAAGCAGGGTGTCTGCGGTTCCTGCACGGTCCTGGTGGACGGCACACCCGTCCGATCCTGCCTCCTGCTGGCTTGGCCGTACAGGTCGACGGGGCGCACGTCGAGACGGTGGAGGGGCTGGCGCCCGAGGGGGGAGCTGTCACCCATGCAGGAGGCCATGCGCGACGAGCACGGCCTTCAGTGTGGCTTCTGCACCCCCGGCGTCCTGATGAGCCTGCTGGCCGCGGAAAGGTCAGGCATCCCCTGTCAGGAGGTGTGCGAGGACGTGCTCGGAGCGCACATCTGCCGATGCACCGGTTATCAGGGCATCCGTGCGGCGGTCCGCCGCCGCTGGGCCGCACTCGACGCGGGCGGACGGGGCACGACCGAGGTTCCGGCATGACCGGGCCTGGTCGGCGCCCGGGTCGGCCGGGTGAACGACGGCAGACTCCTGACGGGTCGCAGGACCTACGTCGACGACCTTTCCCTCCCCGGCATGCTGCACGCGGCCATCGTCAGGCCCTCGATCCCGCATGGGCGCGTCGTCGGGTTCGGCGCGGAGACGGCGACGGCCGCAGCGGATGTCACCACCGTGGTCACCCTCGACCAGGCCGCGGCCGGCACCGGCCGGATACCTCTTGTGTGGATCGCTCCCGGCCAGCGGCAGACGAGTGTTCCCGTGGTGTCCACCGAGGTCCGGTATGTCGGTCAGCCGATCGGGGTGGTCGTGGCGGTCAGCCGATCGGGGTGGTCGTGGCGGACAGCCGGGCGGCGGCCGAGGACGCCCTCGATCTGCTCGACATCGCATACGAGGAGCTGCCCGCGGTGGTCTACGCCGACGAGGCGCTGGGGGAAAACGCGCCCCTGCTGTATCTCGAGTGGGGGACCAACGTGGTGGCCGCCTACGACGTCGGCGACCCCCGCGACGAGATCGAAGGGGTGATCGCCGGCGCGGCGCACGTGGTCGAGCGCCGCCTGCGGATCCAGCGCGTCGCGGTCAACCCGCTCGAACCCCGCGGCCTGGTCGCGCAGTGGGACACCGGGGCGGAGACGCTGACCGTGTGGATGTCCACGCAGGTGACGCACCACGTCCGCGACAGCCTCGCCGTGGCCCTCGGCCTGCGCGCCGATCAGGTGCGGGTCGTCGCCCGCGACGTCGGCGGCGGGTTCGGCTGCAAGGACCATCTGTACGCGGACGAGGTGCTGGCCTGCCTGGCGGCCATGAGAACAGGGCGGCCGGTCAAGTGGATCGAGGACCGCCGGGAGCACTTCCACGCGACCTTCCACGCCCGTGACGCGTGGCACCGGGCACGGCTGGCACTGGACCCCGACGGCCGGTTCCTGGCGATCCACAGTGACATCGTCGGCAACTGCGGCGCGCACGCGTCAACCAAGGGGACGGGCCCGTTCCGCATCTCCGCCGCCATGCTTCCCGGCCCGTACGTCTTCGAGCGCGCCGGCGCGACGATCACCGCCGCGGTCATCTCGACCACGCCGACCGGCGCCCTGCGCGGGTTCGGCATGCAGGAGGCCGCGTGGGTGCGGGAGCGCCTCGTGGACGAGGCCGCTAGAAAGCTCGGCGTCGACCCGGTGGAGCTGCGCCTGCGCAACATGCTCGGCCCGCAGGACCTGCCGTATCAGACACGGACATTCCAGACATACGACTCGGGCGACTATCCCGAGGCGCTGCGCCGGGTCAGCGCCGGTGTCGCGTCGCGCGCCCGGCCCTCGGCCGGGCGTGTCCGACAGGGCGTGGGCGTGGCGCACATCCCGGGCGGGATGAAGGGCCTGGGCGAGGGCGGGACCATCGTGGCGCCTGCGGCGGTGGGGAACGCCGTGGCTGCGGCGGTCCCCGAGATCGCCGAATGGCTCGTCGAGACCCCGCTGTCCCCCGCGCGGATGTGGGACCTCATCCACAGGGCAGGGCTCCACCGCCGGTGACGCGGGCAGGCTTCGGCTACGTCATCGCGTCCCACTCCAGATCGAGGGCCCGCGGCCCTCGGAAGAAGAAGCTCGGCTGGTAGGCCGGCGTGTACCCCGGTGCGAGCCGGAGTCCGGGCAGACGTTCGGTCAGCACCTCGTACGCGATCCGCGCCTCCAGCCTGGCCAGCGGGGCGCCGATGCAGAAGTGGATGCCATGGCCGAAGGCGACGTGCCGCTGGGGCCCCTCGCGCGTGATGTCGAAGCGGTCGGGGGTGCTCCAGACGGCCTGGTCACGATTGGCCGAGGCGAAGACGACGTAGAGCCGAGAACCTTTGGGGATCGTGACCCCCGCCAACTCGGCGTCCCGCGTGGCGGTGCGCGGCTCGGCCTGCACCGGCGACGAGTAACGGAGCGCCTCGTCGACGGCGGCGCCGATCAGGTGGGGGTTTGCTTCCAGTGCCTCGCGCTGCTCGGGGTTGCGGAGCATGAGGAGGACAAGGCTGCCGATGAGGTGGGTGGTCGTCTCGTGCGCCGCGCCCAGAATCAGCATCAGCTGGGCGATGAGCTCCTCCAGGGAGAATCCCGCGCCGTCGATCTCCGCTTGGGTGAGTGCGGTGGCGAGGTCCTCACGCGGGTTGGCCCGCCGGTCGGCGATGAGGGCTTCGTAATAGCGCTGATAGGCGACGACGCTGCGGGCCGCGGGAAGCGCCTGTTCCACGGAGGGCATGGTGAAGAGGGACATCCAGTCGTCGTGCCACGCCTTGATCTGCGGCATGTCCGAGCGGGGCACGCCGACGAGGTCCGCGATGACGGTCAGCGGAAGCCTGTAAGCGAAGCGCTCCATCAGGTCGACCGTGCCCTGACCGGCGAACTCGTCGACGAGAGCGTGGGCGATCTCTCGTATCGCCGGCTCCAGAGTGGCGATACGCCGGGCCGCGAACGCCCTGGAGAACAGGGCCCGGGCGCGGGTGTGGTGGGGAGGATCGTCGTTGAACAGGGTGGGAGCCCAGGGATAGTGGCCCTCCTCCAGTACAGCGCGCACCTCGGGCGCCGGTGGCACGGGCAGGCTCAGATTGTCGGAGCTGGAGTACAGAGCGGGGTCCATCACCACCGTCATGAGCTCCGCGTGGCCTGTCACGACCCAAGCGTCGTAGCGAGTGCTGTAGCAGACCGGGGCGAGGCGACGCGCACGCGCGTAGAAGCCATAGGGATCTTCGGCGTAGCCGGGAGAAAGGGGATCGTAGCCCTCCCCAACCAGAGCGGCGTCGGCCTCGTGGGATGAGCTGGTCATGGAACCGCCTTCCGGAACGGATGATGGAAAGATGACGGCTCATCGTGTGTCGGCGGTTCGTCCGAGGACATCGGGGCACGCCCCCTACGGGTGCCCCGAACTTTGGCCCTGTTGCTTCTCCTGGGTCTTCGAGCACGCCCCGTGTGGCAGGGCATGACGTGATCAGGATGGGAATGGGAACCGCACGCGCGACGAGGACGTCCTGACGATGGCCGCCACCGCGGCTCGGGAAACATCGGACATGGTCGGATGACGCCGCTGCGGTCAGCGGAAGCCGGCCGTCCAGCCGCCGTCGATGCGGATGTTCTGCCCGGTGACCCAACTGGATTCGTCGGAAGCGAGGTAGAGGGCCAGGGCCGCGATGTCCTGTCCCGTGCCCGCTCGCCTGATGAGGTGCATGTCGAGCATGTAGTCGCGCGCGGAGTCGTCCATCGCCGCATCGGTGGCGGGGGAGGTGACGAAGCCCGGCGAGATCGCGTTGGCGCGGATCCCGTCGGCGGCTCCCTCCGCGGCCAGGGTGCGGGTGAGGGCGATCACGGCGCCCTTGGCGGCGGCGTGTGCGGCCTGCCCGATGCCGCCGACACCCCGGACGCCGGAGACGGACGCCGTGTTGATGATCGATCCTCCGCCCTGCCGCAGGTAGGTCCAGGCGGGATGGGTGACGTGGAAGACGATGTCGAGTTCGGCCTGGATGACGTGGTGCCACAGGGCGAGGGTGAAGTCCGAGAAGGGGGAGAAACCGAAGCCGGCCGCGTTGTTGTAGAGGACGTCGATCCCACCGAGGCGGTCGGCGGCTTCCTCGACCCAGGCTCTGGCCGCTTCGGGGTCGACCAGGTCGACTGTGGCGCCGTGGACGTCGTATCCCTGTGCCGCGAGCTTTTCCGCCGTGCTCTCGGCCCCGCCGGGGATCACATCACATCCCACGACGCGGGCGCCTTCGTGGGCGAACAGCTCCTGAGCGGCCGCTCCCTGCCCGCCTGCCGTCCCGGTGATCAAAACGCGTTTGCCCGCGAGGCGCCGCCCCGCGCTCGGCGTGATGGAGGTCATGACATCCCTTCCGATGTGAGTAACGCGGCAGGGGCCGCCTCAGAACGCCTGCTCTTCGACGGTGAGATTGCTCCACCACGCCGATATTCCTTGGCCTCGCAGCGACTGGCTCTTACCGAAGGCGATCGGACGCAGGGTGAACATCCCCAATCCCACCCGGACCTGACGGGGCAGGTGTGCGGAGGCCACATGATGGATCGGCTTGTCGTCCACCAGCCAGGTGACGGTTCCGGCGGCGGTGTCGATCACCACCTGGCAGCGATGGGGCCGGCCCGGACGCATGGTCAGACCGGCGAAAGGGTCCTCGACCACATGAGTGAAGGGCGCCGCCGCGGCGCTCGGCACGGGCAGCATCTCGTGGATGGCCCACATGTGGTCGTTGTTCGCGGCCACGTCGAAGACCCAGCCGGACTCCATGTCCAGCACGTTGAAGGCGGCGACGCCGTCCCGGTAGTCGTGGGGGTCGTTGCCCCGGCAGCTGACCGCCATGTCCACCGAGAAGGTGATCAGGCCTGACCCGGGCAGGGAGAAGCTTTTCGTGGACAGGAGCAGATGCTTCGGGTTGTCCATGATCTGGATGCCGTCGTGCTCGAGTCGGAAGCGGTCGACGGAGACGCTGAGAGCGCCGTCCGCGACCGAGGTCACCGCACCAGGCTCGGCGCACCGCCAGGACGACCCATCGGGCATGCGGTACTCCAGATACATCCACTTGCCGGCATTCAGCTGCGGTCCCGAGAAGTCGTCGTAGGCATGAGCATGCGGGCTGAGGGTCTTGGACATCGTGTCTCTGTTCTTGTCCGGGGTGTGGTCGAACGACGTGATCAAGAGCGCGCCCTCAGGGACGCGTGCGGGACGTCAGCAGGGAGTCGACCTTGGCCGGGTCGGAGAGCAGCGCCCACGCGGGCACCGGGTCGCTGAACAGATTGGCGAAGAGGTCGGCCACGCTCTGGTCGCCGGCCGCCGCGGCGAATAGCCGTACCACATGATCGGCCGGAGGCTGGAGGAAGGCGTTGGACCACTCGGTGACCGGTCCGGCCACCTGCCACATCGAGTCGGCCACCGCATGGGCGAACCGTTCGTCATAGGGACCGCCCGCCGCGATGGCCTCGGCGGCGACCCAGGCGCAGTGCGATCCGAGGTTCGCCCCTTGGCCGGTGATCGGATCGTTGGTGATCCACGCGTCGCCGATGGCGAGGGCCACCTTGCCGCTGGGCAACTTCGCCACCGGTTCGCGCACCACAGGGGTGATCGCACCCTGGAGCAGGTCGTCGCGACCGATCAGGCCGAAGGAATCGGACTCGATCCGCTCGGCGACCTGGGGCGCGTGCTCCGAGAGGAGTTTCTCCAACGTGCGGTTGAACGTCTGCGGGTCTTCCTCGTACGGCAGCCGGGTGATCGCCTCCATCGGTCCACCGGGAACCGCCTCGATCAGCATGGCGGCGACCAGGCCATGGCGCGTCCACATCGGGATCTGGAAGGTTTCGCTCACTCCCGGGGACACGTTGTAGCCGAAGCCCGCGTGGGCGATGCCGGTATAGAGCCCGGACAGCAGCCTCCGCTGGGGGCGGTCGTACGGTGACCTGCGTTCGTCACGCGGGAACAGCTCGGCCACGGATCGGCGGCCGGCAGCCACCACGATCAGTTCGTGGTTCTCCGACCACGTGTCGATGTCCGCGGTGCCGGGAGAGGAGCCGGTCACGACCAGGCGTCCGCCGCGCGTGGTGAAGTCGTCGAGGAAGGCGGGCAGCAGCAGGCGGAAGTCGACCGCGTGGAAGGGATCGTCCAGCATCCCGCGGAACTCCAGCGGAGGCTCGCCCTTGATGAAGATCGTCGCGGTGTGGGCGAGGCTGCCGTCGAAGGCGAAGTGTTCGCAGCCGAGCGCCCGCTCGCGAGCACGGGTGTGCTTCATCCGCACGACCGTGTTCGGCAGCCGCGCCTGCCGCATCTCGTCCGCTGTGCTCTCCGCGTAGAGCGTCACGTCGACACCGAGTTGCTGCAGCCGAAGCGCCAGTGTCAGGCCGCTGATGCCGGCCCCCACGACGCCGATTCCACTCATAGGCATTTGCGTCTCCTTTCGGAGACATCTTCCGCCGCGCCGTCGACGCGGCTAACCCCGTAATTCCGATTGCTCCAAAAATTAGTGTCCCGGCTAAGGGGGAACCCCAGGAATGCGGACGAGAATCAAGGCCTGGTAGAGGTGCCGGATGCCGATACGAGCATGAAAAAACGGTGGGGCGGGTGCTGGACTGCCTGCGTGCGCCGCAGTTCGACGACCAGTCGGGCTCGCCGCACATCGCTCCCGCGGGATTGCCCTATAGGCTGCGCGACTCCTGACCCTGATCAGTGCTTGGGGAAACCGCTGGCCGCTCACCAAACATTTGGGTGGTGCACTAGGGGATTCCCTGGTGGTGCTGGTCCCGCGCCGATGACAGGCTCCCTGTCGGGAGCGGCGGGAGATGATGCGCGCTGTGGGCGGCGCGCTTCGGCGAGGAGGCGTCATGAATGGTCCGTCACCGGCTCTGTACACTCCGGAGTTCTTTCAGGACCCCTACCCTGCCTTGACGTGGCTGCGTCGGCATGACCCGGTACACGAGTTCGTGTTTCCCGGCACGGACGTTCCGGTCTATTTGGTGACTCGGTATGCGGATGTTCTCGCATTACTTCAGGACGCCCGCTTCAGCAACGACTACGCCAACGCCGGACGCCAATTCCTGGCAGCAGGACTAGGCTTCGCCCCGCTGGGCAGGAATGTGCTGATGGCCGACCCGCCCGATCACACGAGGTTGCGTAAGCTTGCCATGAAGGCGTTCACTCCGCGCAACGTCGAAATCTGGCGCGGTGTGGTCGAGGAGATGGTTGACGACATTCTCTGCTCGGTCGGGGCGAGAGGTGAGATGGACGTGGTCAACGACCTCGCCACCGTCATACCGGCCGATGTGATAGGCCGGATCCTGGGGATGGACGCTGACCGGCGAGAGGGTCTGTCCGAACAGATGAAGGGGGTGGCGTCGGGTGTCCCCGGGAGGGTCCGGGAATCCCTTGAGACGGTCCTGGACTATACGCGGGAACTTGTCGCGGCCAAGCGCGCCCACCCGATGGATGATCTCACGTCACACCTCATCGAAACCCGTGACGGATCCGATCGCCTCGACGAGGCTGAACTGGTGACGATGGTCGCGACGCTCATCGTGGCCGGCTTCGAGACCACGCAGAACTTGATCGCCAACGCCGTACTCGCCCTGCTGGACCATCCTGAGCAGCTGGAACTGCTGCGCAAGGACCTGTCGATCGTTCCTCAGGCCGTAGAGGAGCTCCTTCGCTACGCAGGAGCGCTGGCTGTGTCCGGGTGGCGCTTCGCCACACATGATCTGGAATTCGCCGGAGCCGCGCTTCCGGCAGGAGCGGCGGTCCTCGGAGGGCTGCTGTCGGCCAATCGCGACCCCGAACGCTTCGCCGATCCAGACCGGCTGGATCTGTCACGACGAGACGTCCGTCATATCGGCTTCGGGCATGGTCTGCACAATTGCCTGGGTGCGGCACTGGCCCGGCTGGAGGTGCGGATTGTCCTGTCCATGCTGATAAGCCGGTTCCCCGAGTGGGAGCTCACGGTCACGCGTAGCCACATCCGCTACGAGGCGAACATCTTCTCCCGCAGGCCGGAGTCGCTGCCTGTCCGGTTCTGCACGATGTGAGAGGGCGGGCGTGAGGCGCCGATGGCTGCCCAACCGAACGTGGGACAGCGGATCTTACGTGGAAGTGGACTCTGCTGCGCGGCCGAGATCACCATCCCGGCATTCATCCTGAAATCTCTAGGGGGGCGCGTTGGGGGAAGCCCCTAATGTGCCGGATCAATGCGGGCGGCAGTCTTCCGCTGACGGCTGCAAACCGCAGCATCGTGAGGGGAGAGCCGATGTCAGGACCGTCGCCCGCGCTGCACAGCCCGGAGTACTTCCGCGATCCCTATCCGGCCTGGCGGTGGCTGCGTGCGAACGATCCTGTCCATAGGTTCGAGATTCCCGGAACAGGCGTTCCGGTGTGGCTAGTGACCCGCTACGCCGACGTTCTCGCGTTGCTGGACGACCCGCGTTTCAGCAACGACCCGGAAAATGCCGGCCGGGAGTTCAAGGAGGCGGGCCTGGCGCTGACCGTGTTCGGCAGGAATGTGGCACTGGCCGATCCACCGGATCATATGAGGCTGCGCAAGCTCGCGATGAAGGCGTTCACACCCCGCAATG
>NZ_JADBGC010000027.1:0-135714 GCF_014892245.1 Microbispora sitophila | reverse complement strand
GGCTGCTGCACCCGGAACTGACCGCCTCCGCCACCCGCGCCGAGGCCGCCTCGGTGACCGAGGGCGGCTTCGCCGCGCACGCCTCGGTCAACCGCACCTGCGAGATCGGCATGACCCGCGCCACCGGCAGGCCGTACCACCACCTGCTCGAACTGCTCGACCGGGTCACCGCCTCCTGAGACAGCGCCGGACGACACGGAAACCCCCGGGCGCGCACCGCGGCTCCGGGGTTTCCGGTGGGGAGGATGATCACGTCGGCGAACGAGGCGCCCGCCTCGGCGAGCACCACCGTGAGGTTCTCGAGCGCTCGCCGGGTCTGAGAGGCCACCCTGGGCACCATCAAACACCCTTCGGCCACAGGTCCTCGATGGGCGACAGGGCGATTGTCACACCTGAAATGCGGGGCGAGGCGAGGCCTGCGCGCGGAGACGATCGTCGGCGGGCATCCGCGTCAGTCGATCGTCCACGGGGGCGGGCCCGGTCATCGGTCGGGTGCGGAGGCGCGGAAGAACTCGGCGAGGACGCGTGCCACGGGTTCGGGGCAGCCGCGCAGTTCCTTATTCCAGCTGGAGGAGTGGTCGAGGCCGGGCAGCTCGATGCGCCGGGCGCCGGGCAAGGCCTGCGCCACACGAGTGAGGGCGTTCTTCAGGAGCGCGGAGCTGTTGCTCCCTCCGATCAGCAGCACGCTCGCGCGGACGTCACTGAAGGCGTACGGGCGGTCGCTCATCTCGCTGATCATGTGGCCCTCGTGGTGCAGGGCGGCGGCCAGTTCGGCGAAGGATGGGTAGTCGCCTGCGGGCGTCCGGCTCGTCATGCCCTTCGTCATGGCGGTCAGGAGCCAGTGCGGCATGGCGTTCAGGAACGCGGGCCCGAGCTGGGCGCCCTTCATGGCCGTGGCGAGCGCCGACGCCACCTTTCCCCGCGCCAGCTCCCGGTCATAGCGGGCCATCACCTTCGTGCCGGTCGCCCGGTCGGGGAACAGTAACGGCTCGTAGAGGGCGAGCTGGTCGATGCCGGGCAGCGTCAGCGCCGCCTGCAGCGCGATGAGCGCTCCGGCGCTGACAGCGAAGACGCCGCGGGCGCCGGTCGCGGTGAGTACCGCGCCCAGATCCTCCACGTCGCACCGGATGTCGTGGTCGTCCCGGTAGGGGCCGCTGAGGCCCCGGCCGCGCCGGTCCATGAGGTGGACGGTGAAGGCGCCGGACAGAGCTTTGGCGAGCTGCAGGTGGTGGTAGCCGGATGACATGGCTCCGTGGACGACGACGATGCCCGGGCCCTGGCCGAGCCGGCGGTAACCGATCGTCGTGCCGTCCTTGGAGGTCACCGACAGCTCGGTGCAGGTGCTGGCATTCATCGGCTGGATTCTCCGATCTTCTCGGGCGCGCCCATCGGCGGGCACGGGACCTCGACCACGTCAGGTGGATGGATAGGCAAATAGTTGATCCTGACTATAAGAAGCCGTTTAGTTGGTGTCAACTATTTGGTACCGTATAGTCGGGAGTGAATGGGAGGCATGATGGAGAAGCAGCGCAAGGTGTCGAACCCGCTGGCGCTGGCGGTACTGGCGTTCCTGTCCGCAGCGCCGATGCACCCCTACGAGCTGGGCAAGCGGCTGCGGGAGACAGATAAGGACCGGAGCATCAGGTACAACCACGGCTCGCTCTACATGGTGATCAAGCAGCTCGCCAAGGTCGGCTTCGTCGCCGAACAGGACACGGTGCGCGAGGGCGGGCGGCCCGAGCGCACCGTTTACGCGATCACCACTCAGGGCCGCGACGAGATGCGGAACTGGCTGCGTGAGCTGGTCGCCGAGCCGCGGCGCGAGTACCCGCACTTCGGTGTGGCGCTGTCGTTGATCAGCGTCTTACCCCCAGACGAGGCGGCCGGCCTGCTCGATCGCAGGCTGCGGGCGCTGGCGAGCGAGATCGAGGAGATCCGGTCGGCTGTGGAGGCCGCCGCCGGTGCAGGCGTCTCCTGGGTGTTCCTGGCCGACGACGAGTACCATCTCGCGATCCTGCAGGCCGAGCACCAGTTCGTCTCCCGGCTCGTCGACTCGCTCCGTCAGCCGGATCACGTTCGGGAGTGGCACGAGTTCTTCGAAGGCCGCACCTGACCGGTGCGCCCCTCGCCGAAGGCCCGCCTGGTCGTTCCATCGCTGTACCCACGGCTGAAACAGGCTGGCGCGTTCAGGGCGCCGCCCGAGCCTGCGGACCTAGATCTGTGTGTCCGCCGTGCCGTAGGGCCTTCAAGCGGGATCTCAACTCCGATCGTGCGCAGCCGTGCCCCCACTGCCGATCGCCGATGAATGATGCGGGTCGGGACTTCGCGGCCCCTCGCCGATCCGACCGGGCGGCTTGGCGGGCACACCGTGGTCCTCACCGCGGGCTTGCACTTCCATTCATGCGGTTGCGGAGGCCCGGGCTTCCGTCCACGCACCCCCGCTCAAGTCCGCGAACGCCTCGAAGTCGCCGATCGGAGAGGAATCTCTGTCGAACGCCGAAACCGCCGGCGACGTCTGTCTCCTGGACGGCAGGCGCTACTGGTGCCGGCCCTCTGCGCACCGGGGACACCTACAGCCGCCTGGCAAGCGTTCTCCATCGGCAGAGCGGCGCTGCCGAGCCGTTTTCCATTAATCGGTACGGTAATCTAATTCCTGGAATGTCACGAAGGATAGGCAGATGACCGGAGAAGTGACACCCCCAGCCGACGACGGCCGCCTGGTGGGCTCCGACCGCGTCCTCGCCGTCCTCAAGGAGCTGTCCCGCTATCCCGACGGCGTCGGGCTGGACGAGCTGACCCGGGCCATCGGCAGCCCCAAGCCGACCGTGCACCGTGCGCTGGGCGCGCTGCGCCGGGCCGGGCTGGCCGACCAGGACGCCCGCGGCCACTACATGCTCGGCGACGAGTTCCTGCGGATGGCCTTCGCCCACCACGAGGCCCGCCCCGAGCACGTGCGCATCCGGCCGCTGCTGGAGACGCTGGCCGCGCGGTTCGGCGAGACCGCGCACTACGCGGTGCTCGACGGCCGCGAGGTCGTCTACCGGGCCAAGGTCGACCCGCCCACCGGCGCCGTCCGGCTGACCTCCACGATCGGCGGCCGCAACCCCGCGCACGCCACCGCCGTCGGCAAGCTGCTGCTGGCCTACCGGCTGGACACGCCCGAAGCCGTCGCCGAGTGGGTCGGCGACGAGCCGCTGGTGCGCCGCACCCCGCACACCCGGTGCACGGCCGAGGAACTGCACGAGGAACTGCGGGCGATCCGCGCGCAGGGCTACTCCGTCGACGACCAGGAGAACGAGGTGGGCATCAACTGTGTCGCCCTCCCGGTCTACGCGACCTCGCCGGCCCTTCCCTCGGGCGCGCTGAGCGTCAGCGGCCTGACTTACCGAACCCCTCTGCAGGCGTTGGTCGACGCCGTCGAGGACATCCGCGCCTTGCTCGGCCACCTGGGAGAACCACGATGACCAACCCCCCGGTCCCCGCGACCACCGAGACGTTCCAGCTGGCCGAAGGGCCGGTGTGGGACGCCGCCAGGGACCGCCTGCTGTGGGTCGACATCCTCGCCGGAGCGGTGCTCGAAGGCCGCCTCGACGGCGACCGCATCGAGGTGACCGGCCGGCACGAGTTCGACTCCATGGTCGGCGCGGTGGCGGTCGCGGCCGACGGCGCCTTCCTGGTGGCCGCCCAGGAACACCTCGTCGTGCTCCACCCCGACGGCACCCGGAGGGACGGGCCCCGCATCGTCCCCGCCGGACAGTCCCGGCGGCTCAACGACGCCGGCGTCGACCCGGCCGGCCGTTTCCTGGTGGGCACCCTGTCCCTGGACGGTCCCTCGCAGCGCGAGACGCTCGTCCGGGTCGAGGCCGACGGCCGGCTCACCGAACTCGACGGCGACCTGCGGCTGTCCAACGGCCTGGCCTGGTCGGCCGACGGCCGCGCGCTGTACAGCGTCGACACCGGCCGCCATACCGTCTTCGTGCGCGACTACGACCCGGCGACCGGCGCTGCGGGGGAGCGGCGCGTGCACCTGCGGGTGGACGACGGCCTGCCCGACGGCATCGCCCTGGACGCCGAAGGCCACCTGTGGGTGGCCGTGTGGGAGATCGGCGAGGTCCGCCGCTACGCCCCCGACACCACCCTGACCGAGCGGATCCCGGTGCCCGCCCCGCACACCTCCAGCGTCGCCTTCGCCGGCGAGGACCTGCGCACCCTGGTCATCACCACCGCCTCGGCGGAGCTGACCGACGACCGGCGCCGCACCCACCCGGACTCGGGCCGGCTGTTCGCCACCCGCGTCGAGGTGCCCGGCGCGCCCGTCCCGGTCTGGTCGGGGCAACCGCAGTCCTTCGGCGCCTGATCCGGACGTCGAGCGGGCCACCGTACGCGGCATAGGAAATGGGCCGTTTGGGCACTTCAAGAGGTATCGGGGGCGTGTTCGATGGGGGGAACCATGGCTGTATCGGCGGACCTGGCGAAGCTACTCGACCGCGAGTACGAGGACAAGACCCTGGACGAGATCATCAAGGCGCCGGTGGACGCGCTGGCCGGGGTGAGCGCGGAGGACGCGGAACTGCTCAAGAAGGCCTTCCACATCAAGACCGTCGGGGACCTCGGCCGCAACAAGTTCTTCCGGGCGGCCACCGCGCTCGTCGATCTCACCGACAGCAAGAAATAATCGGGCTTCCCGTCCGGTCGGCGGCCGTTGTAGAAGATTTCCATCGCCTTATAGGTTGATGGAAGGTATCTACAAAGGAGCGGCCGTGGGGGCTCTGTTCGTCGGCGTGGACGGGGGAGGCACCAGCACGCGCTGCGTCGTGGTCACCGAGTCGGGCGAGATCGCCGGGCGAGGACGGGCCGGCGGCGCCAACGCGATCTCGGTCCCCGACCCGGCCGCCAACCTGCGCGCCGCGCTGCTCGGCGCACTGGAGGGCCTGGACCCCGCGCGGGTCGCCGGCGGCGTGTTCGGCCTGGCCGGAGCCGCCCGCGCCGCGGAGCCCGCGGAGCGGGCCTGGCGGGAGGCCGGGCTCGCCGGGCGCCCGGCGGTGGTCGCCGACGTGCTCGTCGCCTTCACCGGCGCCACCGACCAGCCGGACGGCGCGGTCCTGGTGGCCGGCACCGGCGCGATCGGCGCCCGCATCCGCGACCGCCGGGTCGTACGGCGGGCCGACGGCCTCGGCTGGCTCCTGGGCGACGAGGGCTCGGGCGTGTGGCTGGGCCGCCGGGCCGCCGCCGCGGCGCTGAACGCGATCGACGGCCGGGGCGCGCCCACGGTGCTGGTCGCCCGGGTGGCCGAGGCCGTCCTGGGAGCGGGGGCGGCCGGCGAGGACGACGGGCCCGCGCTCGCCCAGGCCCTGGTCGCGGCCGTGTACGCGCGGGTCGCCGAGTCGGGGCCCGCCTGGCTCGGCACGCTCGCGCCCGTGGTGGACGTCGCCGCCCGCGAGGGCGACGAGGTGGCGCGCGGCGTCGTCGCGGAGGCGGCCCGCAGGCTGTGCCGTACGGCGCGGGTCGTGGCCGGGGAGGGCGCCCGTGAGAGGGGAGCACCGGCGGAGAAAGGCAGAGGGCCGCTGGTGCTCGCGGGGTCGCTGCTGACCGAGCCGACCGAGCTCGCCCATCTGGTCCGGGCCGAGCTGGGCAGGCGGGCCGTGCTGGTGCGCGCCCGGGACAACGCGGCGGGCGCCGCCGCGCTCGCGGTGCGGGCCGCCCTGCCCGGCGACCCGCGTGCCGCCGAGGCGCACCGCGTGCTGATCGAGCAGGGGGGCCCATGGGGCTGAGCGGCGGCGAGCTGGACCGGATGGCGATGGCCGTGCTCCAGCCCGGTTTCGAGGGCACGGAGCCGCCCGCCTGGCTGCGGCGGGCGCTCGGCGAGGGCCTGGGCGGCGTGGTCCTGTTCGCCCGCAACGTCGCCGGCCTCGACGGGACGGCCGCCCTGGTCGCCGAGCTGCGCCGGGAACGGCCGGACGTGGTCGTCGCCGTGGACGAGGAAGGCGGCGCCGTCACCCGGCTGGAGGCGGCGAAGGGAAGCTCCTGGCCGGGCAACCTGGCGCTGGGCGTCGCCGGCGACGAGTCGCTGACCCGCCGGGTGGCGCGGCAGATCGGCCGGATGGTCGCCGCCGCCGGCGTCACCCTCGACTACGCCCCCGTGGTGGACGTCAACGCCGACCCCCGCAACCCCGTCATCGGCGTGCGTTCCTTCGGCTCCGACCCCGAGGAGGTCGGCCGCCACGGCGCCGCGTGGATCGAGGGACTGCAGAGTGCGGGGGTGGCCGCCTGCGCCAAGCACTTCCCCGGCCACGGGGACACCGTCACCGACTCCCACCTGGCACTGCCCGCCGTACGGGCCTCCCGCGAGGTGATAGAACGGCGCGACCTGCCGCCGTTCCGGGCCGCCATCGCGGCCGGGGTGCGCGCCGTGATGTGCGGCCACCTGCTCGTCCCCGCCGTCGACGCGCTCCCCGCGACGCTGAGCCGGGCCGTGCTGACCGGTCTGCTGCGGCAGGAGATGGGGTTCGAGGGGCTCGTGGTGACCGATGCGATCGAGATGCGCGCGGTCGCCGCCCTGCACGAGCCGGGGGAGATCGCGGTGCGCGCGCTGGCCGCCGGGGCCGACGCGATCTGCGTCGGGGTGTCCTCGGCCAGGGGGGAGAGCGTCTACGCGCTGCGCGACGCGATCACCGGTGCGGTCCGCGAGGGACGGCTGGCGGAGGAGCGCCTGGCCGAGGCGGCGGGCCGGGTGCGGGACCTGGCCGCGTGGTACGACGCGCAGGCCGACGCCAGGGCCGGGGTGGCCCGCGACGCCGACGAGGGACTCGGCCTGGCGGCGGCGACGGCGGCCCTGCGCGCGACTCCGGCGGAGCGGGCGACGGCGCCGCTGACGAAGGCGCCGCTGGTGGTGCACCTGGCGGCGCGGCCCAGCCAGGCCGTCGGCCGCGCGACCCCGTTGAAACTCGGTCAGGCGATCGAGGAGATCCTGCCCGGGACGGTGACGGCCGAAGTGGACGACGACGGGCACCTGCCGGATCTGAGCGAGACGGGCCGTCCCCTGGTGATCGCCGTCCACGACGCCGCACGGCACGCCTGGATGCGGCGGCTCCTCGACGAGGCGCTGCGCGCCCGCCCGGACGCGGTCGTGGTCGAGACCGGGGTGCCGGGGCCGCCCGCCGGGCGGCTGTACCTCGCCACCCACGGCAGCTCCACGGCCTCCGCGCGGGCGGCGGCCCGCTGGCTCACCGGCGGCGTCTGACCGGTTCACCGATCTCTCGCGCGAGACGTCTTCGCAGGTAGCGGACTCGGGTAAAAATTAACTCCATCGCCTCGTCTGCCCGTGGAAAAAATTGACGGCATCGCGAGAGCGCCCGTATTGTCCAGGCAATCGGGAACCAGGAGCAGCCCATGAAGCGACTCGCGGCGATCGTGGCTCTGGCGTCGATCGTCACAGCCACCGCCTGCGGCACTACCGGGACGACGGACACCGCCCAACAGGGCGGCGGCGTGTACACCACGATCGACGGCAGCAAGCAGATCAACGCGAGCGCGCCGATCAACCCGTTCAACCCCGTCGGATCGGTCTTCTCGGGATACAACGGCATGGCGCTGGCGTGGCCCAAGAACGACCCCACCGATCCCAACCAGTTCTACCCGGCCATCGCCAGTAGCTGGAGCATGTCCCCGGACCGGTCGGAGGTCGTCATCCACCTGCAGCCGAACGCCAGGTGGTCCGACGGCACGCCGGTGACCAGCGAGGACGTACGCGTCTCGATCGGTCTCGCCTACACCCAGGGCGGCACGGCGTACGCGCTGGACCCGAAGGCGGCGGGCGCCGCCGCCGACATCCAGGTCGTCGACCCCAAGACGATCAGGGTGACGCAGGGCGCCAACCGCAGTTCGACGTTCCTCGCCAACCTGCTGTCGACCGTGGTCGTGCCCGCGCACGTCTTCGGGAAGCTGCTGCCCGCGGACTTCTGGCAGACGCTCAAGGTCGCGCAGCACGGTCAGGGCGAGGCGGCCGAGAAGGCGAAGAATCAAATCACCGGGCTGGCGGAGAAGGTCATCGCCTTCGACCCCGGTCACGACGTGTCCGCCGGGCCGTTCGTGCTGGAGCGGGTGAATCCGGGCGCGGCGCTGCTGAAGCGCAACCCCTACTTCTACGCCCGGCAGAACATCGCGCCGGCCAAGGTGAAGATCCTGAACTACACCGGCAACGAGCAGATCTGGAACTACCTGATCGCCGGCCGGCTGGACAACGCTCCCTTCACCTCCGTGCCCACCGCCGTCATGGACCGGATCCGCGACGCGAAGGGCAGCAAGGTGGTCAAGGGCTACTCGCCCGTGGCGGTCTCCCTCGCGTTCAACCAGTCGCACAAGCCGTACGACAACGTGCACGTGCGGCGGGCGATGGCCTACCTGATCGACCGCGCCCAGGTCACGAGGATCGCCTCCCCGGAGGGCGGCACGCCCGCCGCCACCACCTCGGGCATCCACGCCAAGGCGGCCCGGGCCTGGCTGGGCGACGCGTTCGACACCCTCGAGCAGTACCGGGTGAACTCCGCCAAGGCCGACGCCGAGCTGAAGGCGGCCGGCATGACCAAGCGGGGCGGCCGCTGGACCCTGCCGGACGGCAGCCCGTGGAAGGTCCGCATCCACGTGCCCGCGTCGTTCTCCGACTGGGTCGCCGCGGGCAAGTCGATCAGCAGCCAGCTCAGCGACCACGGCATCGACTCGAGCGTGGTCACCGCCGCCGACTACACGCTCTATCTGGGCGAACTGGCCGACGGCAAGTACGACCTCGGGTTCTGGCTGATCGGCCTCGGCCCCTCGCCGTACAACATCTTCCAGCGGCTGTTCGGGCAGGCGAACGGCTGGCAGATGTTCGGCGGCCGGCTGCGCCACGTCGCGCCGGGCACCGAGGGCAACTGGATGGGCGGCCCGGAGAAGGTCGACGCCGGCGCCGCAGGCACGGTCGACCCGGGCGAGCTGACCAGCAGGCTGAACTACGCGTCCCACGACGAGCAGCAGCGCATCGTCGGCGTCCTGGCCAAGGTCGCCAACGAGCAGCTTCCGGTCGTCCAGCTCTGGGACTACGTGAACACGCAGTTCGTGAACACGTCCCGCTATACCGCGTTCCCGCCCGACGACGACCAGTCCCTGCGGCTGTCGTCCGGGGTGTGGATGCAGCTCGGGATGATCAGGAAAGCGGAGAAGGGGCAGGCATGACGCACGCCGTTCCGGGGCGTCCCCGGCTGGGCGCCATCGCCAGGAAGATCGGCGGCCACCTGGTCCGCGGCCTGGCGATGATCTGGGTCGTCGCCACGATCAGCTTCGTCATCATCAGGGAGATCCCCGGCAACCCCGTGCTCGGGCAGTACGAAAGCCTGATCCAGAAGGGCATGTCGCCCGAGCAGGCCGAGCGGGCCACCGCCGTCCTGTACGGCTTCCTGCCCACCGGCAACCTGTGGCAGCAGTACGTCGGCTACATGGGCTCGCTGCTCCACCTCGACCTCGGGCGTTCGCTCAGCACGCCCGGCGTGGAGGTGACCACGCTCATCGGGCACGCGGCCCGGTGGACCGTGCTGCCGGTCCTCGCCGGCACGCTGCTGAGCTTCCTGCTCGGCGTCACCATGGGCGTCTACGCCGCGATCAAGCGGTCGGGCAAGCTGGGCGACGCCCTCGCGCTGTCCGGCTCGCTGCTGCACGGCGTGCCGGTGTACGTCATCGGCCTGCTGCTCACCGCGATCTTCGCCACGCTGTGGCCGATCATGCCGTCGGGCGGGCCGGTGGACGTCGAGTTCGTCCCCGGCTTCAACGCCGGCTACATCGGCTCGCTGGTGCACCACGCCGTGCTGCCGGTCGTCACGTACACGCTGGCCAGCTACGGCGGGTGGATCCTCGCGATGAAGTCGAACGTCGTCGCCGTGCTCGGCGACGACTTCATCCTCGCGGCCGAGCTGCGCGGCCTGCGGCGCGGCTTCGTGTTCCGGTATCTCGCGCGCAACGCGATCCTGCCGCTGTTCACGATCCTCGCCCTGTCGATCGGCATGCTGTTCGGCGGCTCGATCTTCATCGAGCAGATCTTCAACTACCCGGGCCTCGGCCTGCTGCTCGTCAACAGCATCAGCAGCCGTGACTACGCGCTCATGGGCGGCACGTTCCTGGTGATCACGGTGGGCATCGTCGTCGCCAACATCGCCGCCGACCTGCTGTACACGGTGATCGACCCGCGGGTCAGGAGCGGAGGCGCGGCATGACCGTCATCGTCAACCCGGAGGGGGCGATCAGCCCCGAGGCCGCGCCGGCCGGGACCACGCGGGCGACGCTGCGGCGCAACTTCTGGCGCGGGGTGTGGCGGGTGCTGCGGCGCAAGCCCAGCCGCATGGCCGGGGTGCTGATCGTCGCCCTGTTCGCGATCATGGGCGTGGCCGGGCCGCTGCTCTACCCCGCGCAGTTGCCGCGCGACGACAACGCGCTGTACGCGCCTCCCAGCCTGGCCCACCCCTTCGGCACCGACTTCGAGGGCACCGACGTGCTCGCGCTGGTCGTCACCGGCGCGCGCTACGTGCTGCTCACCGGCCTGGCGACGGCCGTCATCACGGTCGCGCTGGGCACGCTCATCGGGCTGGTCGCGGGCTTCCACCGCGGCCGGTGGGACACGCTGCTGATGCGGCTGACCGACATGAACCTCGCCATCCCCGGCCTGCCGCTGCTGCTCGTGCTGTCCACGGTGTGGAAGTTCGAGAGCCCGCTGGAGATGGGCCTGGTGCTCGGGGTGCTCGGCTGGGGCGGCATCGCCCGCGCCGTGCGCTCGCAGACGCTGTCGCTGCGCGAGCGCGGCTTCATCGAGGCCGCCCGCGGCCTCGGCCTCCCGACCCGGCACATCATCGGCCGCGAACTGCTGCCGAGCATGGCGCCGTACATCGCGATGAACATGCTCATCGCCGTCACCGGCGCGGTGTACGCCCAGGTGGGCCTGTTCTTCCTCGGCGTGCTGCCGTTCGAGTCGAACAACTGGGGCGTGATGCTGAACCTCGCCGTGTTCAACGGCGGGGCGCTCACCACTCCCGCCGCGCTGCCGTACCTGCTGGCCCCGCTGATCGCGATCCTCTTGCTCACCCTGGGCATCGTGCTGATCGTGGACGCGATGGACGAGATCTTCAATCCCCGCCTGCGGGAGGAGTAGCCCCTTATGACGGCTCACACGGCCGCACGTGACATGGCAGCACCGGGGGTCCGGATCCGGGACCTCACGGTCGTCTACAAGACGCCCGCGGGCGAACTGCCCGCCGTACGCGGCGTCGACCTCACCCTCGCCCCCGGCACGATCACCGGCGTCGTCGGCGAGTCGGGCTCGGGCAAGTCGACGCTCGCGTTCTCCCTGCTCAACGCCGTCCAGCCACCCGGTAGGATCGCGGCGGGCAGCGTCGAGATCGACGGTCTCGGCGACGTGCTGACGCTGCGCGGCGAGGACCTGCGCCGCACCCGCGGACGCCAGGTCGGGTACGTCTTCCAGGCCGCGCAGAACTCGCTGAACCCGCTGAAGACCATCGGCAAGCAGCTGCTCGACCTCGGCCGCTCCCACGACGTGGAGGACCTGCGGGGGCTGGTGCGCGACGCCAAGGACCTGCTGGCCCGCATGGGCATGGACGGCGCCCGGGTGCTCGACTCCTACCAGCACGAGCTGTCCGGCGGCATGCGTCAGCGGGTCGGCATCATGCTCGCGCTCGTCCTGAACGCCAAGGTCGTCGTTCTGGACGAGCCGACCACCGCCCTCGACATGATCACCCAGGCCACGATCCTGCGGATCATCCGCGAGGTCCACGAGGAGCGGGCGCTCACCACGCTCGTCATCACCCACGACGTCGGCGCGGTCGCCGAGGTCGCCGACAGCCTCGCCGTCATGTACGGCGGCCGGGTGGTCGAGCACGGCCCGGTGGCCGAGGTGCTCGGGGACGCCCGGCACCCGTACACCCAGGGCCTGATCAGGGCGATCCCGCGCCTGTCCGGCGACCTGTCGCAGGCCCGGGCGCTGCCGGGACGCCCGCCGACGCTCGGGACGCTGCCCAAGCAGGGCTGTGTGTTCCGCGAGCGCTGCGAGCGGCGCATGGAGGTGTGCGAGACCGACGAGCCCATGTCCGTCAACCGGGACGGCCGGACGGTCGCCTGCCACGCCGCCGACCGCCACCTCACCCTGGTCAAGCGGAAGGAGTTCGTGTGATCACGGGGACCGGCATCACGAAGATCTTCAAGCAGCGCGGCGGCGTGCTCGGCGCCCGCGAGGTGCCCGCGCTGCGAGGTGTGGACTTCGCCATCGCCAAGGGCGGCGCCGTCTCGTTCATCGGCGAGTCGGGCAGCGGCAAGACCACCCTCGGCCGGATCATCGCCGGGCTGGAGACCCACGACGCCGGCGAGATCGTCATCGACGGCGTGCCGATGTCGTCGCTGAGCCACCGGAGGCGGCAGCCGTACTTCCGCCGCGTCCAGCTCATCCACCAGGACCCCTACTCGGCGCTCAACCCCACGCGGACGATCCACCAGGCGCTGGAGGCGCCGTTGGCGCTGCGCGCCCGGCAGACGGGCCGCCCGAGGTCGTGGGTCGACGGGCGGGCCGCGGAGCTGCTGGCGATGGTCGGCATCGACCCCGGCTACGTGCTCCCGCGCTACCCCCACCAGCTGTCGGGCGGCATGCGCCAGCGCGTGGTCATCGCCCGCGCGCTCACCATGGACCCCGAGGTGCTCGTCGCCGACGAGGCCGTCTCGATGATCGACGTATCGCTGCGCCTGGGCATCCTCGCCCTGCTGAAGGACCTGCGCGAGCGCCTCGGCGTGGGCGTGCTGTTCATCACCCACGACATCGCCACCGCCCGCTACATCGGCGACGACGGCGAGCTGTACGTGCTCTACCGCGGCCAGGTCGTCGAGCGGGGCACCACCGAGAAGATCATCGCCGACCCGGTCCACCCGTACACCCAGTCGCTGCTGTCGGCGATCCCGGTGCTGCACGGCCTGGAACGGCCGGGCGCCGAGCGGGTCGTGCCGAGGGAGATGCAGCGGGAGGGAGAGCCCGACGGCGGCTGCCTGTTCGCGCGGCGCTGCCCGTTCAGCACCGAGCGCTGCGCGACCGAGATGCCCGTGCTGGGCCGCGCCGGCGGGCTCGAACAGGAGACGGAGCAGGAGCACGCCTGCTTCCATCCCCGGCGGCGCAGCGTGATCCCGGTGGGGGTGGGCGAGTGACGGACATCCTTCCGGTCGAGGTGGACGAGCGGCTGGAGCGCCTGGCCGCCGCCGCGCTGTGGGCCGACGCCGAGGACGCCCCCTTGGTCGTACGGCGGCTCGCCGACCCACCGCGGGAGCGGACGTGGACGGTCCTGGCCACGCCGGGCCGCGAGGGCGTGGTGTTCGCGTCGATCGGCGCGGGCGGCTCGGGCCACGTCGACCTGATCGCCGTCGACCCCGCCGCGCGCGGCCGGGGGATCGGGCGGGCGTTGGTCGGCGCGGCCGAGGAGTGGATGCGGGCGCACGGCGCGGTCGAGGCGAGGTTCGCCGGCAACCCGCCCTGCTACGCCTGGCCCGGAATCGACGTGCGCTACACCCCGGCCGCCTGCCTGGCCGAGAGCCTGGGGTACGAGCGGTACCGCGTCGCCTGGAACATGACGGCCGACCTGCCGGCCCGTTACGACGAGGCCGAGCACGAGGCCGACCTGGCGAAGCTCGCCGCCGCCGGGGTCACCGTCGCCGCGGCCCCCGTGGGGAATCGCGGAAGGGTCGCGGCCTTCGTCCGCGAGCAGTGGAACGACAAGTGGGCCTGGGAGGCCGAGCAGGCGACCGGCCTGCACTATGCCTTCCGCGACGGGGAGATCCTCGGCTTCGCGGCCTGGGGCGCCCGGCCGCTGTGGTTCGGGCCGATGGGCACGGCCGAGGCCGCCCGTGGCCTCGGCGTGGGCCGGGTGCTGCTGCGCCGCTGCCTCGACGACCAGGCCGCCGCGGGTCAGACGTCCGCACAGATCGGCTGGGTGGGCCCGCTCCGCTTCTACTCCCGGGCGGTGGGCGCCCGTGCCGAGCGGGTGTTCTGGCTCTACCGCCGCGCGCTGGACTGATGTCAGCCGTACAGCAGTTCGCCCTGGGGTGGGCCCGGCGGGGAGCAGAGCCCACGGGGGTCGCGGCCCGCCTCCAGGTGCTCGCGCAGCGACGCCGAGCCCCACAGCAGGTCGAGGAACGGTTCGCAGGCGAAGTCGCCCGGATAGAGGGTACGCAGCACGTGCAGGACGGACACGCCCGTCAGCACCGGCCGGAAGGCCGCCCGGTCGGTCACGTGCACCTGCGCGCCGCGCACCACGACGCCCGCCTGCCTGCCGAACGTCGGGGTGAACCACGTGTCGCGGAAGCGCACGCCGGGCAGGCCGAGGTCGTTCAGCGCTGCGGCGAACCGGCCGTCCGCGTACGGCGCGCCGACCAGCTCGAACGGCCGGGTCGTGCCGCGGCCCTCGGCGGCGTTCACGCCCTCGAGCAGCCCGGTGCCGGGGTAGACCAGGGCGGTGTCGAGGGTCGGCATGTTGGCCGACGGCATCACCCAGGGCAGCCCGGTGCGGTCGAAATGCCACTGTCTGCGCCAGCCCTCCATCGGCACGACCTCCAACTCGGCGCCGATCGCGCGGTTGACGGACAGCGCGATCTCGCCCGGCGTGAGGCCGTGCCGTACGGGCAGGGCGGCGCGGCCGACGAAGCTCGCGAAGGCCGGGTCGAGCACCGGGCCCTCGGCCACCGCCCCGCCGATCGGGTTGGGCCGGTCGAGCACGGTGAACCGCAGCCCGAGCCGGGCCGCCGCGCCCATCAGGTCGTACATCGTCCAGACGTAGGTGTAGAACCGCGCGCCCACGTCGCACACGTCGAAGACGAGCGCGTCCACCCCGGACGACGCGACCAGCGCGTCCAGGTCGCCGCCGGTTCTCTCGTAGGTGTCGAGCACGGGCAGGCCGGTCACCGGGTCGACGGTGTCGCCCTCGCCGCCGCCCGCCTGAGCCGTGCCGCGCAGGCCGTGCTCGGGGCTGAACAACGTGGTCACGGGCACCCCGGCGGCCAGCAGGGCCGGTGCGGCGGCGGTCAGATCGGGCAGGACTCCGGTGGGGTTGGTGACGAGGCCCACCCGCCCCGACATGGCTTTCGGCGCGCTCACCAGCAGCTCAAGCCCCGTACGCACGCGATCCATAATGCACTCCGAAGCTGAGGAATCATGACGCAATCACTCGCCGCTCTCGCCACCGAACAGAGCGATCCCCGCTACAGCGGGATCGACACGCTGCCGACGGAGGAGATCGCGCGGCTCATGAACGCGGGCGACGCCGCCGTCCCGGCCGCGGTGGGCCGGGCCGTCCCGGCGATCTCCGCGGCCATCGACGCGATCGCGGCGCGGATGGCCGACGGGGGCAGGCTCCTCTACGTGGGCGCGGGCACCTCCGGACGGCTCGCGGTGCTCGACGCCTCCGAGTGCCCGCCGACCTTCGGCACCCACCCCGACCTGGTCCAGGGCATCATCGCGGGCGGCGAGGCCGCGCTGGTTCGCTCCGTCGAGGGCGCCGAAGACGACGCCGAGGCGGGCGCCGCCGTGATCCGGGACAAGCACACCGGCCCGCTCGACTCCGTCGTCGGCATCTCCGCCAGCGGGCGCGCGCCGTACGTCGTCGCGGCGGTCGAGCAGGCCCGGCGGCTCGGCGCGCTGACCGTGGGCCTGGCCTGCAACACCGGCACCCCGCTCGCGCGGGCCGCCGACCACGCGATCGAGGTCATCGTGGGGCCGGAGGTGGTCACCGGCTCGACCCGCCTGAAGGCCGGCACGGCCCAGAAGCTGGTCCTCAACATGATCTCCACGATCACGATGATCAGGTCGGGCCGGACGTACGGGAACTTCATGGTCGACGTCGTGGCCAGCAACTCCAAGCTGGTCGACCGGGCGGCCCGCATCGTCTCCGACATCACCGGCACGCAGGTGCTGCGAGCCCGGGAGGTCCTGGAGAGCGCGGGACGGGACGTGAAGACGGCCGTCGTGATGATCGAGCGCGGTGTGGGCGCCGACGACGCGCGGGCGCTGCTCGCGGCGCACGGCAACCGCCTCGGCCCGGCGCTGCGCAGTGCTTGACGACACGGTGCTTGACGACACGGTGCTCGACAACACGGTGCCTGATCAGAAGCTGCAGGAGGTCCTGCGGGCCGCGGTGCCCGAGGTCGCCTCCGCGGCGGTCGCCGTGATCGCGGTGGACGGGCGCACGGTCGCCGCGGCCGCCGTGGGGGAGGCCGTGCGGTACGCCGACCCGTCCGGGGGCCTGCTGGCGGAACGGCCGCCCGTGTCGATGGACGCGCTCTTCGACATCGCCTCCCTGACCAAGATGTTCACGGCCGTGGTGCTGGTCTCGCTGGCCCAGGAGGGCGCGCTCGACCTCGACGAGCCGGTGGCCGTCCGGCTGCCCCGGTTCTACGTACATCGGCCCGAGATCACCGTACGGCACCTGCTGACGCATTCGGCGGGCCTGCCCGCGAGCCGCCGGGTGGAGAAGGAGCCGGAGGAGGCCCGCTGGGACCTGGTGCTCTCCACCCCCGTGCAGGGACCGCCGGGGACGCACCTGTACTCGGACGTCGGCGTGATCACCGCCGGACGGGTGGCGGAGGCCGCCGGCGGGGCGCCGCTGGACGCGCTCGTGCGCGAGCGGGTCACCGGGCCGCTCGGGCTCGGTGCCACGACGTACGGGCCGGTCGAGCCGGGCCGGGCCGTCGCCACCGAGTTCAAGCGCGGCACCTGCGTGCGGGGTGAGGTGCACGACGAGACGGCCCACGCGCTGGGCGGCGTGGCCGGCCACGCGGGGCTGTTCTCCACCGCCGCCGACCTCGTGCGTTTCGGCGAGGCGCTGCGCACCGGCGGCAGCCCGGTCCTGTCTCCCGCCTGGACCGCCGAGATGCTGCGCGACCAGGGCGTGCCGGGCGCCGCCTTCCGCCAGGGGCTCGGCGTGCGCATCGACGATCCGGCCATCGTGGGGCCGCTCGCGGGCGCGTTCGGCCACTCGGGCTTCACCGGCACGTCGCTGGTCGTCGATCCCGCCCGCCGGCTGACCGTCGTGCTGCTCACCAACAACGTCCACCCGCTGCGGGGCCGGCCCGGCATCCGCGACCTCCGGCACGCCGTCGCCGCCGAGGCCCTGCGCCTGGCCGGCTGAACCCGGCCGATGTTTGATCCTCCTCGTCCGGGTCAGTAGGCGAAGGTTCCGGCAGACGGACCGATCCGCCGAGGAGAGGAGCCGCGATGACGACCGCGCATCAGGCCGGCCGCCGTCTCGAAGGGGCGGCCCGCAGAGCGGCCGACCACCCTGTCCTGGAGAAGCTCGCCAAGGTCGGGTTCGCCGCCCGGGGCGTCCTGTACGCGATCATCGGAATGGTCGCGCTCCAGATCGCCTTCGACGGGGGAGGGGAGGCCGACAAGAGCAGCGCGATCCACATCGTGCGCGAGTCGCCCCTGGGCGACACCCTGCTGTGGATCATGGCCGTCGGTCTCGCCGCGCTGGCGATCTGGCAGGTCTCCGAGGCCGTCTGGGGCAGGCCCGGGGTCAAGGACCGCGTGGAGTCCGTGGCCAGGGCCGTCGTCTACGCCGCCCTGGTGTTCTCGATGGTGGCCCTGCTCACGCGCAACAAGGCCGCCACCTCGTCCGACAGCCAGTCGCAGGACGTCACCAAGGCGCTGTTCGAGCTGCCGGGCGGCCAGTTCCTGGTCGGCCTGATGGGGCTCGGCGTGATCGCCCTCGGCGTCTTCTGGATCTACGAGGGCTGGACCGAGAAGTTCATGAAGGACATGCACGTGACCGAGCCCCGTGCCCGCGGTCTCGTCGTCAAGCTCGGCAAGGCCGGCTACATCTCCCGCGGCGTCATCGCCCTGGCCGCGGGCGTCCTGATCGGCCGGGCCGCTCTCACCTACGACCCCGACAAGGCGGTCGGCATCGACGGCGCGCTCAAGGCGCTCGCCGACACCCCGGCCGGTCCGTGGCTGCTCGTCGTGGTCGCCGTCGGCCTGGTGCTGTTCGCCGTCTACTGCTTCGCGGAGGCCCGCTGGCACCGGGTGTGAGCGGATCCGCAGGAGTCTCGCCTCAGGCAGGCGCGCCCGGCGCCCCGTGGCGCAGGCCGTCCATCAGCAGGTCGAGCAGGCGCCCGGCCTGTTCGCGCTGCTCGGGCTCGCCGGTGGCGAGGCAGATGCCGTTCACGCCGGTGAGCACGTCCTCGGCCGCCACGCCCCGCCGCAGCGTCCCGGCGGCGCCGCCCGCGTCGAGCAGCGTGCCGATCGCGCCGAGCAGCCGGTCGCGGCTGTGCGCGTACGGGTTGGCGCCGGAGGCGATCACGGCGCGCAGCGCGTCGGCCATGCCCCGCTTGGTCGCCAGGTAGTCGACGAAACGGTCCATCCAGGTGCGCATCGCCACGTCGGGCGGCATCTCCTCCAGGAGCTCGGGCGCCGCGTCGCACAGCTTCGCCAGCTCGTTGCGGTAGACCGCCTCGATCAGCGCCTCCCTGGTGGGGAAGTGGCGGTAGAGCGTGCCGATGCCGACGCCCGCCTCCTTCGCGATCGCGTCGAGCGTGACGTCCGGCCCGTCTTGGGAGAACGCCCGCAGGGCGACGTCGAGCAACCGCTCACGGTTGCGCCGGGCGTCGGCGCGCAACGGCTTGGCTCCGGAAGGTCGAGCGGGGGCGGACACGGCTCCTCCACGTAGACGCGGCTTGCTAACCGGAGGATTCTCCGATTAGAGTTCCAGACGTACCGGAGCTTCCTCCGGTTTCCTGATTGTAGCGGCCGGGCTCCCAAGGGGCCCCTGTCGCCGTACGGGACGGGGATGAACATGACGACGAACATGACTCAGACCACCCGCGTCACCACGCCGTTCACCGGGCAGTCCACAGCCGCCGAGGTCCTGGAGGGGGTCGACCTGCGCGGGCGGCGGGCGATCGTGACCGGCGGGGCGTCGGGGATCGGCGTCGAGACCGCCCGGGCGCTGGCCGGGGCGGGCGCGGAGGTGACGATCGCGGTCCGCGACCTCGGCGCGGGCAAGCGGACCGCGCAGGACATCGCCGCCACCACCGCAGGCGCGGCCGTCCTCGTCGCGCCGCTGGACCTCGCCGACCCGGCCTCCGTCGCCGCGTTCACCGCCGCGTGGGAGGGCCCGCTGCACATCCTGGTCAACAACGCCGGGGTGATGGCGTGCCCGGAGACACGGACGCCCGAGGGCTGGGAACTGCAGTTCGCCACCAACCACCTCGGGCACTTCGCGCTGGCCGCGGGCCTGCACCCGGCGCTCGCGGCGGCCGGCGGCGCCCGCGTCGTGTCGGTCAGCTCCAGCGCCCACCTGCGCTCGCCGGTCGTCTTCGACGACATCCACTTCCGGGAGCGCCCGTACGACCCGTGGCTGGCGTACGGGCAGTCGAAGACGGCCAACGTGCTGTTCGCGGTCGAGGCCGCCAGGCGGTGGGCCGGTGACGGCATCGCGATCAACGCGCTCATGCCCGGCGGCATCCCCACCGGCCTGCAGCGGCACCTGGAGCCGGACTACATCGAGCGCCGCCGCGCGCTGGGCAACTCGACCGGCGTGACGTGGAAGAACACCGAGCAGGGTGCGGCCACCTCCGTGCTGCTCGCCGCTTCGCCGCTGGTCGAGGGCGTCAGCGGACGCTACTTCGAGGACAACCAGGAGGCGGAGATCGTCGAGCCGGGCGCGGGCCGGGGGGTCGCGGCGTACGCGCTCGACCCGGAGGCGGCCACCCTGCTCTGGCAGGTGTCGGCGGACCTGCTCGACCTGTGATCCGCGCCCTGTGATCCGCGCCCTGTGATCTGCGGCCTGGATCTCGGGCACGGCCGCCCGCCGAGGCCCGGCCTTCCCCGGCCGGGCCTTCGCATTTCTCTCGGGCCCGACCCAGGCCTGATCGCCCGCGTCCTCGCGCACAGTGCCGTCGCCGTTCCGGGTCACCTCGTGACGGTCGCGCTGAGGAGGATCTCCAACTGGGCGGCGATGTCGTCCAGCGGCCGGATGTCACGTTTGGCGCGGCTTATCGCGATGGCGCCCTCCACCGCCGCGACGATCAGGGTGGCCAGCCGCGCCGCCTCCGCGGAGGCGGCGCCGTGTTCCCGCAGCGATGCGGACAGAAGGTCCTCCCAGGCGGTGAAGACCTCGGCGGCGGCGGCGACCGCTTCGGGATCGCCGTCGCCGGGCGGCTCCTCGACCGCGACCGCCAGGACGGGGCAGCCCGCCGTGAAGTCGCTGTCGACGACCGTCTGCCGCCACAGCGCCAGGAACGCGCGCAGCCCGGCCGCGGGACCGGCCTCGAGTTCGCGCTGCAGGACCCGGGTGACCAGGTCACCGGCGAACCGGACCGCCTCGGCGGCCAGTTGCTGCTTGCCCCGGGGGAAGTAGTGATAGGTGGAGCCGAGCGGCGCGCCGGAGTGCGCGGCCAGGTCCCGGACCGTGCTCCCGGCCAGTCCGCGTCGCCGGATCAGGTCGGCGGCGCCGATGATGATCCGCTCTCGCGACCGCGGCTCCCGTTGCGGCATCCGGCACCCCCGAATGATTATGACGATCGTCATATCCTATGGTGAGATGCGGTTATAACGGCCGTCATAACCGCGCGGCCGTCCGTGGCCGATCGGCCAGGAGGCATCCCGATGATCCAGCTCACCGCAGCCTGCGACGGCCCGCGATGACCCGCGACAAGGCCGGGGACACCATGCGCGAGCTGGTCTTCCTGCGCAGTCGCCGCCTGGCCTGGCGTGAACGCGCGGCGCCGCGGCCGGTCGAGCCGGGTGACGCGGTCGTCCGGCCGTTCCTCGCCGGCCGCTGCGACGGCGACACCCTCCCGATCCACCGGCCGGTCTCGCGAGCGCTCCAAGCCGGGATGGCGCTCGGCCTCGTCGACCGATCGTGGGTTCCATCTGCGGGAAAGTCCCTTTTCGGGGGCCGTTCCCGATCGGCCATGAATGCGTCGCCGAAGTCGTCGCTGTCGGGTCCGGCGTGCGGCGGATCCGGGTCGGCCAGGACGTGATCGTCCCCTGGGCGGTCTCCTGCGGCGCCTGCCCCCGCTGCCTGGCCGGGCTCACCTCCAAATGCGCCGCCGCCGGCGGCACCCTCGCCGCTTACGGCTTCGGCCCCGCCAGCGGCCCCTGGGGCGGCATGGTCGCCGACAGGATCCGCGTTCCCCACGCCGACCACATGCTCGTCCCCGTGCCGGACGGCGTTCCGCCGATCCGCGTCGCCGCGGCCGGTGACAACCTCGCCGATGCCTGGAGAACCGTCGTCCCCCCGCTCGCCCGTCGAGAAGGCGGAACCGTGCTCGTCCTCGGCGGCGGCGCCAAGAGCATCGGCCTGTACGCCGCCGGACTGGCGGCCGCGCACGGCGCCGCGACGGTCCACTACCTCGACGACGACCCACAGCGGAGACAGATCGCCGAATCCCTCGGAGCCGAAGCCGGGCCGTTGAACGGAAGCGTCGGCGGCGTCTACGACGTCGTCGTCGAAGTCACCTCGCGCGCCCCGGCCTGCGCCGCGCGCTCACCGCGACGGCTCCCGGCGGGATCTGCACGGCGGTCGGCTACTACCTGGCGACCGGTACGCGCCTCCCGCTGATGCGCATGTACGCGACCGACGTCACCCTCAGGGTCGGCGTCTCCCACGCCCGCGCCACCCTCCCGGAACTTCTGGACTTCGTCCACCGCACCGGCTTTCCCGCCGAACGTGTCACCACCCTGCTCGCGGATTGGGACGACGCCCCCAGCGTGTACACGGCGAAGACCACGAAACTGGTTCTCCGCCGGGACCGGCTCGCCGGGTAGATTCCGGCCTCGCCCTCTCCGTGTGAACCCGGTCACTCGAACCCCTGTCGCTGGCCGATCGGTCAAATGCTGGCCGATCGGTCAGCTAGGGTGTCCCCATGGCACGTTCCGCAACCACCATGCGCGCGGACATCCTGGACTCGGCCGTGCGGCTGTTCGCCGCCCACGGCTTCCGCGGCACCTCCCTGCAGGACATCGCCACGGACGCGGGCTGCTCCAAGGCGTCCTTGCTCTACCACTTCACGAACAAGGACGCGATCTTGACCGAGCTGCTGGCGCCCGTCGGGCCGGAGTTCGCCGAGCTGGAAGGGCGGCTCGCCGGGCTCGACGGCGAGGAGGCCGCCCGTGCCGCCGTCGCCGGGCTCGTCGACCTGTCCCTGCGCTTCCGGCTGCAGGTGAAGATCCTCCTGCAGGACGTCGACGCGCTGATCTGCCGGCCGGAACTGCCGGACGTGGACGGCATCACCGGACGGCTGACGGACGCCCTGTCCGGCCGCTCGGCCGCCCCCCAGGCCCGGGTCTGGGCCTGGATGGCGATGCTGGGGATCATCCTGACCAGCGCCGGCGAGCTCGCGCTCCCCGAGGAGACGCTGCGCGCGGAGCTGACCCGCGGTGCGTTGCGCACGCTCGGTCTGCGGACCGACTGACCTCCCGAAGAAAGAGATCTGCTTTGGCAACCCTGCTGTACCGGCTGGGCCGGTTCTCCTTCCGCAGGCGCGGGCGCGTGGCCGCCGTGTGGCTGCTGCTGCTCGTGGTCCTGGGCCTGGCCGCCGCCGCCTTCCACGGCCCGACCGGCGACAAGTTCGCCATGCCCGGCACCGAGTCGCAGCGGGCGCTGGACGCCCTGGCCAAGGAGTTCCCGCAGGCCAGCGGTGCCACCGGCACCATCGTCGTCGCCGCTCCGCAGGGCCGGAAGCTGGACGCCGCCGCGGTCGCGCCCGTGGTCGAGGAGGCCGCCGCCGTGCCCGGCGTCGTCGCCGCCATGGATCCGTTCCGGTCCGGCGCGGTCTCCGCCGACGGCCGCTACGCCCTGGTCCAGGTGCAGTTCGACCGCGGGCTCAAGGACGTGACCGACGCCCAGCGCGCGGCGTACCTGAAGGCCGGCTCCTCGGTGGCCGGGCTGCGGGTCGAGCACGGCGGCGAGGTCCTGAACGCCGCGCCGGAAGTGGGCGGGTCGGAAGGGATCGGCGTCGTGATCGCCGCGGTGGTGCTGATCGTCACCTTCGGCTCGCTGGTGGCCGCCGGCATGACCCTGCTGAACGCCCTGATCGGCGTGGGGGCCGGCATGGGCGGCCTGTTCGCGCTCAGCGGCGTCGTCGAACTGACCTCCGTCACGCCGGTGCTCGCGCTGATGCTGGGCCTGGCCGTGGGCATCGACTACTCGTTGTTCATCACCTCCCGCTACCGCCAGTTCCTGGCCGAGGGCGTGGCGCCGGAGGAGGCCGCGGGCCGGGCGGTCGGCACCGCCGGATCCGCGGTCGTGTTCGCCGGTGCCACCGTGGTCATCGCGCTCGCCGGTCTGTCGGTGGTCGGCATCCCGTTCCTGAGCGTGATGGGCCTGGCCGCCGCCGGCACCGTGGCCGTCGCCGTGCTGGTCGCCCTCACGCTGCTGCCCGCCTTCCTGTCGTACGCCGGAGCCCGGGTGCTGCCCCGCAAGCAGCGCACCGGTGAGAACGCGAGCGCGGGCGGACGGGGTTTCGGTTACACCTGGGGGCGGGTGGTCACCCGGCTGCGCGTGCCGATCCTGCTGGCCGGGGTCCTCGGCCTCGGCGCGCTCACGCTGCCGGCCCAGGACCTGCGGCTGGCCCTGCCCGACGCCGGCACCGCCGCCCCGGGCACCCCGGCGCGCGAGGCCTACGACCTGACCAGCGAGGGATTCGGCGAAGGTTTCAACGCCCGCCTGATCGCCGTGGTCTCCGCCGCCGATCGCGCGGCCACGACCGCCGCCGCCGGTGAGGCCGCCCGGATGATCCAGCAGACCCCCGGCGTGCTGGCCGTGGCACCGCCGCAGCCCAACGCCGCGGGCACCACCGCGCTGCTGACCATCATCCCCAAGGCCGGGCCCACCGCCGCGGCCACCGAGGACGCCGTCCACGCCATCCGCGCCAAGGTCGCCGCGATCGGCGGCGCCGAGATCGCCGTCACCGGCGCCACGGCCGTGGGCATCGACGTCTCCGACAAGCTCGCCGACGCCATGCCGGTGTACCTGCTGCTGGTGGTCGGCCTGTCGGTGCTGCTGCTCATGCTCGTCTTCCGCTCGATCCTGGTCCCGGTCAAGGCGGCGCTGGGCTTCCTGCTCACCGTCGGCTCGACCTTCGGAATCACCGTTGCGATCTTCCAGGAGGGTCACCTGGCCGGTCTGCTGGGCGTGGACGTGCCGGGCCCGCTGGTGAGCTTCCTGCCGATCCTGCTCATCGGCATCCTGTTCGGCCTGGCCATGGACTACGAGGTGTTCCTGGTCTCGCGGATGCGCGAGGACCACGTGCACGGCGACACTCCCCGCCAGGCGACGATCAACGGCATGGGGCACAACGCGCGGGTCGTCACCGCCGCGGCGCTGATCATGACGGCCGTGTTCGGCGGGTTCGTGTTCATGAACGACCCGATCATCAAGTCGATGGGCTTCGCGCTGGCCGTCGGCGTGCTCGTCGACGCCTTCGTGGTCCGCATGACCCTCGTCCCCGCCGTGATGTCCATGCTCGGCCGCGCCGCCTGGTGGCTGCCCCGCGCCCTGGACCGGGCGCTGCCCGACCTCGACGTCGAGGGCGAGCGCCTGCGCCACCACCTCACGGCCCGCGACGCCTCCCCGGAGCACGCCCTGTTGTAGGAGTGGGTGTCGTAGCGGCTGTGGGGGCCGGAGGTCCCGTCCCGGCGGGACCTTCGGCGGCGCTCGCACACCCCGCCGAGGGAACGGTCTGATGGAGGGACCGGCCGAGGGGAGGGCGTCATGATCGTGGTGGGTGTCGACGGCTCGCACGCCGGCATGGAGGCCGCCTGCTGGGCGGCCCGGGAGGCCGACCTGCGCGGCGTCCCGCTCCGGATCGCCAACGCCATCCCCGCCTGGGCGTGCTCGACCGTGCCGCAGGGGCCGTACACCAGCGTCGCCGCGTGGATGCGCGACGGCGCCGCCGCCGTGCTCGGCGCCGCCACCGAGCGGGTTCGCGCGGAGGCGCCCCGGGTGCCGGTCGACACCGCGATCCTCGCCGGCGACCCGCGCCCGGCGCTCGTCGAGGCGGCCATGGACGCCGATCTCCTGGTGCTCGGCAACCACGGGCTCGGCGGCTTCCGCGGTCTGCTGCTCGGCTCGGTCGCGTACGGCGTGGCGGGTCACGCCCCGTGCGACGTGGTCGTCGTGCGGGAGGTGCCCTCCGCGCCGCGCCCGGAGATCGTGGTGGGCATCGACGGATCGCCCGCCTGCGCCAAGGTGCTCGACTTCGCCTTCGCGGAGGCGGCGCTGCGCGGGACGGGCCTGCGGGCGGTGCACGCCTACAGCGCGCTGGAGGCGGGCGGCGGCTTCGCGCCGCTCCCCGACGACTTCGACGACGAGAAGGTCGAAGTGCGCATGGTCAGGGAGGTTCTCGCCGGGCGCCGCGAGCTCTACCCCGACGTCAAGGTCGTCGAGGAGGTCGTCCGGGGCCACCCGGTGGACGTGCTGCGGCAGGCGTCGGCGAACGCCGACCTGCTCGTCATCGGCTCCCAGGGCCACGGCGGGTTCAGCGGCCTGGTCCTCGGATCGGTGAGCCAGGCGATGCTCCACTACGCGACGTGCCCCATGGTCGTCGTCCGCGCGCCTGCGCCGACCGGCTGAGCGGTCGGATCGAACGACCCGCTCGCCGCGCCGGACACGCGAACGCCCCCGGCGGCCTGGAGGGATCCAGGCCGCCGGGGGCGTGATCGGCGTCCTACGCGCTCTTGCGCCGCTGCTCGCGCAGAATGGCGAGGCGCTCGTTCAGCACCTCTTCGAGGTCCTCGATCGAACGACGCTCCAGCAGCATGTCCCAGTGGGTCCGCGGGGGCTTCGCCTTCTTCTGCTGGGGCTGCTCCGCGTCCACCCGCAGCGCCGGGCTGCCGCAGTGACGGCACTCCCAGGTCGTGGGAATCTCGGCCTCGACGGCGAGCGGGACGGTGGTGAGATGGCCCTTGGGGCACGTGTAGGTCACCTCCTGGCGCGGGGCCAGATCGGTGTTGCGGTCGTTCTCGTAGCTGGTCGCGCCGAGCCGGGTACCGCGAAGTGCACGCTCGCCCATGTCTTTAAGCCTCCTGAGGTCCCCGCCTTCGAGGGGTTCGTTCGCCACCGCGTACAACGCCTGATACCGTGTGTGGATTCCCAGCCGAGACCTGATCCAATCGCGCTTTTTCCGTCCCACTGGTCTCAGATGTGGCCGGCGACCATGCGGCGCTCAGATGTGCTCGGGCACCTCGTTCCCCGCCTCGCGGATGGCCCTGGGCAGGTTGACGACGGTGAGCAGCACGAACCCGACGACGAAGAACACGATCAGCGAGACGATCGCGGTGCGATAGCTGTCGGTGAGCTGGAGCGCCAGCGTGAGCACCAGCGACCCCAGGAACGCCGAGCCCTTGTCGCTGATCTGGTAGAGGCTGAAGTACTCCGCCTCCCGGCCGGGCGGGATCACCAGGGAGTACAGCGAGCGCGACAGCGCCTGCGTGCCGCCCATGACGATCGCGATGGCGAAGGCGATCGCGTAGAACTGGACCGCCGCGCCCTTCTGCAGGAAGTAGGCCACGCCCACCACCGCGGTCCACACGACCAGGCTGGCCAGGACCGTGCGTTTGGTCCCGATCCTGGCCGCGATCCGCGCGAGCCCGAGCGCGCCGCCGACGGCGATGAACTGCACCATGAGGATCGCCCCGATCTGGTGCGTCTGGCTCAGCCCCAGCTCCTGGTCGGCGTACGTCGCGGAGAACCCGATCACCGTCTGGACGCCGTCGTTGTAGACCAGGTAGGCCGCGAGGAACAGCAGCGTGCGGGGATAACGCCGCAGGTCGGCGAGGGTCCGGCCGAGCTGGCGGACGCTGCCGGCCACGGCCCGGACCGCGGTCGCCTCGTGGACCGGCACCCGCCGGTTGCGCAGGCGCAGCATCGGGATCAGGGTGAACGCGCCCCACCACAGGCCCGCCGACGCCAGGCTCACCCGGACCGCCAGGCCCTCCTCGACCGCGCCGGACAGGTAGAGCACCAGGTTGAGCGCGAGCAGCAGGCCCCCGCCCAGGTAGCCGAAGCCCCAGCCCCTGCTGGAGATCGCGTCGCGTTCCTCCGCGCCCGAGATCTGCGGCAGGAAGGAGTCGTAGACCACGCGCGCCGAGCCGAACGTCACGTTGGCGACCAGGAACAGCAGGCCGCCGAGCAGGTAGCCGCCGCCGGAGACGAGGTAGAAGCCGAGCGTGGCCGCCGCGCCCAGGTAGGCGAAGACCCCCAGGATCTGCTTCTTGCGGCCGGTATGGTCGGCCAGGGCGCCGACGATCGGCATGATCACGATCTGCAGCAGCACCGAGATCGTCACCAGGGCCGTGAAGTACGCCTTCGGCCGCAGGTCCAGGCCGAGGAACGACACGAAGCCGTCCTCGCCGCCCGCCGCGGTCGTGGCGATCGACGTCAGGTACGGCCCGAGGAAGACGGTCAGGACCGTCGTCTGGAACGCCGAGTCCGCCCAGTCGTACCAGTACCAGCCGCGTTGCTCGCGCCGCCGCGCGCCGGGGATCTCCTCGTGGACGACCTGGGGAGCGGTCATGGTCTCTCCTCGCGGGGGTGGAGCGTCGCCGGGGGCTCCAACGGGGGCCGGGCTTCGAAGGGGGTGGAGTTCGGCGGGCAGAGGCTCAGCGGGTGCGGCGGGGCGGTCCGGGCCGGGCGGGGTGGTGCGGGGTCACGGCTCGGCCGGGCGGGGATGCCACTGCCCGCGCGACTTGAGCACGTCGCGCAGGCCGCTGATGTTGTCCGTCATGATCCCGTCGACGCCGAGATCGAGCAGGTGGGCCATCGTCACCGGGTCGTTCACCGTCCACACGTGCACCTGCATCCCGATCGCGTGCGCGGTGCGCACGAGGGCGCGGGTGGTCACCCGAAGGCCGCGGAACCCGATGGGCGCCTGCGCGCACGGCACCCCCGCCCGAGCCAGCCCGGACAGCAGCCTTCCGTACCCGCCGCCCATCGCGGCCGTACGCAGGGCGGCCAGGCCGCGCGGGCCGAGCGAGAAGCAGACCTCCCGGTCGATCGCGCGCCGGGCGCGGGCCAGCCGGGCGTCGGAGAACGAGGTCAGGCACACCCGGTCGTAGGCGCGGGTGCGGCGGATCGCCCGCGCCAGCGGCACGATCGCGGCGCTCTCCTTGACGTCGATGTTGAACCGCACGTCCGGCCAGGCGCCGAGCAGATCCTCCATCAGCGGGATCTCGTGCCGCCCGCCGATCCTGGCCCTGCGCACCTCGCGGTAGGGAAGCCGCGAGATGCGGCCGGTGCGGTCGGTGACCCGGTCGAGTGTGTGGTCGTGGAACGCGAGCAGGACGCCGTCGGCGGTCGCGTGAGCGTCGGTCTCCAGGTAGGTGTAGCCGAGCTCGACCGCCCGGGAGAAAGCGGCCATGGTGTTCTCGCGGGCCTCCGCCGCCCCGCCTCGGTGAGCGAAGGCGAGTGGTCCGGGATGGTCGAGGAACGCGAAACGGCGGTGCACGAAAGGAGTATGCCGGGTTCCGGCCATACAGTCAGCGCGCCAAGGTGAACATTTGCGTCACAAGAGTCCCTTGTCATCTTCGGGCCGGATGTAGCGCGTCGGCGCGTCGCGCCGCACACCGTAGGCGGTCCCGGTCGGGCCGGTGGCCGTTTGAGGAGGAGGGCGGCTACCCGGCGGACGACGCCCACTCCTGCCGCCTGGCCTCCGCCATCGCGATGGCCGCGGCGACCGCCACGTTGACCGATCCGACCCTGCCGACCTGGGGGATGTAGGCCACCGAGTCGGCCGCCTCCAGGCAGGCGGGGGAGCAGCCGTGGTCCTCGCTGCCGAGCACCAGGCAGACGTCGCCGTCGAGCTTGGCCTCGTGCAGGGGAACGGCGTCGCCGGTCAGTTCGACGGCGATCACCCGGAAGCCCTCCTCCCTGGCGGCGCGTACGGCCTCGGCGACCGGGACCGGCTCGTGCCACTCGACCAGCCGGTCGGTGCCGAGCGCGGTCTTCTGCGCCTTGGGGTTGGTGGGCGGGGTGGCGTTGCCGGCCAGCCAGACCGTCTCAACGCCGAAGGCGGCGGCCGTACGGAAGATCGATCCGATGTTGAAGGGGCCGGTCACCGATTCGAGGATCAGCGCGAGACGGCCCTCGGTGTTGCGGCGCCAGGTGCGGTTGAGCCGCTTGACGTCGGTCGGCTTGAGCTGCCTGCGCGGGTTCGGAGTGCTCATCGCTCCTTGCTCTCTCGCTCCTGGATCTCGGCGGGACGGGCGTCGACCCGCAGTACGCGGTAGGCGGACCGGGAGGCCAGCCGTGAGGTGGGCCGGCCCTGCTCGCTCAGCCAGCGCTGCAGGGAGTCGGAGCCAAGGTGCTTCTGCACGACCAGGTACGCGCTGCCGTCGGGGGTGAGCCGGTCGAGCCACCGGGTGAGCATCTCGTGGAGTGCGGCCTTGCCGATCCGGATGGCCGGGTTCGACCAGATGGCCCGGAACCTGACGTCCTCGGGCATCTCGTCGACATGAACGGACCTTACTTTGTCAAGGCCGGCGCTCTTGGCGTTCCGCTCGCACAGCTCGACCGAGCGGCGGTTGACGTCGACGGCCCACACCGTGGCCCCCGGCGCCCGCGACGCCATCGTCAGCGCGATGGGCCCGTAACCGCATCCGAGGTCGAGCAGGTCGCCCTCGGCGGGGGGCGGGGGCACGGTCTCCAGCAGCACCCGCGTCCCCGGGTCGATCCGTTCGGGGGAGAACACCCCGCGGTCGGTCTCCAGCCGCAGGTGCAGATCCGGGAGGACCAGGGTGACCGAGCCGGGCCGGCTGGCCGCCTGGGGGCTCTCCTCGAAGTAATGGGCCACGTGCCCAAACGTACCAACGCCGCGGACCGCTGATCTCCACGCCTGCGGGAATCGGGAAAGGCTGAAACACTTCCGGCCTTCCGGACACGTACGAGATGACGGAGAAAGCCGTGAAGGGGGAGTATCGGTGGCCCGCTCGGACCTGAGGCGTCGTTTCGAGGAGATCTATCTGGCGCATTACGCGGATCTCCTCGGATACGTGCGGCGCCGCACCGCGTCCCCCGAGGACGCCGCCGACGCTCTCGCAGAGACCTTCGCCACGGCGTGGCGGCGCATCGGCGACGTGCCGGCCGGCCCGTCGGCCCGATTATGGCTGTACGGCGTGGCCCGGCGGGTGCTGGCGAACGGCCGCAGGGCCGAGACCCGCAGGAGCGCGCTCGTGGAGCGTCTCGGCGCCGAACTCGGCCAATGGGACGAGCACGATCGGACGCCGGATCACGAGGATCTCGACGCGGTACGTGCGGCGTTCCGGCGTCTCGGCCCCGACGACCGCGAGGTGCTGGCGCTGGTGAGCTGGGAGGGGCTGGGATCGGCGGAGATCGCCACGGTGCTGGGCTGCTCACGCGGAGCCGCCCGCCTCCGGCTGCACCGGGCCCGCAAGCGCCTCGCCAAGGAGTTGAGCTGCGCGGGGGTGGACGTGGCCAGGTATGGCGCGCGGATGCCGGCGCTTGCAGGAGGGGAGGCGTGATGAGCTACGACCGCGATGACCTGCACCGGCTCGTCGCCGGGATCGCCCCGGACCCGGGTCCGGGGATGACACCGGCCGCCCTGGACCTGCTGGAGGAGATCGTCTCCGGCCCGGTTCCGGCGACCCGCCGTCTCCGTGTGCCGGAGGCGGTCACCGGCGCCGCCCGCCGCGTCCTGCGCCGCCCCCGCCTGGCGCCGCTGATCGTCTCGCTCACCGCCGTCCTGCTGGCCGTGGGCTGGCTCGTGCCCGGCGCGGCCGGCCTCGGCCCCGCGCCCGCCGCCGCGGCGCTCGACATCAGGCGGGAGGGCGACCACTACGTCGTCATGGTGCGGGACCTGTTCGCCGCTCCCGCGTCGTACCAGCGCGAACTGCGCGACCGCGGCCTGGACGTGGACGTGCGGCTCGTGCCGGTCTCGTCCGCCTGGGCCGGACAGGTGATCGGCTTCGACGGCACGCGGGACAACAGTGCCATCACCGCGATCAAGGCGCCGGGTGAGTGCACGCGCTTCGGCGGCTGCGCGATCGGCTTCCGTATCCCGGTTGGTTTCCGCGGGCACGCGACCGTGTTCCTCGGCCGCGCCGCACGGGCGGGGGAACGCTACGGAATCCTGGAGGCCTTCGACATGGAGGGCCAGCCCTTCCACTGCGTGGACTACGTCAACAAGACCGTCGCCCAGGTCCTGCCCCTGCTGCGGGAGCGCGGCGTGCGAGCGGAGTTCACCTCCTACGTCACCAAGAGCACCAGGCCGTCCGCCCCGGCCTCCTGGTATGTCTACGAAGGGGTCATGGTCGCCGACGGACAGGCGCTCGTGCTGGTCGGCCCCACCCCGAACCCCCGGCCGCGCCCCAGGGACGCCTTCTGCCCCCGGAACCGCTGAGCACGGCCGCTGAGCACGGCCACTGACAGTGGCCACGCGGCCCGGTGGGACGGCGCGGGCCGCGCCGGGCGGGCGAGCGCGGACGCCGCCCGCACCGGTCACAGTGGATCGCGCCGTCGGCGCTGATCGGCACGCCCCACGGCCCTCCAGGTCGGTCGCCGGGCGCGGTCTGCCCGGATTCTCCCTAGTGCCCTCCACAAAGTTCACCCGGAGTCGGGGGAGCGGAGCGGAAGGGAGCGAGGACCGGAGCGAAGGCCCAGCGGAGCGGGCTTCGCGAGGACCGGAGATTCCTTCCGGCGCAGTGACCAACCCGGCCAGGGAGGACCGGAGGTTCCTTCCGGGGCAGTGACCAACCCGGCCAAAGTTCGTGGCCACCCCCACTAGACGATCGGATTCGCCATGCCCGCATACGCCCGTGCCCTGCTCCCGGCGCTCGCGGGGATCAGGCGCCACCGGGTCTTCACGATCGTGCTCACCGCCGCGGCCGCGCTCAGGGTGGTCACCATGCTCGGTTATCCGCCCGCCCGGATGTACTGGTACGACTCGTTCGCCTACCTGCACAACGCCGTCCACCTGCGGCCGGAGCAGGGGTTCCATCCGATCGGATACCCCCTGCTGCTGCGCGCCCTGCTGCACTTCCACAGCGTCGAGGTGGTCGTCGCCCTGCAGCACACGATGGGACTGGCGACCGGCGTCGTCGTCTACGCGGCGCTGCGCGGCAGGGGACTGCCCGGCTGGGCCGCCGTGACCGCCTCGGCGCCGGTGCTGTTCGACGCGTCGTTCCTCCGCTTGGAGCACGCGGTGGTGTCCGACACGCTGTTCATCCTGCTGGTCGTCGCCGCCACGGCCCTGCTGGTCCGCCGGCCGGTGCCGTCCGCGCGTGCCGCCGTGACCGCCGGCCTGCTGCTCGCGGGCGCCGCCCTCACCCGGACGATCGCGCTGCCGCTGATCCTGCTCGTCCTGCTGGGGCTCGCCGTCCGCCGCGTCCCCTGGCGCCGGCTGGCCGCGCTCGCCCTGTCCGGGGTGCTGCCGGTCGCCGCGTACGCGGCGTGGTACGGCGGGGTCCACGGCCGGTTCGGCGTCAGCGGCACCGACGGCGTGGTGTTGTGGGCCCGCACGATGACCTTCGCGGACTGCACCGTCATCCAGCCTCCGCCGGACCTCGCGCCACTGTGCCCGAACGGGACAGTCCTCGACGCCGCGGGGGAGTACGTGTAGGCGAAGGACTCCTCACTCAACCGGCTGCCCGGCGGACACGTCGCGCTCAGCGACCGGGCACGTGCCTTCGCGCTGCGCGCCATCGCCGCCCAGCCGGTGGACTACCTGCGCGATGTTGTGAAGGACACCGCGCTGGCGTTCGCCTGGACCCCCGTCGCCCACCCGGCGCGCGCCGTCCCCGCGTTCGGCTTCGCCCTCGGCACCTGGCCGCTGCCCGCCGATCAGCCGCTCGCCGATCAGGTCAGACGGGAGTACGACCCGGATCTCACCGGTATGCGCTCGGTCCGGCCGTACGCCGACCTGCTCATCGCCTACCAGTACCCGGCCCACCTGCGCGGGCCGCTGCTGGCCGCCATTCTGCTGCTGGGTTTGGCGGGCGCGCTGCGGCGACCGCGGCGGACGGCCGCGCTGCCGTGGGCGGTCGCCGTGACGCTGCTGGTCGCGCCAGTGGCCGTGCTCGACTTCGACCACCGCTACGTGCTTCCCGTCGTGCCCGTGGCGTGCCTGGCGGCCGGGCTGGCCTTCGCCCGGCCCCCTCGTCGCGCGGTGGTGCGGAAGGCCCGCGAGCTGCCCCGCGAGGCGCCGTCGGCTGAACGCGCCGGGTGACGGGGTCAGGGGAGGCGGGCGCCCAGCAGCATCGCCGCGGCGGCGGCCAGCAGGCCCGCGACGATCGCCGCCACGAGGAACCGCTGGGTGATCTCCTGGTGCACGACCTTGTAGCCGAGCGAGGTGCCGATCTGCGCGTACACGTCGCGCAGTTCGCTGCCCGACTCCGCCGTGTACGCCCGGCCTCCGGTGCCGTCCGACAGCGACTTCAGAGTGGTCTTGTTGACCGGCACCTGCACCGCCCGGTTGTCGATCGTCACCGTGCCCTCGGGCGTGCCGTACGCGATCGTGGACACCGGCACCTTGGCGCTGACCGACGCCTCGATGGCCTCGTTGACCGACCGTCCGGAGGTGTTGTCGCCGTCCGACAGCAGCACGATGGCGGACGGGGGCGGATCGGTGACCGCCCGCTGGTCGAACGACCTGATCGAGTCGAGCGAGTTGAACACGGCCTCGCCGATCGCAGTGCCGGGCCGGGTGGTCAGGCTGGAGATCGCGGTGTTCACGGCGGCGTGGTCCGTGGTGGGGGAGATCAAGACGGCGGCCGATCTGGCGAAGGCGACCACTCCGACGTTGAACCGCTCGGGAAGGTCTCTCACGAACTGCTGGGCGGCCTGCTTGGCCGCGACGAGCCGGCTGGGCGGCACGTCGGCCGACTCCATCGACAGCGACACGTCCACGGCGACCATGATGGTGGCGCGGTCGCGGGGCACCCTCACCTCGCCCGCCGGCCGGGCCGCGCCGAGGACCAGCAGGCTCATCATGACGAGGAACAGCACGGCCGGCACGTGCCGCCGCCAGGTGGGCCGCTCGGGCGCCACCAGCGACAGCAGCGCGAGGTTCGTGAAGCGCACCGTGTAGCGGCGGCGCGCGAACTGCGCCGCGACGTACGCCGCGACCAGCGCGGCGACCAGGACGAACAGCCAGAGCCAGCCGGGGGCGAGGAAGGTCATGCGCCCGCCTTCCTGTTCGCGGCCCGGCGCAGCAGGTGGGAGGCCCGCCGCTGGCGCAGCACGAACTCGGCGATGTCGAACACCCAGTCGCGGTCGGTGCGCAGCACGAGGTGGGCCGCCCCGGCCCGGCGCAGCGCCGTCCGGGTCGCCCACCGCTGCTCGGCCGCCGCCTCGGCGTACCGCTCCCTGAGCGTGCGCGACAGGTGGACGCCGCGCGAGCGCCCGGTCTCGGGGTCGGCGAGGGTGACGAACCCGACGTCGGGCAGCTCCAGCTCGCGGGGATCGATGACCTCGACGGCGAGCACCTGGTGCCGCGCGGCCAGGCGGCGCAGCGGCGGCTCCCAGGAGTCGGGCGAGTCGAGGAAGTCGGAGACGACCACCCGCAGCCCGCGCTTGCGGTGCGCCGTCGCCATCATCTCCAAAGCCTCCCCGAGGTCCACCGCGCCCTGCGCGGGCGGCGCGCTGAGCAGCGAGTGCAGCAGAGCGTACAGCCGGGGCCGGCCGGGCTTGGCCGGATAGCGGTGCACGTCGTCGCCGTACAGGATGTAGGCGCCGAACCGGTCGCCCACCCGGCTGGCCAGGATCCCGATCGCCCCGACGGCGCTGACGACCAGATCGCGTTTCGACATGTCGGCCGTGCCGAACTCCATGCTGGCCGACAGGTCGGCCACCGCCCAGGTCTCCAGCTCCCGGTCGGCGATCAGGTCGCGCACATGCGGGACCGTCGTGCGCGCCGTCACCGCCCAGTCCATGCGGCGCACGTCGTCCTCGCCGGGCACGTACACGCGGGTGTCGCCGTGGTCGCTGCCGGGCCCGGGGATCAGCCCCTGGTGGCGGCCCTGCAGCAGCCCGTCCAAACGCCGCACCACCGTCAGCTCCAGCCGCCGCAGCGCCTGGTCGGGGTTCGCCCCGCTCACCGCATGCCCTGATTCCACACGACGAGCGGCGGCGGCACCGCCTGCAGGACCCGGCGTACGACGTCGTCGGGGTCCACCTCGTCGGCCAGCGCGTCGAAGGTGAGCATCAGCCGGTGCGACATGACGTCGACCGCCACGTCGCGGACGTCGTCGGGCAGCAGGTAGTCGCGCCCGCGCAGCAGGGCCAGGGCCCGCCCGGCGGCGATCAGGCCCAGCGTCGCCCGGGGGCTCACCCCGATCTCGATCGTGTCCTGCAGGTCGGCCAGGCCGTAGTCGGCAGGGGTGCGCGTGGCCATGACCAGCCGTACGACGTAGTCGGCCACGAGCTGGTGGACCGAGACCTCCTCGGCCATGTCCTGCAGCCGCACCAGCGTGGCCGGGTCGAGCACCGGCCGGGGCACGGGCGGGCGCACGCTCATCCGCTGCAGGATCTCCAGCTCCTCGTGCGCGCTCGGGTGGGACACGCGCACCTTGAACAGGAACCGGTCGCGCTGCACCTCGGGCAGCGGGTAGACGCCCTCCGACTCGATCGGGTTCTGCGTGGCCAGCACGATGAACGGCCGGGGCAGCGAATGGGTGCGCCCCGCGAGCGTCACCTGCCGTTCGGCCATCACCTCCAGCAGGGCCGACTGCACCTTCGCCGGAGCGCGGTTGATCTCGTCGGCGAGCAGGAAGTTGACGAACACCGGCCCGAGCTCGACGTCGAACCGCTCGGTGCTGGGATGGTAGACGCGGGTGCCGACGATGTCGCTGGGCACCAGGTCGGGGGTGAACTGGATGCGGGCGAACGTGCCGCCCACGACGGTGGCCAGCGTCGAGGCCGCGAGCGTCTTGGCGACTCCCGGGACGCCTTCGAGCAGGCAGTGTCCCCGGGCGAGCAGCGCCACCAGCAGCCGCTCGACCATGTGCTCCTGCCCGACGATCACGCGCCGGACCTCGGCCAGCGCCTCCCGCAGGGCGTCCAGCCGGGCCTCGTCCTCCTCCTGCTCCGTCGCGCCCTCGCCGGGCTCCGGGTCACTGCGTTCATCGGCAACGGTCATGCTCGTTATTCAATCGTGACTCGGCTGGAGAATCCATTTCTCTCCCATTTGCCCGTCCCGGCGCGTGCCACACCCCCTGACGCGCCCGTGTGTTTTGATGTGGAGGATGGTCACTCCGCTGCAGTACGGCGACCCGCCCCACGTGGGGCCGTTCGCGCTGCAGGCGCGTCTGCAGACGGCCCCGGCCGGGCTCGTCTATCTGGGCCAGGCGCCCGACGGCCGGGTGGTGTCGGTGGCCGTCCTGTCCAGCGGCGCCGCCCTCGACGCCGCCGCGAGGGACCGGTTCGTCACCGCGATCAAGGACGCACAAAGCAGCGCGATCAGGGAAACACAGGGCCGGACGGGCGTACGCGGGTGGGGCGCCTCGCTGGTGGACCGCGTGCGCGGCAGGGTTTCTCCCGACACCCCTCCCGTCCTGGCGATGCAGGACGGGCCCGCGCCCTGGGTGGCCGTGCCGTTCGTGCCGAACGGCCCGGGGGCCGAGCGGTTCCTCGACCCGGTCACCGTTTCCGGCACGTTGATCGGGCGGCGGCACGGGCCCGACTTCGCGCACTACTGGCTGGGCGACCGCACCCCCGCGCTGCCCGCTCCACCCGGGCCGCCTCCGCCGCCGGTGGCCACCCGGCGCTCGGTCGTGCTCGCCTCGACGCTGCTGGCCACGCTCGTGCTCGCGCTGCTGCTGGTCACCTGGATGCTGCTGTTCCGCGGCGAGGACGAGCCGGAGCCGCCCCGGCCGCTGCCGAACACGCAGTTCGTGCCCACCCCGCCGCCCGAGCCCGCCTCACCCGAGCCGCAGCAGCCCACCCCCGGCCCGTCCGGCAGCGGCGACGGCAGCCAGAGCCCCTGGCCGGACGACCTCTTCGGCGGCCGCGGCCCGATCTGACGCGCGGCTCAGGCGGTGGTGAACACCAGGGACGCGTTGTGGCCGCCGAAGCCGAAGGAGTTCACCAGCCCGGCCGTCCAGCGGCCGCTGCGCGGCGCTCCGGCCACCAGGTCGAGCTTCACCTCAGGGTCCGGGTCGTCGAGGTTGCGGATGGCCGGGATCACTCCGTCGCGCAGGGCGAGGACGGTGGCGATCGCGCCCAGCGACCCGGCCGCCCCGCACAGGTGGCCGGTCATCGACTTGATCGCGGTGACCGCGGGATGCGTCCCGATCGCCTCGGCGATCGACGCGTTCTCGGTCAGGTCGCCCGGGGGGGTCGAGGTGGCGTGAGCGTTCACGTGCCCCACGTCGAGAGCGTCCAGACCGGCGTCGGACAGGGCGAGCCGCATCGCCCGCGCCTGCCCGGCCGCGTCGGGGGCGGTGATGTGAAAGGCGTCGGAGGTGACTCCGGCGCCGGCGAGGGTGGCGTGCACCCGGGCGCCGCGGGCGGCGGCGAACTCCTCGCGTTCCAGCACCACCAGCGCGGACCCCTCGCCCAGCACGAAGCCGTCGCGCCCCAGGTCGAAGGGCCGTGACGCCTCCCGCGGCGCGTCGTTGCGCGTGGAGACGGCCTTGGCCTGGGCGAACCCGGCCAGGGTCAGCGCGTGCACGCACGCCTCCGCCCCGCCGGCGACGACCACGTCGGCGCGCCCGAGCCTGATGAGGTCCAGGCCCGTCGCGATCGCCTCGGCGCCGGTGGCGCACGCGCTCACCGGCGTGTGGGCGCCTCCGCGCGCGCCGAGCTCGATGCTGACCACCGCCGCCGGTCCGTTGGGCATCAGCATGGGCACCGTGTAGGGCGAGACCCTGCGCGGGCCGTACCTTTCGAGGATCTCGTTCTGGTTGAGCGTGGTCAGGACGCCGCCGACGCCCGTGCCGATCACCACGGCGAGGCGCTCGGGCTCGACGCCGGGCGCCCCCGCGTCCGCCCACGCCTCCCGCGCGGCGATCAGCGCCGCCTGCTGGCAGCGGTCGAGCCGCCGCGCCGTCACCCGGCCCAGCACCTCGGCGGGGTCCACCGGCAGCCGGCCGGCGATCCGTACGGGCAGGTTCTCGGCCCAGTCCTCCTCGATCAGCCGGATACCGGACCGTCCTTCCAGCAGGCCCGCCCAGGTGGTGGCCACGTCCGCGCCCAGCGGCGTGATGGCGCCCAGCCCGGTGACCGACACCCGCGCCCTGATCCCGTCTCCCATCGAGGACCCCCTTTTCTGTGATGGCCGCACCGATTCGTCCCGTACGGCGGTGTGCGAATCGCGCTCGGCCGTTTCCGGTCCTCACGCTGCCAAAGCGCCCTCATCTCCGGCAGGCGTGACGATCAACCAAAAAGACGCGGAAGATTTGTCGGCGCTGCGCAGCCCGCCGCCGTTCCTCACCGGTCCGTGTTTGCCTGTCGCGGAGCGGTGTGCGAATCTCGGGGCAGTCTTTCTGAAAGGGCTGATCGTGACGCTCGGAATGGTTCTCGGCGACGCCTCCTCTCGCGCTTCGACGCGGGAGCGGTAACCCTTCCTGCCCCGTCAGCCACGCCCGTGCCGTAGCACGGGCGAGTCCGCCGTGCTCCTCGTCGAAGTGCTCTTCGTGCCCATCGCACACGTCGATCACGAGGAGTACGTCGTGTCCACCATCCACTGGACCGAAGCCCGCATCGTCCGATCCGCCCGCTGGCACTCCGAGAGCGCCGCCCCGCCGCCCCGGCGGATCGTCGTCGCGGACGACCACATGAAGGCCGGCACCGCCTACCGGCTCGCCTGCGAAGGCACGGCGTTGCTGTGGAGAGGCGACTATCACAACGCACGTCAGCTCCTGCGGGCGATGAGCCGCCGCATCGACCGCAAGCCCCTCGCTGCCGGGAACGACCCCCGTGAGGCCTTCCGCCTTCACCGCCGGGCCCGCGGCGACCGGGCCCGCGTCCTGGGCAGGCTCGTCGTGGTGCTGGACGACACCTACGCCCTGGACCTGCGCAGGGCTCCGGACGTACGGCACGCGTGCACGGAGGCGTACGGCACGCCGCACGAGCCGATGGCGGTCGCCCTCACCGAGCTGCTGGGTGTGATCGGGGCGCACCAGTGGCGTCTCAAGGGCGTGGAGATACCTTTCCTCGGCGCTCGCATCCATCCCCACTACGGCGTCTTCTCCCCGGTCAGGGGGGAGTACGTCGACCTGGTCGCCCGGACGCCGTTCGGCCGCGCCCGCCACACCGCGTTCGACCTCGGCACGGGAACCGGAGTGCTGGCCGCGGTTCTGGCTCATCGGGGGGTCGATCACGTCGTCGCCACCGACATCAATCCGCGTGCGCTGGCGTGCGCCCGTGACAACCTCAGCCGGCTGGGCCTCGCCGCCCGCGTCGACGTGATCGGTCCTCGCCTCTTCCCCGAGGGGCGCGCCGATCTCGTCGTCTGCAACCCTCCCTGGATTCCCGCCCGTCCGAGCTCGGCCCTGGAGCAGGGCGTCTACGATCCGGACAGCGGCATGCTCCAGGGCTTCCTGGACGGGCTCGCCGCCCACCTGCGACCGGGCGGCGAAGGCTGGCTCATCCTGTCGGACCTGGCCGAGCACCTCGGACTCAGGCCACGCGGCCACCTGCCGGCCCTGATCGAGGCGGCGGGACTGCGCGTGGTGGACAGGATCGATACCAGGCCGCGGCACCCACGGACGACGGACGGCGCCGATCTCCTCCACGCCGCCCGGGTCGCGGAGGTCACCTCGCTGTGGCGTCTGACCCGCAGATGACCGCGGGTCGCCCAGGCGGGATCAGCGGGGGGAGACGAAGCCCGACTCGTAGGCGGCGACGACCGCCTGCGTGCGATCGCGGGCGCCCAGTTTGGACAGGACGTTTCCCACGTGGGTCTTGACGGTCTCCGTGCCGACGACGAGTTCGGCGGCGATCTCCGCGTTCGACAGGCCGCGTGCCATCAGCCGCAGCACGTCCCCCTCACGCGTGGTCAGCCGGCCGATGCCGGGGACGGCGCGGGCGGCGCCGCGGGCCGCGACCAGCGACCGGATGGCGGCGGGGAACAGCAGCGACTCGCCCGCCGCCACCCGGATCGCCTGGACGAGCTCGTCCGCCCTCGCCCGTTTGAGCAGGAAGCCGCTCGCGCCGGCCCGCAGCGCCTCGTAGACGTAGTCGTCGTTCTCGAACGTCGTCACCACCACCACCTTGGGCGCGCCCTCGGCGGCCGTAAGGGCCCGAGTCGCCTGAATGCCGTCCACCGCCGGCATGCGTACGTCCATCAGGACGACGTCGGGCCGGAGCGAGCGGGCCAGCGACACCGCCGCCGCGCCGTCGGCCGCCTCGCCCACAACGCTCAGGCCGGGCTCGGACTCGACGATGATCCGCAGACCGGTGCGGATCAGGTCCTCGTCGTCGGCCAGCAGCACCCCGATGCTTCCGCTCATGTCTCCGTCCGCCCCTCGCCGGAGTCCTCGTCCATGCCTTCGCCCGCGCTCTCGGCGCGCCTGCCCGGGAGCAGGGCGGCATCCGCGCCCGGAAGCGGGACGCGGACCTCGACCCGCCACGTCTCGCCGTCGCCTCCCGCCTCCATCCGGCCCCCGAGCAGCGTCACCCGCTCCCGGATGCCGTCCAGCCCGTGCCCCGGTGTGCCGGACGTGCCGCCGCTCCTGCCGCGCCGGCGCGGTCCGGCCGGGCCTCGCCGGTGGTTCGCACGGACCTCGTTGCGCACGCACACCTCCAGGACGCGGTCGTGTACGCCGGCGTCGACCTCGATCGGGCCCGTGCCGTGCCGGATCGCGTTGGTCAACGCCTCCTGCACGACGCGGTAGGCCTCCCGGGAGATCACGGGAGGCACCGCGGACAGGTCGCCGAGCCGGCGGGAGACCGGCCGGTCTCCGGTGAGTGCGGCGTCGAGCAACGCGGGGAGGTCGCCGAGGGACGGCTCGGGCGAGGCCCGTCCCGCGCCCTCCCGCAGGACGCCGATGACATGGTCGAGCTCGTTCAGCGCGCTCCGGGCGGAGGTCTCGATCGCCTCCAGCGCGGCCCGGGCGGCGGCGGGGTCCCGGTCGAGCACCCGGCCCGCGGCGGCGGCCTGCACGGTCACCACGCTGAGGGCGTGGCCCACCGAGTCGTGCAACTCCCTGGCGAGCCGGTTGCGCACCGCCAGCCGGTGGGCCGCCTGCCGCGCCAGGGCGAGCCGGTCGGCCGCGGAGGGCCCGAGGAACGCGGGGGCCAGGCGGGCGAGCAGCGTCCCGGCGCCGACCGCGAGGAAGAGCAGGCAGACGAGGAGGGCCAGCCCGGCCGGCGGACCCCACGCCGCCGCCCAGCCGCTGCTGATCCCGGAGTCCACCAGCCCGAGGTGATCCCCGGCCAGCGGAAGGACCGCAAGCCAGACCGCGAACGGCACCATGGCCAGGGTCACCCCGCTCACCAGGCCGCCGACTCCCAGGTGCAGGGTGAACCACGCCGCGGTCCTGCGGCGTTCGGACCAGGTCCGCCGTACGGGAGACGGCGGGGTCTCGACGGCCGCGCCCAGCAACGCGCGGGCGGCGGCGACCTCGAAGGCCCGGACCGGCAGGAACAGCCCCGACACCGCCACCACCGGGAGCACCCCGATGAAGATCAACGGCTGAACCGACAGCAGCGGGTCGCCGGCGTCCGGCGTCGGACGCCACAGCGCCGTCGCGACCTCTCCGGCCATCATGTAGGGCATGAGCAGCGCGCCACCGACGATCAGGCAGGCCCACCTGCGGTAGGTGATCCTGTCGATGAGCGGGGCGAGGACGCGGTTCACGTTCCGATCGTCCCGCACGCGCGGCGAACGCCGTGCCGTCCGGTCACGGCCTGTGGACAAGCACCCGCCACCCGTGCGCGGGCACGAGAGCGGGGTCCCCGTCCGGGCCGGCCGCACCGGCCCAGCTCTCCGCCCCGGCCCAGCTCTCCGCGACGGTCAGCCGGGAGACGTCCATCGGGAAGCGGTAGGCGTCGTCGCCGATGTTGAGCAGCGTGACGACTTCTCCCATCCCTCCCTCGCTGCGCAGCGCGAGGGCCCTGTTGGCGACGTGCTCGGCCTTCGTACGAGCCCGGACCAGCCAGGGGTGTCGGCGGCGCAGCCCGATCAGCCGCTGGTGGAGCCGGTAGACGGGCATGCCGTGCGGCGCCAGGTCGCCCGGGCCGTCGGGGAAGGCGGGCCGGATCGCGTCGTCGCCCCCAACGCGTTCCTCCTTGACCCCGAGGAACGCCTGCTCGTCCCCGTAATAGAGGCTCGGCACCCCGCCGACGGTCATCAGGACCGCCAGGGCGTGCCCCAGGTGCCGCGGATCGGCGAGCCTGCTGGCCAGGCGGGTCACGTCGTGGTTGCCGACGAACGTCATCGGCGCGAACACCTCCAGCAGCCGGTCGTGCCGGTCGAGCGCCCAGGCGAGTTCGAAGAAGTTGCCGTCGTTGAGGGAGCTCCAGATGGCCTTCCACAGCTCGTACTGCGTCACCGAGTCGAGCCCGCCCTCGGTGACGTACGCCGCGTAGTCGCCGTGGATCACCTCGCCGGCGAACCAGGCGTCCGGATGTTCCCGCCGCACCCGGGTGACGGCCTCCCTCCAGAAGGCGAGCGGCACCGCGTACGCCGCGTCGAGCCGCCAGCCGGACGCGCCGCGGCCGAGCCAGTGGCTCATCACCCGTACGACGTGGTCGAGGACGGCGGGCTCCGCGTGGTTCAGCGCGACCAGATGGTCGTGGCCCTCGAACACGGCGAAGCCGCCGGCGCCGTCACCCGGGCGGAACCAGCGGGCGGCGGGGGAGTCCGGCCCTTCCGCGAGCGCCCGGGCGAAGACGGGAAACCCCCTGCCCACGTGGTTGAACACCCCGTCGAGCAGCACCCGGAGCCCGCGCCGCCGCGCCTCGGCCACCAGGTGGTCGAAGTCGTCGTCGTCCCCGAGCCGGGGATCGACGCGGAAGTGGTCCACCGTGTCGTACCCGTGCGTCTCGGACGCGAAGATCGGGCCGAGTTGGAGACCCGAACAGCCGAGGTTCACGGCGTAGTCGAGCCAGCTCTCCAGACGCCGCAGCCGGTGCCGGACCGGCGCTCCCTCGGGTGCCGCCGTCAGCGGGGCGCCGGTGAAACCCATCGGGTAGACATGCCACCAGATCGCGTGGTCGCTCCACGACGTCACAGCCGCTCCTCACCGTCGTCCGGTCCTGGTCCGTCTGATCACAGTGTGGTCGTCTCCGCCTCCCCCCGTGCGGGCGGCCCCTCGGCACCGAGGTGCGGTACGAAGGCGGGGCGCCCCCGGCCGCAGGCGCGGCAGACGCCACGCGTGCGGTAGTGGTAGCCGACGGCCGCAGTACCCATCGCCAGCCCCCAGGCGAGGAACCAGGGATAGATGACGTCGAACACCCAGGGAGAGACGCCCTCCAGGGACGGCTTCGCGAGGCCGAGGGCGACCGCGACGCGCAATCCCGTGCCGAGGACGCCGACCGGGATCAGCATGACGCTCCCCACGGAGGCGGCCGTCAGCGGCATCCACCGTGGCATGCGCAGCGGCGGCCGCCAGGTCCGGGCGAAACCGAGCCCGAGCGCCATGCCGATCAGCGCGAGCACCCCGGTGTCGCCGAGCCCCGGCGTCCACAGGTGCACGTCCCCGAACGCCCGGGGATCGGTGAGGCCGAACGTGCCCCCGAGGCCCCACTGCACCTTCAGCGCGCCGTACCCGGCCGCGAGCAGCACAGTCAGGTATCCGGCGCGGACGCTCAGCCTCTGCCACGATCCCCGGGCCTGCCACGTCCCCCGGCCCCCGCCGGCGGGAGACGTGTGGCCCGCGTCGTCGCGGCCTCCGGGCTGAGCGTCGCCGGGCCCTTCTGACCGCCCGCAGCGTGCGCAGGCGCCGCGCGCGCGGCGGCGACGCCGTACGGCGGTCACGAGGAGCGTCGTGCCGGCGGCGAGCGCGGCGGCGCGGGCGGCGGCCATCGGCAGGTCGAAGCCCAGGTCGACAACGCCGCTCTCCCCGCTGACCTCCGCGATCGCCGCCATGATCCCGCCCACGATGTCGAAGGCGATCCCGCTCGCCCCGGCGCCGGCCAGCGCGAGCCCGGCCACCGCCGTGGCGGCGGTGGCGAGCGCGCCGGGGCGCCGGGGCGAGGACTTCCGGTGCAGGTGTGCCGTTTCCATGACTTCAGCCTCGCGGTCGCGTCCTCGCCGGGCCTCCCCACCGGGCGGGACGCGCCTCCCCCGTGCGGGGGAAAGTTCCTCGAGCCTCACATGGCGTGAGCTCCTGGCATCGGCGTCCGGGATTCCGCGACCGTCCGCGGGGGCGCGAGGGCGGCCCGGAAGGAGATCCTGGCCGCTCCCGGTTGTCCGCCGCCCGCTAGGCTCGCTCGTCGAGCCGTCGGTCAAACGGGCGCAAAGGGGGAATGCAGCCACATGGGTGCCGGACAGGTCGTGCTCCTGCTCCTCGCCGCCGTGGCCGCCGGATGGGTGGACGCCGTGGTCGGCGGGGGAGGGCTGCTGCAGCTTCCGGTGCTGCTCCTGGCCGGGCTCACGCCGGTCCAGGCGCTGGCCACGAACAAGTCCGCCGCGATCTTCGGGACGGGGTCGGCCGCCGTCACCTACGCGAGGAAGACGAAGCTCGACCGGGCGGTGGCCGTACCGGCCGCGGCGCTGGCGGTCGCCTTCGCCGGTCTCGGCGCCGCCTCGGCGGCCCTGCTCGACGCGGATGTGCTGAAGCCGCTGGTCATGGTCGTGCTGCTGGGCGTGGGGGCGTTCGTGACCCTGCGGCCGGGGTTCGGCCGCCTGCCCCACCCGCACCTGCGTACGCGTGCGCGGGTGGTGACGGGCGTCGCGGTGGCGGGCGTCGGCATCGCCTACTACGACGGCATCGTGGGGCCGGGCACCGGCACCTTCCTGCTCATCGCGTTCACCTCGATCCTCGGAATGGACTTCGTCCACGCCTCCGCCACGGCGAAGGCCGTCAACACCGGCACCAACCTCGGGGCCCTCATCGTCTTCGCCGCGCAGGGCCACGTGGTGTGGGCGCTCGGCCTGGCCATGGCCGCCTGCAACATCGCCGGAGCGCAGATCGGCGCGCGGATGGCGCTCAACCGGGGCGCGGGATTCGTCCGCGTCGTCCTGCTGTGCGTGGTGGCCGCCCTGGTCGCCAAGCTCGGGTACGACGAGTTCTTCAGTCGATGAGATCGCACAGTCCGGGCCCGAGGTCGTCGTCCACCATGCGCAGCGCCGTCTCCGCCCTCGACGCGAGCGCGAGCGGAGGCACCTCGGCCACCAGATGGGAGTGCGCGATCCGGTCGAGGGCGGCGCCGACCAGCGGCGCCGTGACCCGGAGGGTGGCGGGAAGGGCGACGCCGCCGGTGGAACCGCCGTGGAGCACGATGTTGCGGCACCGATACAGCCGCCGCAGCGACACCTCCAGGTAGCCGCGCACCCGCTCCAGCACACGCCGGCGGTCGGCGAGCAGCGCCTTCATCCGGAACACCGACGCCACGTCACTGCCGGTCCGCCAGGACCGAACGAGCGGAAGCCCGTCTCGGCATTCCAGCTCGGCGGCGATCAGTGTGGAACGTTCCCGGTTGGACGCGCAGGCCGACAACTTGCCCGGGAGGGCGTCGCCGGGCACCTCGCGTACCCGATAGGAGAGCGCGGTGAGCTCGGCACGCGGCCAGGAACAGGCGACGAGCGCGGCGGCGCGGGAGGCGGCCACGACCTTCTCCCGCTCGTCGGGATCCCTGGCCTCGGTCAGCAGGGACTCGAGAGCCGCCCAGCCTCCCGCGATGGCGGGCGCCAGCGGTCCCTGGTTGAGCGCGGAGGCGATCTCCAGGGCCTCGTCCACCGTGCTCCTGGCCTGCTCGCCGAACCGCTGCACGTCCTGGCCGACCACGTACAACTGCCGCTCGGCGGCCAGCGAGAGCACCTGCGCACCGCGCGAGGGCAGCAGGAGGGGAAAGGAGCGGTCCTCGCCTCCGATGTACGCCTCGCCCAGCGGGACGACCGCTCCCGCGGCCGTGAAGCGCGCCCGCGCCTGGAGCCGCTCGACCAGGTCGGAGACGATCTCCACGGCGCGCTCGGCGTCCCTGGCTTCGACCGAGTAACTCAGCCCGCCGACCACCTCCCGGTGCCGCTCGGCGCTCGCGCCCGCCATCAGAGGCCGCGTCTGCTCGGCAGTCAGCCAGTTGGGCAGCCAACCGGCCAGTTCCTCGTGACGGCTGAGCGAGCGGAAGGGGACGACGACCCGCCACTGGCGCGGCGGCCGGGCCAGCAGGGCGGACGCCTCGGCGATCAGGTCCGTCGCCGACAGACTCAGGTGGCCGCTGCGGAGCCAGCGCTGCACACCGGCCAGGCTGTGCCCGCTGTCGAGCAGGTGGGCGGCGACGGCCCGGGCCACGCGTTCGGCCCGGGGTGGCTCCTGCGCGGCCGCGCAGGACGACCAGCGGCCGAGGTAGCCGGGCCGTCCGACGTCGATGAGATGGCGCAGCTTGCGACGGCCGTCGCTGGCCAGGGTGAGGGTCGTCTGCAGAACCTCGCGCAGCTCCCGGCGGTAGACAGAGCTGCCCAGGGCGGGATCGTCGCCGAGCAGGCGCTCCAGCGCGTGGCGCTGCCAGTCCACCGCCGGCTGTGACAGCACCCGCCGATCGACCCACACGCCGGCCTCGTACAACTCCTCCAGGGCCAGGAACGAGCCGACATCCCACAAGCGGATCGGCCAGGGGGCTCCCTGCCGGGTGAAATCGAGCAGCCGGGTGGTGACATGCCGGGAGTAGGAGGACCGGGGGTCACGACCGGCGGGGATCGCATGCATGCTGACGCAACCTCGGGGGGTGTGCAGGGCATCGGGGGAAATAAAGAGGGCGCGGCCCAGAAAGACCGCGCCCTCGGGGGCGATTGCCCCGGTGAAGCCTGTGTTCGCTTGCGCGATGCTCAGAACATACCCGGTTCCGCGTCCGGCGCACCGGGATTTCGCGAGAATCTTGACGCGTGTCGTTGTGTCCCTGTCGGCATTGCTGTCAATTCGACCGTGTCTGCCCCGGTTCACGGCATCAGGGCCCGGGTGCCTCAGCCGTGGGGTTCCACCACGACCTTGAGGCCGCGCCGGGATACGGCGGCGGCGAAGGCGTCCGCCGTTGCCGCGAGCGGGAAGCGCTCGGTGACCAGCGACGACACGTCCACCGACCCGTTCTCGACGAGGCGGATCGCCCGGGGATAGGTGAGGTTCATCCGCCGGACCAGCGCGAGCGTGAGGCCCTTGCGCCGGGCCAGCGACGCCGGGAACGACGTGCGGTCCTCGTCGGGGATGCCGGCCAGCACGACCCGGCCGCCGGGCCGGACCGCGGTCATGGCGACGCGCACCGCGTCGTCGTCGCCCGACACCTCGAAGGCCACCCGTACGCCGAGGCCGTCCAGCCCGTCGATCCCGGTCCACGTGGCCGGCCCCGCCTCCTCGGGGGACAGTGCGTGGTCGGCGCCGAGCCGCAGGGCGGCGGCACGGCGGTGCGGCAGGGGATCGACGGCGACCACCGTCGAGGCGCCTGCGAGCCGGGCGAGCTGGACCACCAGCAGCCCGATCGGCCCGCAGCCGACGACGGCGACGGGCGCGCCGAGCCCCAGATGCCCCAGGTCCACGGAGTGGATCGCCACACCGAGCGGTTCGAGCATGGCCCCGTCGCTGTCGGAGAGCGCGTCGGGCAACGGGTGCAGCAGGTCGTCGGGCCAGGCGAGATACTCGCGCAGGCCGCCGTCGAGCGTGCCGTGCCCGGCGAAGCGGACGTCCGGGCACAGGTTGCCGTACCCCGTCGCGCACACCCCGCACCGGCCGCAGGGGATGGCGGGGTCGACCGCGACCCGCGTGCCGTGCCGTGGGCCGCCCTCGATCACTCCGGCGATCTCGTGTCCCACGACGAGCGGATTGTCCAGCACCGCGTCGCCGATGCCGCCTTCGGAGTACCAGTGCAGGTCGGAGCCGCACAGGCCGACCGCGGTGACGCGCACCAGGCTCTCACCCGGCCCGGGAACGGGGCGAGGTTCCTCGGACAACCGGATGTCGCCCACCTTGTGCAGCCGGGCGGCCCTCACGTCGCGGTCCCTCGCGTCATCGCCGCCCTCCTCCATCCGTCCTCCACCTTGATCGTAACCGGCCTCGCGCCCGCCGCCCGGCCGGGGGGAGGGCGTACGCCGAGGGCCGGGCCCTTCTGCCGGGCCCGGCCCTCGGAACGTTCCCACGCGGGATGCTATGACCGGGCCTGCCCGGTCATCTGCCGTGCCTGGTCGCGGGTCTGCTCGGTGACCTGCCGTGCCTGGTCGCGAGCCTCCTCACCCGTGGTCCTGGTCGCCTCCGCGGCGGTTTCGCGCACCTGCTGGACCGCCTCCCTGGCGTCCTCGCCCACGCGCTGCGCGGTCTCCTGGACGGCCTGCTTCACCGGCTCGACCATCTCGCCGGCCCGGTCCTTGACCTGCACGGCCGCGCGTTCCTCGGCGGAGGTCTTCGGCAGCAGGCTCGCGGCCAGCAGCCCCGCGCCGAAGGCGATCAGCCCCGCGGCGAGCGGGTTGCCCTGCGTGCTCCGCATCGCCTGCCGCGGCGCCTCGCGCACGGTCTGGGCGGCCTGCTGGGCGCCGTGCCGCACCATTTCGCCCGCCTCGGCCGCGGTGCCGCGGACCGTCTCGCCCGCCTGCGCCGCCGCGTCACGGACCGTCTCGCCGGCGTGCGCCGCGGCGTCCCGCATCGTCCCCGCGGCCTCACCGGTCTGGTCGCGAACCGTGTGGGTGGCGTGTGCCGGCACTCCCATCACCTTCTCCTTCACCGACTGCGCCGCCTGGCGCACCTTGTCCGTACGGCGCCGCACGATGCGCGCCGGGCTCGCCCGGTCGGCGAGCCGGTCGACGTCGGCGGCGAGTTCCGCCCGCGTGACCTCGATCTCGGCCCTTATCTCCTCTGGGCTCGCGCCCATCGCACGTCCTCCTTCAGCGTCTCGATGGTCTGCTCGGGCGTGGGGTTCACCTCGCGCATGCGCTCCTTGCCCCGCGCGAACAGCACGCCGCCGATCACCGCCCACACGGCCGCGACGATGAGCGCGGCCCAGGCCAGGTCCATGACGTTGCCGAGACCGAACACGACGGCCAGCGTGACGAGGAGCGCCACCATGTATCCGGCGAAGCCGGCTCCGCCGAGCATTCCGGCGGCCTTGCCGGCCTTGGCGGCCTCCTGCCGGATCTCGGCCTTGGCGAGCTCCACCTCCTGGCGGAACAGCGTGGACAGGTCCTCGCCGATCTCCCCGACCAGTTTGCCCAGCGAGGGCTCGGCGGGTGGGCTGGGGTAGCTCATCGCGGGCCACCCCCGTTGCCCGGCGTGCCCGGGTATCCGTCCGCATGGCCGTCCCGGATTTCCTCGGACGGGTAGCGCGCGCCGGTCGCGTCACCGGTGCCGGTGCCGTCACGCGTTTCGTCACCGGCTCGATATCCGGCGCCGGTGCCGTTGCCGGTGCCGTTGCCGGTGCCGTTGCCGGTATCTGCGCCGTACGACGGAGAGGCGGTCACGCCGGTGCCCGGGCCGCCGGTGCCCGTGCTCCCGCTCACCGACTCTCCGACCAGGGTGTGCTGCGTGCCCGTGCCGTACGTCGCCGGTGGACGGCTGCCGTACGGGGCGGTCGAGGGCGACCCGGAACCGTATGCGGCGCCGCTTCCGTCGCCGGAGACGGTGCCGTATGCGGAGCCGGAGTCGAAGCGCCTCGCCGCGTCGTTCGTGTGCGGGTCCTCGGCCGAGGTGACGGCCTTGACGGCCCGTCCCACGAGGAAGCCCGCGACCGCGGCGCCGGCCAGGAACAGCCCCGGGCGGCGGCGTGCGAAGTCCTGCACGTCGCGCACCGCGCCCTGCAGGCCCTGGGTCTCCAGGTAGTCGGCGGCGCGGCGCCCCTGGTCCGCGACCTGCTGGACCACGTCCCGCATGGGGGAGTCGGGCTTGGCGTTGTCGCCGATGGCCTCCAGCTCGCCGGTCCACTGGCGGATCGTGTCGGCCGCGCGCCTGCTCTGGTGCCGCGCCTGCTCGTCGGTGTGCCTGCGCAGCTGGTGGAGAACGTGCCGCGTCTGCTCCCTGGCCTCGTGGGCCACCGTACGCGCCTGGTCCTTGGCGGTGACCGCCACCTCGCCGGCGGCCGCCCTGGCCTCGTGGGCCGTCTCCTGCGCCGCCTGCCGGACCTGCTGCGCAGTCCCCTGCTGTGTGGGCCCCTGCTGTCCGGCCTGCTGACGGCCGGTGCCCGGCGGCAGCGCGCTTCCCCCGTCGTATGTTCGCGTCTCGGTATGGAAGTCGCTCACTGAAGCCTCCTTGGGTCGAAATCGTCCCTGGAGCGGCGAGCTACCCCCGAAGTCCGAACGGACGCAGAAATTGCCCAAAAAAGTAAAAATGGCGTATTGGGCTGGTCAAAAGCCGTGCGTACAGGCCTGAACGGCCGGGTGAAGGCGATGCGGGCCGGCCGGCGGGGATGCCGGGGGCGTGCCCGGCGTGCGGTGGGGAAAGGGCGACCTCTCTTCGGCACAGATGCGGGAACGGGATGGGAGAGCGCTTTCCCAAAGCGTGGACCCCGCTGACCGCCCTGTCAAGACCGGCCTTCAACGCGGCGGAAATCCGCAGTTCATGCGAGGGAAACCGAGTCAGAGCGGTCGGCTGCGCCGAGCGTGGGGCAGTGCCGCCCCTTGACACTCCTCGCCTTCCGCGACACTCTCCTCCTTGGAGAGCGCTCTCCAAGCCATCGGCGGTGAGGAGAGCCGTGCTCGCGTGGCCGGCGCCCGTCACCTGGGGCGACTCCCGCACCCGCAGGGACCGTCCGCGCCGCGCTGTCGCAGGACCGCGCTGTCACAGCCCCCGTTCACCCCCCAGGCCGCCGCCCTCACGGGTGGGCGGTCGCACCCGCAAGAGTGAGGACAACACCCGTGCGCAGACACAAGCCATATCTCGCCGCCGTCGCCGGAGCCCTCGTGCTCGCCGCGACGGCCTGCGGCGCCGACGACTCGCCGTCCACGGCCGGATCGGCCGGTGGGAGCGCGGCCCAGACGATCACCTACTGGGCGTCCAACCAGGGCACCAGCCTGGAGAACGACAAGGAGGTGCTCAAGCCCGAGCTGGACAGGTTCACCAAGGAGACCGGCATCAAGGTGAACCTGGAGGTCGTCCCCTGGGCCGACCTGCTCAACCGGATCCTCGCCGCGACCACGTCGGGCAAGGGCCCGGACGTCGTCAACATCGGCAACACCTGGTCGGCCTCCCTGCAGGCGACCGGGGCGTTCGTGCCCTGGGACGACGCGCTGCTCAAGACGCTCGGCGGCAAGGAGCGCTTCCTCGGCCCCAGCCTCGCGGCGACCGGCGCCCCCGGCCAGCCGCCCACCGCCGTGCCGATCTACGGCATGACGTACGGCCTCTTCTACAACAAGAAGATGTTCAAGGAGGCCGGCATCGACAAGCCGCCGGCCACCTGGGACGAGCTGATCGCGGACGGCAAGAAGCTGACCAAGGACGGCAAGTGGGGGCTCGCGGTGGAGGGCGCCAGCGTCAGCGAGAACGCCCACCACGCCTTCATCTTCGGCCAGCAGCACGGCGCGGACCTGTTCGACGCCTCCGGCAAGCCGCACTTCGACTCCGACCAGGAGGTCGCGGCCATCAAGCAGTACCTCGACCTGATGGCCGCCCACAAGATCGTCAACCCGAGCAACGCCGAGTACGCCAACGGCACCGAGGCGGTGCAGGACTTCGTCTCCGGCAAGGCCGGCATGCTGATGTGGCAGTCGATCGCCACTCAGCTCAAGCAGGCCGGCTGGACCGAGGACGACTACGGCCTGGCCCCGATCCCGCTGCCCGACGCGTCGCAGGGCGGCAAGCAGGTCAACGCGATGGTCGCCGGCATCAACCTCGCCGTGTTCAAGACGGCCGCCAACAAGGACGGGGCGCTGAAGTTCGCCCAGTTCATGACGTCCAAGCAGACCCAGCAGAATCTCAACAAGGCGTACGGCTCGCTGCCGACCGTCACGGACGCCTACGACGACCGGGCGTTCGAGAGCGAGACGATCAAGACGTTCCAGCAGATCCTCTCGACCACGGCCGCGCCGCTGCCGCAGGTGGCGCAGGAGAGCCAGTTCGAGACGCTGGTGGGCAACGCGATGAACCAGTTGTTCGCGGACGCCGCGAGCGGCAAGCCGGTCACCGAGGAGGCCGTCAAGGCCAAGCTGACCGAGGCCAACCAGCAGATGGGCGGCTGAGCGGCCCTGGTAACCCGGCGCCGGGCGGAGGCTCCGCCCGGCGCCCCGACGCAGACCCTCGACACCGAGAGGAAGTCCGTGACTCCTCCGTCCCCTGAAGAGGACGGCTTCTCGCCTGCCCCGGCTGAGGCAGCCGGGGCAGGCGACGGCCAAGCCCTGACCGATGCCCCGCCGGGGCGTACAAGGACGGCATCAGGCGAGCGATTCCCCCGCCGGACGAATCCGGCGGTCCCCGCACCGGATCCGACGGTCGTGTCCACCACGTCCCGGGCCGGCGCGCAACGAAGGCCCGCGTCTCCGGAAGGACCTCCGTCTCCAGGTGGCCCCCCGTCTCCGCGTGGTCGGCGGCGGAGGCTTGCGGACCGGGTCCCGGTGCGGCTGCGCCGCGTCGCCCTGCCCTACCTGCTGATCCTTCCGGCCGTGCTGCTCGAACTGCTCGTCCACCTGGTGCCGATGCTGATCGGCATCGGGATGAGCTTCCTGAAGCTCACCCAGTTCTTCCTGCGCAACTGGTCGGCCGCGCCCTTCGCGGGGCTGGACAACTACAGCGTCGCCGTCGACTTCGACGGCGCGGTCGGCCGCTCGCTGCTGCACTCGTTCCTCGTCACCGTCGTGTTCACCGTGCTCACCGTCGGGCTGTCGTGGCTGCTCGGCATCTGCGGCGCGGTGCTCATGCAGGGCTCGTTCCGGGGCCGGGCCGTGCTGCGCGCGCTGTTCCTCGTGCCGTACGCCCTGCCGGTCTACGCCGGAGTGATCACCTGGAGCTTCCTGCTCCAGCGCGACTCGGGGCTCGTCAACCACGTGCTCGTGGACCAGTTGCACCTGTTCGGAGAGCGGCCGTTCTGGCTGATCGGGTCCAACAGCTTCGTGTCGATCATCGTGGTCTGCGTGTGGCGGTCGTGGCCGTTCGCCTTCCTCGTGCTGATGGCCGGGCTGCAGAACATCCCCGCCGACCTGTACGAGGCGGCCGCCATCGACGGCGCGGGCTGGGGCCGGCGGCTGCGCGCGGTCACGTTGCCCATGCTGCGCCCCATCAACCAAGTGCTGGTGCTGGTGCTGTTCCTGTGGACGTTCAACGACTTCAACACGCCGTACGTGCTGTTCGGCAAGTCGGCCCCGCACGAGGCGGACCTGATCTCGATCCACATCTACCAGAGCTCGTTCGTCACCTGGAACTTCGGCTCGGGCTCGGCCATGTCGGTGCTGCTCCTGCTGTTCCTGCTGCTGGTGACCGCCGTGTATCTGGTGGCGACGTCCCGGAGGAGGAGCGATGCGTGACCCCCGCTGGCTGCCGTGGGCGCGGTGGGCCGGCCTCGGCCTGCTCGGCCTGTTCACCCTGACCCCGCTCTACGTGATGCTGACCTCGGCGATCAAGCCGCTGCAGGACGTGCAGGGGGACTTCCACTGGATCCCCACGACGATCACGCTGCGGCCGTTCGCCGACATGTGGCGGACGGTCCCGCTGGCCCGTTACTTCGCCAACAGTCTGATCGTGGCGTCGGTGGCCGCGCTGGTGTCGGTCGTCATCGCGATCTTCGCGGCGTACGCGATCAGCCGCTTCCGCTTCCCCGGCCGCCGGATCTTCTCGGTCACCGTGCTGTCGACGCAGATGTTCCCCGGCATCCTCTTCCTGCTCCCGCTGTTCATGATCTACGTGAACCTCGGGACCGCGCTCGGGGTCGAGCTGTACGCCAGCCGCACCGGGCTGATCATCACCTATCTGACCTTCTCGCTGCCGTTCTCGATCTGGATGCTGGCCGGATATTTCGACTCGATCCCGACGGCCCTGGACGAGGCCGCCCAGGTCGATGGAAGCGGCCCGATCGGAGCCCTGCTGCGGGTCGTCCTTCCCGCCGCGACCCCCGGTATCGTGGCCGTCGCGATCTACGCGTTCATGACCGCGTGGGGGGAGGTGCTGTTCGCCTCGGTCATGACCGACGAGTCGAGCCGCACCCTCGCCGTCGGCCTCCAGGGGTACGCCACCGAGAACGACGTCTACTGGAACCAGATCATGGCGGCCTCCCTGGTCGTCAGCGTCCCCGTGGTGGCCGGGTTCCTGCTGCTGCAGCGCTACCTCGTGCAGGGCCTCACCGCGGGCGCCGTGAAGTGAACCCGCACCGTCACCGTCACCATCGAACCAAGGAGAACCAGCGCATGGAGCCGCAGCGCGGCCACGCCCCCGATGTAACCGCTTTCGACGACTTCGTCTGGGGCGTCGCCACCTCGGCCTACCAGATCGAGGGCGCGGCCCTCGAGGACGGCAGGCTGCCCTCGATCTGGGACACCTTCTGTGAGGTACCCGGGGCGATCGACGGCGGCGACACCGGTGAGGTGGCCTGCGACCACTACCATCGGTGGCGCGAGGACGTCGGCCTGCTCGAACGCCTCGGTGTGGACGCCTACCGCTTCTCGGTGGCCTGGCCGCGCGTGGTGCCCGACGGCACGGGACCGGTCAACCCGCGCGGGCTCGCCTTCTACGACCGCCTCGTGGACGCCCTGCTCGACGCCGGCATCCGGCCGTTCGCGACCCTCTACCACTGGGACCTGCCGCAGGCGCTGCAGGACCGCGGCGGGTGGCCCGCGCGCGACACCGCCCAGCGCTTCGCCGACTACGCCGCCGTCGTGGCCGAACGACTCGGGGACCGCGTCGCCGACTGGACGACGCTCAACGAGCCGCTGTGCTGCTCCTGGCACGGGCACCTGGAGGGCTCCATGGCGCCCGGGGTGAAGGACCTGGAGGCCGCCGTCCGCACGTCCTACCACCTCCACCTCGCCCACGGCCTGGCCACACAGGCCGTACGGGCCGCCGCGCGGCTGACGCCGTCGATCGGGATCGTCAACAACCTCAGCCCGTGCGACCCGGCGACCGACAGCGAGGAGGACCACGCCGCCGCGCGGCGCCTCGACGGGCACGTCAACCGGTGGTGGCTCGACCCGGTCACCGGCCGCGGCTACCCGGAGGACATGATCGCGGTGTACGGCGTCGACCTGCCGATCCGGCCGGGAGACCTGGAGACGATCGCCGCCCCGCTCGACTACCTGGGCGTCAACTACTACTTCCGGCAGGTGGTGGCGGCCGACCCCGACGGGCCCGTGCCGTACGCGCGGCAGGTCGAGGTGCCGGGGGCGACGACCACGGCCATGGGCTGGGAGGTCGACGCGGGCGGCCTGGAACGCCTGCTGGTGCGCCTCGCCCGGGAGTACGCCGCGCCCCGTCTGTACGTCACCGAGAGCGGGTCGGCCTGGCCCGACACGGTCGGCGCGGACGGCACCGTCGACGACCCGGAGCGTCTGGCCTACCTGGAGGACCACATCGCGGCCTGCGGCCGGGCCATCGAACAGGGGGCGCCGGTGGCGGGCTACTTCGCGTGGTCGCTGCTGGACAACTTCGAGTGGGCCTACGGATACGACAAGCGGTTCGGCCTGGTGCACGTCGACTACGAGACCCAGGCACGGACCGTCAAGTCGAGCGGCCACCGCTACGCCGAGATCATCAAGGCGAGCAAGCGGCTGCGGGTGGCCTGACAGCGGGGAACGGGGCGCCGGTGGTCCGTCAGGCGGACTCGCGGACCACCAGCGTCGGCTGCACGATGACCGAGGTGACCTGGAAGTCCGGGTCCGCGACGTGCGCGAGCAGCAGGCGGGCCATCTCGGCGGCCATGTCCTCCATCGGCTGGCGCACGGTCGTCAGCGGCGGGCGGCAGGCGACCGCGGCGCTGTCGTCGAACCCGATCACCGCGACGTCCTCGGGCACCCGGCGCCCGAGGTCGCGCAGCGCGAGCAGCGCGCCCTGCGCCATGAGGTCGTTGGCGACGAAGACGCCGTCGATGTCCGGGTGCTCCTTGATGAGCCGGTGCATACCGGCCTCTCCGCTCGCGGGCATGAAGTCGCCCTCCACGGCCGGCACGTACGGGTGGCCGTGCCCGGCCATGGCCTCCTGGAATCCCGACAACCGGTCCTGGGCGGCGGGCACGTCGAAGGGGCCGCTGATCGTGGCCACCCGCCGGCAGCCGCGCGCCACCAGGTGGTCGGCCGCCAGCGCCGCGCCGGCCCGGTGGGCGAGGTCGACGTAGCTGATCGGGATCGGCCGGGCGGGCCGCGCCCACAGTACGGCGGGCAGCCCGGCGTCCACCAGCAGCTTCGGCAGCGGGTCCTCGCCGTGCGTCGAGACGACCAGGGCGCCGTCGGCGCTGCCCTGGCGGAGGAAGGACACGACGTCGTCGCGGGTCTGCACCGAGTCCGCCAGCATCAGCACCGGGTGGATGCCCCGCGGCCGCAGGTATCCCACCACGCCGCCGGCGACCCGGCCGAAGAACGGGTCGGCGAAGACGCGGGACTCGAACGGCTCGCCGCCCTTCGCGTCGCCCGCGCCCGACACGACCAGTGCGACCGCTCCCGTACGGCGGGTGACGAGGGATCGGGCGGCCCGGTTCGGCACGTAGCCGGTCGTCTCGATGGCCCGGTGCACCGCCTCCTGGATGTCCGGCGCGACGTTGCGGATACCGTTGATCACGCGCGAGACGGTCGCCCGGGACACTCCCGCCACACGGGCCACGTCCTCCAGCGTGGGGGCTCCCGACGTGTGCGGGAGATCGGTGCTCATGCAGCCATTTATAGCACGAGGTGGAGAGCGCTCTCCGGTATCAGGAAGGGTGGGCGGACGACGTGACCGCTGCCTACACGTCCCCGCCGATGTCACTTCTGAGGTGGGCTTGGGCGTACTTGCGGAAGGCCGTCACGAGGGGGTCGTCGTCGCCGGCGCGGGTCGCGAGCACGACGTGGCCCGGCTCGACGCCGTGCAGGGGAACCGTGGTGAGGCCGGGATGGAGACTGTCCGCGCGCAGGCCGGCCGAGACGATGGCCACGGCCTGCCCGGCGGCGATGAGTTCGAGCTTGTCCTCGAGGAGCTCTATCAGGGGGCCGTCCGGCGCGGGGCTCCCGTCGGGCCGGGGGTCGATGCGCCAGAAGGCGTTCCAGTCCGGGTCGGGCAGCCGGGGCAGGGGTTCGTCCGCGATGTCGTCGAGTGTGACCAACCGCCGGCCGGCCAGGCGGTGGCCGCGCGGGACCAGCAGGACTCGGGGATCGTCGTAGAGGACCGTCACATGGAGGCGGTCGGTCCGCAGCGGCAGCCGGGTCACCGCCACGTCCACGCGACGATCGAGCAGGGCCGCACGTGCCTCGTCCCAGGCCAGCGTCAGGGTGCGTACGTCCGCGTCCGGGTGGTGGCCGTGCAGTTCCCGCACCGCCGGGGCGACGTCCATGTTCGTGGTGCACCCGATGGTGATCCGGCTGGGACGGGCCGCGGCGCGGGTCTGGGCCGCGGCCTGGGCGGCCGAGCGCAGCAGCGCCTTCGCACGAGGCAGGAAGATCTCTCCGGCCTCGGTGAGCCGGGTGCCCCGCGGCGTGCGATCCAGCAGGCGGGCGCCCAGTTGCCGCTCGAGGTGGCGGATCTGCCGGCTCAGGGACGGCTGCGTGATGTGCAGGGCCTCGGCGGCGCGGCCGAAGTGCCGGTGCTCGGCGACGGCAGTGAAGTATCGCACCAGCCGCAGGTCGAGATCGGGCGCTGAAGCCGGGTCGGGCATGCCCGAAGCGTATACCCCGGCGGCTCGGCCGCCGGCCGCCGAATGCCCGCTGAGCTGCGGGCATGCTCGAAGCGTATTGCGATGCGGATCAGGCGTTGGACGTGCGTCCGCGTCTGTTCCGAGGATGGGTCCAGCGCTCCGGACGCCCCCTCGACAGCGCGCCGGGGCCGGATCCATGTCATCTTCACCCGCAGGAGTGCACCGTGCGTGTATTCGTCACCGGCGCGACCGGATTCCTCGGTTCCGCCGTCGTCCGCGAACTCATCGACGCCGGGCATGAGGTCGTCGGCCTCGCCCGCTCGGACCAGGCGGCCGCGTCCCTGAAGGCCGCCGGTGCCGGGGTCCACCGCGGCTCCCTCGACGACCTCGACAGCCTGCGCGGCGGAGTGACCGCGGCGGACGGCGTCGTGCACACGGCCTTCACCAACATCTCCGCCTCCACCGACTTCGCGGCGTCGTGCCGGGCCGACGTCCGCGCCATCGAGGCGATGGGCGAGGCGCTCGAAGGTTCGGGTCGTTCCTTCGTCGTCACCTCGGTGACCGCGCTCCTTCCACCGGGCCGCCTCGGCACGGAGGACACGCCCGTCCTGGAGGCGCAGCCCCGGGCCGCGTCGGAAGAGAGGGCACTGTCGTTCGCCGCGCGTGGCGTGCGCGTCAGCGCGGTGCGCCTCCCGCCGTCGGTGCACGGGCACGGCGACCGCGGGTTCGTGCCCGACCTGATCGGCATCGCCCACGCGAGGGGCGTGTCCGCCTATGTCGGTGACGGGTCCAACCGCTGGCCCGCGGTGCACCGGTTCGACGCCGCCGAGCTGTTCCGCCTGGCGCTGGAACACGCGCCCGCGGGCGCGCGGCTCCACGCCGCCGACGACGAGGGCGTGCCGTTCCGCGACATCGCGGGGGTCGTCGGCAGGCACCTCGGGATACCGGTGACCGCCCTGTCTCCCGAGGAGGCGGATGGCCACTTCGCCTGGCTCGCGCGTTTCACGTCGCTCGACAATCCCGTCTCCAGCGAGCTGACGCGCAAGCGGCTGGGGTGGCATCCGGTGCGGCCCGCGCTCATCCCCGATCTCGAAGAGGGCCATTACTTCGCCGGCCACAGCGGACAGGCCTGAGTACGGACGCGCAGGAACGGACGCACAGGAACGGACGGGCGGGCCCCCGGGTGACGTCGATCCGGTCACCGAAGTGGAGCATGCGATGATCGGGGCCGCGCCCATCGCCGCTGAACGGACAAGGTGAACGTCCCCCGGCCCGGTGGGCCGCACTCGAACGACACGTGAGGAAAGAGCGACGGGAATGCCCGATCACCTGGCACTTCGACCCATCACCGAAGCCGACCTGGACGCCTTCGACGCGGCCTTCCAGAGCGAGAGCGGCGCGACTCCCTACCAGTGGTTCGGATTCACCCCGACCATGGCGCTGCGGGAGGCACTGCGCACCCGCGGGCTCCTGGCCGGAGCCGACAACATGCTCGCCGTCACGGTGGACGGAGAACTCGCGGGACGGGTCGAGTGGCTGGAGCGGCGCTGGGGCCGCCGTGACACGTCGCTGTGCTGGGAGATCGCCGTCGGACTGCTGCCGGACCGGCGGGGCAGGGGAATCGGGACCCGGGCCCAGCGGGAACTCGTCCGCTACCTGTTCACGCACACGCGGGTGGAACGCGTCCAGGCGACCACCGACCCGGAGAACAAGGCCGAGATACGGTGCCTGGAGAAGATCGGGTTCCGGCTCGAAGGCGTGGTCCGGCGTGCCCAGTGGCGAGGCGGGCGCTGGCACGACCAGCTCCTCTTCTCGATCCTGCGGGACGAGTTCGACCTCGCGCCCGGATGAGTCCGAAAATCCGCTGCGAGGGCGGCGCGGCGGGAGGCACGATGAGGCATGCCCATCGATGATCTTTCTGGCGCCATCCGGCTCCCCGACGGCACCCCGGTGCGGGGCCGCGGCCTGAGACGTCCCACGCCGCCGGGCGTCCTGCCCGACCACGGCCTCTACCTGGGCAGCCGGCGGCTCAGGCACAAGCACGAGCACGGTCTCACCTGGCCGCACGAGTGGATCGACTGGCCCGACTTCCTCCTGCCCCGCGACCGGGAGCACGCGATCGGCCGCATCCGGGCACTGCACGCGCACGCGCGTGCGGGCCGTCGGATCGAGGTCGCCTGCGGCGGGGGAGTGGGGCGCACCGGCACCGTGATCGCGTGCCTGGCCATCCTGTCGGGCCTGCCCGCCGACCGGGCCGTCGCCTGGACGCGGGCCGAATACCATCCACGGGCCGTGGAGACCCCCTGGCAGCGCCGCTGGGTGCTGCGCTTTCCGGCGTCCTGACAGACGGGTCGCGCCGCCGAGCGCCGAGAGGAGGAGGTCGGTCGCGGACGTCCGGAATGCGTATGGTTGGGTGCCCTTGTGCTTGTGGACGTGCTGGGGCTGGCCGGGATCGGCCTGGTCGCCGGAGTGGTCAGCACGGTTGTGAGCCTGGCCTCGATCGTGTCGTACCCCGCGCTGCTGGCCTTCGGCCTGCCGCCGCTGGCCGCGAACGTCACCAACACGGTCGCGCTGCTGTTCACCGGCGTGGGAGCGGCGGCCGGCTCCCGGCCCGAACTGGCAGGTCAGGGACGTCTCGTCGGCCGCCTCGGCCTCGCCGCCGCACTGGGCGGCGCGACCGGCGCCGGGCTGCTGCTGGTCACGCCGTCGCGGACGTTCGAGATGGTCGCCCCGTGGCTGGTCGCGGGTGCCTCGCTGCTGCTGTTGCTGCGCCCGCCACGCCCCGGGCAGGTGAGCCTCGGCGGCGAGAGCGGTCTGGCGCTGCGCCTGGGCGTCTTCTGCGTCGCCGTCTACACGGGCTACTTCGGCGCCGCCGGCGGGATCATCATGTTCGCCGTGCTCGCGGCGGCGCTCGACCGGCCCGCGGCGGGCGTCAACGCGGTCAAGAACGTCGTCTCGGCGCTCGCCAACGCCGTCGCGGCCGTCTGGTTCGCCGTCTTCGGCCCCGTCGACTGGGCGGCGGTGGGCCCGCTGGCCGTGGGGTTCCTCGTGGGCGGCTGGCTCGGGCCGGCGGTCGCGCGCCGCCTGCCCGGTGAGACGTTGCGCCTCGCCGCGGCGCTCTGCGGCCTCGCGGTCGCGGTCAAGCTGGGGGTCGACGCCTACCGCGGCGGCTGAGCGGTCCTCTGTGGCGACTCTCGCCACGGGGCTGTCGCCTGGTGGCGCGCGGCTTATCGGGCGGCTGTGCCGCGGGGCTTATCGGGTGGCTGTACCGCGGGGCGCCTCCGCCGCGGCGACGGCCTCAGCGTGCCGGGCCCGCAGGCGCTCCCGGATCTCCCCGGGCGTGTACGCACGCCGCCGGCGCTCGGCCCGGGCGATCACCACACCGGTCGCCGCGACACCCGCGAAGGCCGCCAGACCGAGTATCCTCCACCAGCGCATGTGCCTAGGCTACTGCCGTGGCTCATACGCGGATAAGTCTCGACAAAGCGATCGAACTAGCCCGTACCGGCGACCTTTGGGTGTTCCGCGGACGCAGTGTGCCGGACCGCGCCATCCAGGTGACCACCAACAGCCCGGTGAACCACGTCGGCATGGCCGTCGTCATCGAGGATCTGCCGCCGCTCATGTGGCACGCCGAACTCGGCCGGTCGCTGCCCGACATGTGGTCGGGCACGCATCAGCGCGGCGTCCAGTTGCACGACATGCGTGACGCGGTCTGCGTCTGGGCGGCCAGGTATGGCCAGCGCGCCTGGCTGCGGCAGTTGGAGCCGTCCGCAACCAGGGAGATGGAGGACGCCGTCCTGCGGACGATCGCGCGGCTGGACGGCACGCCGTTCCCGTCCACGGCCCGCCTGGCCGGGCGCTGGCTGCGCGGACGGCTGCCCTCGCTCGGTCGGGGAGCACGGGACGGCACACGGGACGGCGCCCGAGCCGGCGCGCTGGATCGTGCACTGGAGACGGCCTACTGCGCGGAGGTCGTCGCCGTGACGTACGAGGCGATGGGCCTGCTGCCCGCCGGCCGCCGCCCGAACTGGTACGACCCGGGAAGGTTCTGGAGCGGCGACAACCTCGTTCTCAGCGAAGGGCACCGGCTGGGCGGCGAGATCGCGGTCGACGTCCCCGGCGGCGAGGCGCCCTGACGGGGCGTCGGGGGGACCGGTCACACGCTACTCGCCGGTAGGCGCTTGTTCAGAAGTTTTTCCCGCGGCCGTCAACCTAGCGCGGCCGAGGCGCGTCAGGTGTAGGCACCGTTCGTCCAGACCCGGAGGGCAGAGCCCCATGCCTACTCCTGAGATGAGACGCGAGGATCTCGCCGGAACCACCGACCGAGAGCGGCAGGCGCGTCTCGCGCTCGACGCCATACGCCGCCAGGGTCCAGAGGCGGTGCAGGAGGAGACGCTCCGCATGAAATCCGAGTTGTTCCGGTTGTACGGCTGGGAGGGGTACCAGCGGGTCATCGCCAAGATGGAGAGCGACCTGGCGCGGCTGTACGAGTCACGCTGAGAGCCGCCGGGGGTCACCCGGAGGACACGCCGGTCAGGCGCCGTCCGAGCCACTCGGTCACTCGCCTCACGAATACGACCCGGTTGGCCCGCCGCCGGATCTCGTGCCCCTCGTCCTCGAACAGCAGCAGCTCGCAGGGCACGCCCCGGGCCCGGGCCGCGCGGACGACCTGCTCGGCCTCGTACACCGGGACGTTGGTGTCCCGCGCGCCGTGCACCACGAGCAGGGGAGTCGTCAGGCGGTCGAAGGCGTGCAGGGGCGACAGGGCGTGCAGCAGATCGCGGTCGGCCTCCGGATGGCCGTACTCGCTCACCGCGGCCGCCGCGATCCACGGCTCCGTGCGATCGTAGAAGGTGGCGAAGTCCGCCATCCCGCACACGTCCACCCCGGCGCGGAAGAGCCGCGGATACGTGACGAGCGCGGCCAGCGTGAGATAGCCGCCGTACGACCAGCCCAGGCACGCGAGCCGGGCGGGGTCGGCGAGCCCCGCCCGCACCAGGTGGGCGGTGCAGTCGGCCACGTCGTCGATCGCGCGGAAGCGCAGCGCGTGGTTGTCGGCGTCGCGGAAGGCCCGGCCGAACCCGGCCGAGCCGCGTACGTTCGGCGCGAACACGCCGATGCCGGCGGCCACCAGGCACTGGTACAGCGGAGTGAACGCCGGTCGCTCCTGGTCCTCGGGCCCGCCGTGCAGGAAGACCGCGTACGGCGCCGGGCCCAGGACGCCGGGCGGCCGGTAGAGCCACCCGCTCAGCTCCAGCCCGTCGCGGGCCGGGACGCGCACGAGTTCGGCGTCCACGGCCGCGGCGAGCCTGCCGGCCCCGGCGACCGGCAGGTATCGGCCCGTGTCCAGGTCGCACAGCACGATGTGCGACGGCTGGGCCGGCCCCTCGACGGCGAGCGCGGCCACCCGGCCGTCCGGCGAGAGCCTGAGCGAGGAGACCACCTCACCGGGTGGAGCGGGGAGCGGGCGTCGCACCCACCCCGGGCCGCCGCCGAAGAACCCCGCACCGAACCCTGCCGCCGCACCGAGCTCTGCCGCGGCACCGAGCTCTGCCGCGGCACCGAATCCGGCGCCCGCGCCGCCGCGGGTTCCGCCGCCGGCCGCGCCCCCGGAATCCGTGGCGGCCCCCGATTCCGCGCTGCCGGTGTCCGCGCCCCCGGAGTCTGCTGCGGCGTCGGAATTCGCGGCGACGTCGGAATCCCCGCGCCCGGTGCCCGCGGGGTCGGTGCCCGCACGCCCGGTGTCGTCCGAACCGCCGCCGGGGCCGTTGCCCGCCTCCAGCACCTCCAGTTCCGAGCGTCCGGCCGCGTTCCACACCAGCACGAGGCGCCGCCCGTCCACGGTGAGCGCGAAGCGGTCCAGTTCGGCGTCCGGACGCTCGGCCACCACGACCCGGCCCCCGCCGACCGGCACGCCGACCAGCCCATCGACCGGTACGGCGACCAGCGCGGCGCGGTCCCGGCCCGCGTCGGTCAGCAGGTAGGCGGTTCCTCCGCCGGGCGAGAGGACGCCGTGCTCGGTCGAACCGGGCAGGTCCGCGAGCAGCGGCCGCTCGGCGACGCCCCCGGCCAGGCTCGTGCCGCCCCCGGACTGCCCTGTGCCGCCCCCGGACAGGCCCGTGTCACCCCCAGGGAGGTTGATGCCGCCCGGGGAGAGGTCCTTGACGTACATCCGCCGGACTCCGCGGGGGCCGCACCGCAGCAGCACCCTCGCGTGGTCGCGGCTGACCGCCTCCGGGTGCAGCAGCGGCCCGGCGGCGACCGTCTCCCGGCTCCCGGTGGCCGCGTCGATCAGCAGGGCCTCGGCAAGTCCGGCCGCCGAGACCTCGGTCACCAGGAGCAGGTCGCCCCGGCCGGTCCACTCGACGAACCACGCCGAACCGCCCTCGGGCGCGGCCAGCGGACGTAGGTCGCCGCCGTCGGTGCGGACCGTCCAGACCTGCGTGTGCTCGCCGCCGCCCGGCGCCACGAGCACCGCCAGCCGGTCTCCGGCCGGCGACCAGCTCACGTCGGCGACCGGCTCGGGCCCGGTGTCGACGACCCGTGCCCGCCCGCCCGGCCCCAGCGGCTGGACCCAGACCCGCGGCGCGCCGTCCCGGTCGCTGACGTACGCGACGGCGCGCCGGTCCGGCGCCGAAGCCGGCGTCCAGCAGCCCCAGACCTCGAGAAACCCGGTGTCGGGAGACCCGGTGCCCGGGAACACAGCGCCGAGGAGGTGCTCCGCCATCAGATTCCTTGAGTTTGCAGCCACATCTCCAGCAGTCCGAGCTGCCACAGCACGTTGACCCCCGTCGTGGTGCGGTGGGCCTCCCGGTTCTCCAGCAGCTCCTCGACGTACGCCTTGTCGAACAGACCGCGGGAGCGCGCGGCGGGCGCGGTGAGCACGTCGCGCACCAGGTCGAGGAAGGGCCCGTCGATGTGCCGGATCGCGGGCACCGGGAAGTAGCCCTTCGGCCGGTCGACGACCTCGCGCGGCAGCAGCGCCCGGGAGGCCTCCTTCAGGATGCCCTTGCCGCCCCCGGCGAGCTTGAGCTCCGGCGGGCACGCCGCCGCCAGCTCGACCAGCTCGTGGTCGAGGAACGGCGTGCGGGCCTCCAGCCCATGGGCCATCGTCATGTTGTCCACCCGTTTGACCGGGTCGTCGGCGAGCATCAGCCGGGTCTCCAGGCGCAACACCGCGTCGAGCGCGGTCTCGGCGCCCGGCCGGTCGAGGTGACGGCGGACGACATCGGCGCTCACGTCCTCGTCGACCAGGTGGTCCGGTGCGACGATGCCGCCCAGGTCCTCGTGCGGCCGGTCGAAGAACTCCCGGGCGTACGTCGCGAAGGCGTCCTCGCGTGGCACGGCGGCCAGCGGGGGGAACCAGCGGTATCCGGCGAACACCTCGTCGGCGCCCTGCCCGGACTGCACGACCTTGACGTTCCTGGCCACCTCCCCCGACAGCAGGTGGAAGGCGACGCAGTCGTGGCTGACCATGGGCTCGCTCATGGCCCGCACCGCCTCCGGCAGGCCGGAAAGCAGGCGGGAGTCCTCGATGAGGATGCGGTGGTGGTCGGTGCCGAAGCGTTCGGCGACCAGGTCGGAATAGCGGAACTCGTCTCCCGGGTCGCCGCCGGCCGCGTGGAAACCGATGCTGAAGGTCGACAGGTCCCGCTGGCCCTCCTCGGCCAGCAGAGCCACGATGACGCTGGAGTCCAGGCCGCCCGACAGCAGCACGCCCACGGGCACGTCCGCGACCATGCGCCTGCGGACCGCGGCGCGCAGCCGGTCGAGCACCGCCTCGCGCCAGTCGTGCGCGTCCATCCCCTCGTATCGCGGCAGGCGGGTGAAGGGCGGGTTCCAGTAGACCGTGTCGTGGGAGGTCCCGTCGGCATCGACCGTGCGTATGGTCGCCGGAGGCAGCTTGCGCACGCCGGCGAGGATCGTGCGGTCGCCGGGCACCAGCGAGTGGAAGGTCATGTAGTGGTGCAGCGCGACCGGGTCGATGTCGGTGCGCACCTCGCCCCCGGCCAGCAGCGCGGGCAGGGTGGAGGCGAAGCGCAGCCGCCGCCCGTCTCCGGACACGTACATCGGCTTGATGCCCAGCCGGTCGCGGGTGAGCGTCAGCCGTCCCGTCTCCGGTTCGAAGACGGCGAAGGCGAACATCCCCGCGAAGCGGTGCACGCAGTCCGGGCCCCAGCGGTGGAACGCCTTGACCAGCACCTCCGTGTCGGAGTCGGAGAAGAAGCGGTAGCCCTCGGCCCGCAGCTCCTCGCGCAGCTCACGGTAGTTGTAGAGGCAACCGTTGAAGACCGCGGCCAGGCCGAGGGCGGGGTCCGCCATCGGCTGGGCCGCCTTGTCAGACAGGTCGATGATCTTCAGGCGCCGGTGGCCGAGGGCGACCGGGCCCTGCGACCACAGGCCCGACCCGTCCGGGCCGCGATCGTGCATCGCGTCGGTCATCCTGCCCACCGCGCCGATGTCGGCGCGCCGCCCGTCGAACCGGATCTCGCCGGTCAGTCCGCACATGTCCTACCTCCCCGCCGCCGCGAGTCGCCGGTCCCCGGATCTCGTCTCGGCCAGCAGGAGGTCCACCACGTCGGTCAGCCGGCCGCCGCGCCGGAACGCCTCGCGCTGCCGGGCGGCCGATCCGCCGTCGGCCAGCGCCCGGGCCGCGAGCGACGAGACGAGCGCCCAGTCGCCGGACTCCTCCAGCTGCGGCCGCAGCCCCTCCAGCATCCGGCCGACGACCGAGCGGGCCGGCCTCGGCACGCCCTCGACGGGATCGACCAGCTCGCCGTCCAGTCCGGACCGTGCCGCCCGCCAGGAGGCGGCCCGCACCAGCTCCGTACGCACGGACTCCTCGGGCGCGGAGGGCGACTCGGCGGCGGCGAGGGCGTCCAGCTCCCGGCTCACGAGCGCGCGGAACAGCCCGGCGATCAGCACGATGTCGTCCACGCGCGGGCAGGCGTCGCACACCCGCAGCTCGACGGTCGGCACGTGCGCCGACGGCCGTACGTCGAAGTAGAGCATGCCGGGATCGCCGATGACCCCCGACCGGATCAGCTCGTCCACCATCGCGTCGTACTCCTCGGCCGACTCGAACCGCGCCGCCGGTCCCGCGGTCGGCCAGCGCTGCCACACCGTCGACCGGAAGCTCGCGTAGCCGGTGTCGGCCCCCATCCAGTACGGCGAGCTGCAGCTCAGGGCCAGCAGCGGCGGCAGCCAGGGAGCCAGCCGGTGTGTGACGGCCACGGCGAGGTCACGGTCGCGCACCTCGGCGTGCACCTGCGTGCCGCAGATGAGCTGCTCGCGGGCGAGCGCCTGGTAGTCGGCCAGCATCTGCTCGTAGCGCGGATCGGGGGAGATCTTCATCGTCTCGGGGTCGACCAGCGGGACCGTCCCCGCGGCGACGATGCCAAGGCCGAGACCGTCCGCCGCCGCGACCGCGTCGGCCCGCAGCCCGGTCAGCTCCCGGGAGAGGTCCTCCAGGCGCGTGCACGGGCGGGTGTTGGCCTCCACGACCGACCGTTGCAATTCCTGGGTGAACCGGTCGGGCGGCAACTGCTGGAGGAGCAGGCCGGCGCGCGGGACGAGCTGCCGGGTCCCCAGGTCCACGACGTGGAACTCCTCTTCCACGCCGACCGCCATGTCCCGTGCGAGGTCTGTCATGTAGCCGCTCCCCAGGCTGATGAGTGCTTTCGTGTCCTCTGCCCCGAAAGTCGGCTTACGCACGTCTCTGGTTTGGCATGGTGATGAAAGTTACAGGCCCTCACCGAGGACGGCCCAGCTCATCGGGGTCGCCCGCGAGCGCGCCTTGACCGGGCCGCCGCCCCACCGCCACGATCTCGGCGTTTCCAGCACGACCGTGACCGCAGGGAGCCCGATGACCGGCCGCGCAACCTCCGTCCGACGCCGCATCTGGGCGGCCGCCGTCGCCGCGGTGCTGCTCACCGCCTGGCCCGCCGCGACCCCGGCCGGCGCGGTCGACGACCCGCCCGCGCCGGTGACCGGCAACGCGACCTACTTCGACGGCCTCGGCTCGCCGTACGGCGGCTGCGGCCTGCCGCAGTCGGAGCTGGACTCGCAGGACTTCGTCGCGCTCAACGTGTACGACACGCCCGGCGACTACTCCTTCTACCCCCGGCCGCTGACCGGCGCGAACGCCTCCAAGGCCGGGCTGTGGAACAACGGCCTCAACTGCGGCCGGTACGTGAAGGTGAGCGTCTCCGACTACTGCACCGGCGTCAACGACGGCGCGCCCGGCCAGGCGTTCTGCCGCAACGGCTCGTGGGTCTCCGACGCCTACAACGGCGCGACGCTCACCATGCTCGTCGCCGACAGCTGCGGCGACTCCAACGGCTGGTGCCGCGACGACCGGTATCACCTGGACTTGTCGAAGCCGTCGCTCAACAGGTTCGTCAAGAACGGGGCGCCGGTCGGGGACATGTACCCGAACCACTGGAACAACCGTCACGTGACGTGGTCGTTCGTCCCGGCGCCCGGCTACAGCGGCGACATCAGGATCGGGTTCATGAAGGGCGCGCAGGCGTGGTGGCCCGCGATCGCCGTCTCCCACCTGCCCAACGGCATCCACGGGGTGGAGTACTACGCCGACGGCGCCTGGAAGCAGGCCCAGATGAACTCCGACATGGGCCAGTCGTACATCATCGGCGGGGTCACGCAGGGTGCGACGCGGTTCCAGATCCGGGTGCGCGACGCCTCCGACGCGTTGGTGAACGGCGGCCGGGTCTACAACTTCGCCCTGCCCGCGTCCTGCGGATCGCAGTGCGGCGCGGACTACACGGAGGCGAGCTACACCACGACGACGCCCAGCGGCTCGCCGTCGCCGTCACCGTCCGCGTCGCCCTCCGCCTCGCCCTCGGTGTCACCGTCCGCCTCGCCGTCGGCGTCCCCATCTGCGTCCGCGTCGCCCAGCCCCAGCCCGTCCCCGTCGGCGAACCCCGGGACCTGCCAGGTGACCTACCAGGTGGCCAACTCGTGGCAGGGCGGCTTCACGGCGAACGTCACGGTCAAGAACACCGGCACCGCGGCATGGCAGAACTGGACGGTCACCTGGGATATGCCGTCAGGAGTGAGCCTCGTCAGCGGCTGGAGCGCGACCGTGACCTCCAGCGGCACCCGCTGGACGGCCAAGGCGCCCTCGTGGGCGACGAACCTCGCGCCCGGCGCGTCGGCGAGCTTCGGCTTCCAGGCGTCCGGCCCCTCCTCGCCGGGGGCAAGCGGGTTCACCTGCTCCTGACCCTCCTACGGTTCCCGACCTCCGGCCGGCTCGCGGCGGTGCCTCGGCGCCACGCGAGCCGGCCGCTCCATGTCTGCCCTGGGAGAGGAGAAAGGTCCCGCGGTGCAGGGACCAGCGGCCCTGCCCCGGGGGAGGCGCAGGCGGTCGGATAGGGGCAGGAGCAGAAGGAGGAGCCATGACCGAACCCGTCATCGTGGGCACCGACGGCTCGCGCGCGGCGGCCGCCGCCGTGGAGTGGGCCGCGGGCGACGCGGCGCGCAAGGGTCTGCCGCTGCGGATCGTCCACGCGGTGGACCGCCTGCCGTACGAGATCGCGCGCTATCCCCTCCCGATCGGCGACCAGCTCGACCGGGCCGGCCGGCGGATCCTGGAGGAGGCCGAGCAGGCCGTGCGGGAGACCCACCCGGCCGTCCGCGTCGTCACCGCCATGATCGAGGGCGACCCGTCCTGGATGCTGCGCCAGGAGGCCGGGAACGCGGCGGAGATCGTGATCGGCAGCAGGGGACACGGCGGGTTCACCGGCATGCTGCTCGGATCGGTCGGCATGCACGTCGCCGGTCAGGTCGACGTCCCCGTCGTCGTGGTGCGTGCCGGGGTGTCGGCGCCCCACGGGCTGGTCGTCGTCGGCGTCGACGGCTCCGAGGAGGCCGGCGCCGCCCTGACCTACGCCTTCGAGGAGGCGCGGCTGCGCGACTGCCGGCTGCTCGCCCTGTACGCCTGGCAGCTTCCGGTGCACCCCTTCGCGCCCGAGATCACCTACAACGTCGACGAGGTACGCAAGGCCCAGGAGGACTACGTGGCGGGCGCGCTGCGTACCTACCAGGACCGGTATCCCGACGTCGCCGCCGAGATGCGGGCCGTCTGCGCGCACCCGGTCGCCGCGCTGGTCGAGGCCGGGGAGAAGGCCGACCTGCTCGTCGTGGGATCGCGCGGGCGCGGCGCCGTCGGCGCGGCGGTGCTCGGCTCGGTGAGCCGGGCGGTCCTGCACCACGCCCACTGCCCCGTCGCGGTGGTGCGACCTCCCCGGAGCTGAGACCGAGCGCGCAGGTCTTACCCGCGAGTTGAGGGTTGGCGAGGGGCCGACAGCGGATTCCCTGGGAAAGTCTCATAGAGGACTTGAATGAGAAGCTTGAAGGAGGAAATCCGACGAGAAAAGGACCTCGTGTGACCGAGAACGACGTCATCGAATTCGTGACCGGCCTGCCGGGTGTCGTCGCCTTCACCGCCGCGGAGGACAACGGCGCCCCGCAGGCGGCATGGGGAGACACCTTCTTCTACTACGATCCCGACGACGAGCCGGCCAACCGGAAGATGCCCTTCGCCACGATCGTCGTGAAGGATTACGAGGGGTTCGACACCGCCTCCGACCTGAACCGCCCCGGCGTCTTCCGGGTCAACATCGGGGCCGGCCGCGCCGTGTTCGAGGAACTGCTCGGCTATCCGCCGGCCGCGCACGCCGACCAGCACGAGGCGCTGGACTACCGGGTGCAGGACCGGATCCTGCCACACCCCGTGTACGCCGCGCAGTCCTGGATCTGCGTGCTCAACCCCGGCGACGCCACCGCCGCGCGGGTGCGTGCTCTCCTCACCGGCGCGCACGCCCGCGCGGCCGCCCGCCCATAGGACGGGCGAGCGCACCACCCGCGCGTGAACCACCCGCACCCGCTGCCGCCCGGCGGCGGGTGTTAGCGTGGGCCGGGGGATGCGATCTTCGAGGAGGTCTCATGTCGGTTCTCGTCGCCTTCAGCGTCACGCCGATCGGCGCCGGTGAGGATGTCGGCGAGGCGGTGGCGGAGGCGGTGCGCGTGGTCCGCGCGTCCGGGCTGCCCAACCGCACCGACGCCATGTTCACCACGGTCGAGGGGGAGACGTGGGACGAGGTGCTCGGCGTCGTCAAGGACGCGGTCGCCGCCGTCGAGGCCCGCTGCTCCCGCGTCAGCCTGGTGCTCAAGGCCGACGCCCGCGCCGGTCAGGGCAGGCTCGACGCCAAGGTCGCCTCCGTGGAACGGCACCTCGCCGAAGGCGCCTCCTGACCACGGCCGGGGACGCGGGCCGCGCCGCCGTGTACGCCGGGGACCTCGTCAGGTGGAGGCGGCCAGGGCGGCCTTCAACGCGGAGCGGGACAGGCGGTCGGCGGCGCGCGTCGTCTCGGGGAGCCGGTAACGCGGGGTCAGGGCCAGCACGTCGTGGCAGGCGGTCTCCAGGTCGACGCGGTGGCCGACGGACACGAAGACCGGTTTGACGTCGTCCCGGGTGCGCAGCACCCGGCCGACCACCTGACCGTCCAGGAGCAGGTCGCTCCACGAGCCGCGCTCCCGGCCGGGCGGCTCGAAGGAGCCGACGAAGGCCGTCTTGCCGACCCCGATCGTGGGCAGGCCGGTGAGCACCCCGAGGTGGCAGGCGAGTCCGAACCGCCGCGGATGCGCCAGGCCGTAACCGTCGCAGACGATCAGGTCGGGCGTGACGGTGAGCCGCTCCAGACCCTCGACGAGGCTGGGCAGTTCGCGGAAGGCGAGCAGGCCGGGCACGTAGCCGAAGGCGGGCCGTCCCGGCACCGTCACCTGCTCGACCACGTCCAGGCTCGTCCCGTCGAGCACCACGACCGCGGCGGCCAGCAGGTCGTGGGCGTAGGCCACGTCCACCCCCGCGACCAGGGCGGGGTCACGGGGACCGGGGCCGGTCAGGTCCAGCCGGGGCCGCAGGGCGTCCTGGATCGCCTCCGCCTCCTCGGCCGTGGCCGGCGCGGTGATGGAACAGACCTTCATGCGGCGACGATAGACGCCACCGGCGAGCGCGGCGGAGCGACCCCGTCGATCCTGCCGCGCCCGCCGGAGCCGCCGGGATCGCGTCACCCGGGTCGCCGTGGGCGGCGGTGCTCGACCACGCGGTCGCCCTCCCCCGGGAACACCATGATCAGAAGATGCTGGGGCGTGCGCGCCTCCCAGTCCGGCTGCCGGTAGTGGACCCGGATCCGATAGTGGCCCTTGCCGCGAAAAGCCAGATTCGGCAGGCCATCCAGGGCCATCGGGTCCCCCAGTTCGATGTGGCCGGTAGGGCTCTGGTAGCCGACCTCGACCACCTGGTGCCATCCCTTCAGTTCCATGGGCGGCCTCGTGCGGTAGGTCTCGGCGGTCACACAGATGTCGTAGTCGGAGTGGCTGAGGATGATCAGGTGGCCGGGGGCGGCGGCGACCAGGTCGTCGTCCTGCGCCTTGTCCAGCAGGCCGTCGTCGAACGGGTCCGCCGGCAGGCTCTCGTCGTACTCGAAGGACTCCATGACGCCGTAGTCGGTCCACGTCCGCTCGCGGACGACGCGTACGGGCTTGATCAAGGGGCGGTGCCGGGAGTCGTCGCACACCTTCTGGTTGGCGGCCTGCCGCGCCCGATATTCGGCCTCCTCGGCGTCGATCTCCGCCTGCGCCTTCGCCGCGGCCCGGGGACAGATGGCGGTGATCAGCCTCTCGTCGGCGTGGGGGCCGGGGTAGACCTCGCACATCGCCCGCCCGTACGCCAGCAGGTCCCGGTCGGATACGGCCGCGAACCGCCCACTCGAGCGCGCCCCGCAGATGAACGCCCGTTCGCCGGTGGGAACCCTCGTTCCGTCGCCGTATCGGGGCGCGCACTGGTCGGGAGTGGTGATGTGGCCGTAGGCGAGGTCGGCGGCCGGCAGCGCGGCCAGCAGCGCGAGCGCCGCCAGGGGCGGCCCGGCCCGCCGGACGGCGAGGGCGCCAGCGGAAGGGGGCCAGTCCGCGGCGTCGCCCGGCCGCGTCTCGTCGCCGTGGTCCGGAGCGTCACCCTGGCCGGAATCAGCGGCCGCTCCGGCATCGTGGCCGGCCGCGGACCGCCGGGCCCGCAGCAGTGGGACGGCGGCGGCGAGCGCGGCGACGGTGGCGAGTGCCGCGGGCGCGACGCCGCCCAGCTCGGCCAGCCGCCCGGCGGGCCCCTCCAGGAGGCTCCCCACGCCGTCGGCCAGAGTGGTGAGGACGACCAGCAGGGCGCCCGTCCGGCCGAGCAGCCGGAGGGGTGTGACGGCCTGCCGGTGGCTGAGCAGGGCGACGGCGGTGATCACCGCCCCGGTCGCCGGGACGGCGGTTCCGAGGACGGACCAGATCCACCCCGGGCCGGTCCCGGACATGGCGAGCAGCAGGGTGAACGGTCCGCTCACGAGCAGGGCCCACCAGGCCAGGCGGAAGGCGCCGAGCCTGCGGTGCAGCAGCACGGCCACCAGCGCCCCGAGGACGGGTGGGCCGTAGGCCGGCGTGATCCGCAGCAACCAGGAGGACTCGATACTCGTCCCGCCCAGACCGTCGAACGCCGTGTCCCACGCCTCGCCCGCCACCGCGTCGGTGATCTCGGAGAACAGGGCCGACAGCACCAGATAGAGGGCGATCGCCCGCAGCACCGGATGCCGGACCGTGAAACGGATCCCCTCCGTCGTCTCCCGCCACATCCCCGCCTTGGGCGGCGGCGGCCCCTCGACGGCGGAGACACCCCGGAACAGCGCCGCCGCCACGGCCAACGCCAGGCCGACGGCGAACAGGAACCCGTAACCCCACCAGATGGTCCCCGTCAGCATCACCGGCATGACGACGATCCGCGGCAGCAGGGTCAGCAGCGCGTTCGCCGGAACCAGGCGCTCACGCCGTACGACGGACGGCAGGTACGCGTCCTGGCCGACCGCCGTCACCATCGCCAGGACGCCGCTCCCCGGCATCACCGCGAGGAGAAGCGGCCAGGTGGGTGCTCCGAGAGCTCCGGCCGCCGCGACGGACGTGAGGGCCGCCGCTCCCAGCAGCGCGGACATCACCAGGACGGACCGGCGGCGCGTCCGGTCGATCAGCACTCCCAGCGGCAGCGCCAGCACGAGGATCGCGACCGGCTCCACGGACCTGTCGACCATGACGAGGATCTTGGTCAAGACACTCCCGTCAGCGGTCCACAGAGCCGGTTCGGCCAGCGGGTGGGAGACGCAGACGATGACGGCGGCGAGCGCGAAGAGCGCGAACCGCCGTCGCGCCGGGCTGGGGGAGGCCATCCGGTGATCTTCGCGTTGATCGTACGGTCGGCGCAAACGATGCCGACAGCCGCGTCAGTAGCCCCGGGCCGGATCGATGCGGCCCAGGAGCGGCTCCCCCCGCAGGTAGCGGGCGACGTTCTCGCGCACCCGCTGGGCGAGGCTCTCGGTGAGGCGGGCCTGCGGGTTGGCGCTGTGCGAGGTGATCAGCACGTTCGGCTCGGCCCACAGGCCGTGCCCGTCCGGCAGCGGCTCGGGGTCGGTGACGTCGAGGGCGGCGCCGCCGATCTCACCGGCCCGCAGCGCGGCGAGCAGGGCGTCGGTGTCGACGAGCTCGCCCCGGGCCACGTTGACCAGCCACGCGTGCGGGCCCAGGGCGCGCAGTTCGTCCCGCCCGACCATCCGGTGCGTCTCCGGGGTGGCGGGCGCGGCCAGGATCACGTGATCGGCCCGCGGCCAGACGGCGGGCAGGCTCTCGAACGGCACGGTCTCGGCCGCGCCCTCGACGGGCTCGCCCGAGCGGTTGACCGCGAGGACGTCCGCACCGAGGGCGCGCAGCGCGGGGATGACCGCCCTGCCGATCCCGCCCGCGCCGACGACGGCCACCGTGCTCCCGCGCAGCGAGCCGGGCTGGTCCCGCTGCCACGTACGGCGCCGGGCGGCGGCGGGCAGCCGGTGCACCCCGGCCAGCAGCAGGGCCAGGGCGTGCTCGGCGACCTGCGGGGCGTAGGCCCCCGCCGCCGAGCACCACACGCGGGTGGAGTCGACGAGTCCCTCCCGCGTCCAGCGTTCGACGCCCGCGGAGGGCAACTGGACCCAGCGCACGCTCGGCGTCAGGTACTCCCGCACGCCCTCCGGCCGCGAGTCGGTCCAGACCAGCGCCTCCGCCAGGCGGGGATCGCCGACGACCTCACCACCGGCGGCGCGGACCGATTCGACGATCAGCGGCGGGTCCTCCGGGGCCACACAGACGGTGAGCACGCGCCTGTCCCTTCCTGGTCGCGCCGAGCGCCTCCGCGGCGCGGCTTTCCTCCCCAAGGGTAGGGTCCGCCCGCTTCGGCCGATCACCGGCCCGGCGCATCGCGATCAGGAGGGGAGACCGGCGTGCGGTCAGCCGGCCTTGTTGGGGTGTAGGACCACCTTGGTCCAGCCCTCCTCCCGCGCGTCGAAGTGCGCGTACGCCTCGGGCGCGTCGTCGAGGTCCAACTCGTGCGACACGATCCAGGACGGCCGGGCGCCGCCCTCGTGGATGAGGGCGCACAGCTGCCGGTTGTAGTTCTTGACGTTGCACTGCCCGGTGCTCATCGTCTGGCCCTTGTACCAGAAGGTCCCGTAGTCGATGGCCATCTCGCCCCGCTTGTAGAGGTCGTTCCCGCCGCCGGGGTCGCGGGGGAGGAAGAGGCCGACGACGGCGATGTTCCCGGTGAACTTGACCGACTTGACCAGGTCGTTCAGCGTCATGTTGGGACGCTCCGTGCCCTCCGGGTCGTGCGCCTGGAAGCCCACGCACTCGCAGCCCCGGTCGGCGCCGATCCCCTGGGTGAGCTCCAGCACCTGATCGACCGGGGAGGACCGGGAGTCGTCGATCGGGATCGCGCCGATCTCCTCCGCCTTGGCCAGCCGGTCCGGATGATGGTCGATGACCATCACGCCGCTCGCGTTCCTGAGCAGGGCGGAGTAGGCGGCCATCAGGCCGACCGGGCCCGCGCCGTAGATCACGACGGTGTCGCCCGGCTGCACGCAGGCGAGCATGGTCGCGTGCCAGCCGGTGGGCCAGACGTCGGCCAGCATGACGTAGTCGGTCTGCTTCTCCCGCGCGTCCTCGGGCAGGATGAGGCAGTTGAAGTCCCCGTACGGCACCCGCAGCAACTCGGCCTGGCCGCCGTTGTACGGGCCCATGTCGGCGTAGCCGTACGCGGCGCCGGCCAGGCCCGGTTCCGGATTGGTGGTCAGGCAGAAGGCCGTCAGGCCCTTCTCACAATTGGCGCAGAAGCCGCACGAGATGTTGAACGGCAGGCACACCATGTCGCCGACCTTGACCTGGTCGACCGCGTCCCCGATCTCCACGACCTCGCCGAGGTTCTCGTGACCGAAGACCCGGCCCGGTGTGAAGCTGGTCCGGCCCTCGTACATGTGCAGGTCGGATCCGCAGATGTTGGAGGTGGTGACGCGCACGAGCACGTCGGTGTGCCGTTCGATCCGGGCGTCAGGAACGGTGGTGACTTTGACCTGTCGAGGGCCTTCGTAGACCACGGCTTTCATGGCTGCTCTCAAACGCGATCGTTACGGGAGACGCGTGCGAAGCGCGGCGCGCCGCGCTTTCCGCGACGGCGGCGTCGTGCCAATACGAACTCGGGCCGATGCGTTCCGGGCCACGTGGCCCGCGCTGTATCGATGTGAGAGCCGTACCCCCGCCGGATGGGGAGAAAACCGGTCTAGCCGTGCGGCGACCGGAGGGGGAGCCGGGCGGCGAGCATGAAGCCGCCCTCGGGGGTCGGCCCGGAGAAGAACCGGCCCTGCGCGAGGGAGACGCGCTCCCGGATGCCGGCCAGGCCGTACCCGCCGCCGAGGGAGGGCGCGGCCCTGACCGTCTTCCCTCCGTGGTCGCCGCGGTCCGGCGTGTCGACCACGGAGACGGCCACCTGGTCGTCGCTGACCTCGCAGGTGACCTGCACGCGGGAGTCCGGCGCGTGCTTGCGTACGTTGCTGAGCCCCTCCTGCACCAGCCGGTAGCACGCGTGCGAGACCTGTCTCGGCAGCGCCCCGGGGGGAGCGTCGAGGCGGAGATCGACCTTGAGCCCGCTCGCCCGCGCCTCGCCGACCAGCCGGGCGATCGCCTCGGTGCCCTCGGCGAGGTCGCCGTCCTCGCGGCGGAGCACGGTGAGCAACTGCCGCAGCTCGCCGAGCGCCTGCACGCCCTTGTCCTCGATGGTCGCCGTCAGCTCCCGGATCTCGCCCGGTTCGGTGGTGTCACGGGCCATGCCCGCGTTGAGCACCATGGCGGTGACGGCGTGGGTGACCGTGTCGTGCATCTCCCTGGCGATCTTGCGGCGCTCCTCGGAGGCGGCGATCTCCTCGCGTTCGCGTACGCCGAGACGCAGCTCCCGGATGAGCCGCCGGTAGGCGTACACCCAGGTGCCGACCACCGCGGGCAGGTAGATGAGGGTCAGCGCGCGGACGATGTTCAAGTAGACCGAGTGGTCGGTGTGCGGGTTGCGGTAGTCGACGACGGCGTAGACCACCGAGAGGGCCAGGGCGACGTACTGCCATCGGCGCACCCGGTGTTCCGCCGTCATCGAGAAGACGGCGAGGATCATCGGCACGACCTGTCCGGTGACGCAGGCGCACGCGGCAGAGGCGACGATCGCGGGCCAGGGGGTGCGGCGCCGCACCAGCATGGCCGCCGCGGTGATCACCCCTGTCGCGATCTCGAGCGCGTCCGGCGCACCGCCCCAGAGGGAGAAGCTGTAGCCGATGAGCGTGGTGGGGATGGTGAACGCGATGACCGCTGCGGCGAGCGCCGCGTCCACGAACCAGTCGCGATGCCGAACCATGCCCAATTTACCCCACATGCTGCTAGTTTGCGGCTTTTACCTGGCGTTCGTCACATCGGCGTGCCTTTGCCGCTATTGACGTGGCGGGGGTGGCCGCGGTCTTGACGCAATCAAATGAACGACCATTTAATTCCGTCGTGGGCCGGATCGCGGGTGTCACCGCCGCCGAGACGCGGGAGCGGCTGCTGCGCGCGGCCGTCGACGTGTTCGCCCGGCGCGGGTACGACGGCACGCGCGTGGCCGACATCGCCGCGGCGGCCGGGGTGAGCAACGGCGCCCTGTATGCGCACTTCGGCTCGAAGGCCGAGCTGATCGTGGCCGCGCTGCGCGCCCACGGTCCGCGGCTGCTTGCCGACCTGCTGGCCGCCGACCCCGATCGGCCGGTCGCGGACCTGCTCGTCGCCGTGGGCCGCAGCCTCCCGCGCCGTCCCGACGCCCGCGGCTCCCTGATCGTCGAGGCGCTGGTGGCGGCACGTCGCGACGAGGACGTGGCCCGCCCGATGCACGACTACGTCGGCGAGCGGGCCGGCTGGCTCGCCGGGCTCGTCCGCACCGCACAGGACGACGGCGAGATCGACCCGGCGCTCTCGCCGGGCGCCGTCGCCCATTTCTGTCTCCTGCTCGCGATGGGCAGCGCGCTCCTCACGCCGGACCTGCACGCGGTCGGCGACGAGGAGTGGAGCGCCCTGCTCACGCGTCTCGTCACCGCCATCGCCCCGACCGACCCCACACACCACAAGGGGGAGCACCAGTGAAAGTGCAGATCGATCCCGCGCGCTGTCAGGGACACGGCCGCTGCTACGACCTGTCGCCCGACCTGTTCACCGAGGACGACGAGGGCTATGGCCAGGTCGCCGGCGACGGCCTCGTGCCGCCGGGCGGCGAGCGGGCGGCGCGGGTCGCGGCCTCCAACTGCCCGGAGAAGGCGATCGTCCTCGTCGAGGAGGCCTGACATGACCGTCGACGATCGCTTCGTCCGCGACTTCCGCGAGTCGCAGGAAGAGCCCCTCGGCACACGCAACGAGATCATCACCGGCCCGGTCTCCGACTGGGCGACCGACTTCTCCCACCTGGAGCCCGAGTGGGCCGCCGATCCGTACCCGATCCAGGACGACCTGCGGGAGCGCTGCCCGGTCGCGCACACTGAGCGGTTCGGCGGCGGGTGGCTGCCGACGCGGTACGAGGACGTCGCGGCGATCGCCTACGACACCGAGCACTTCTCCTCGCGGGCGATCATCATGAGCAACTACCGGCCGCCCAGGGACATCGCGCCGGTGGGAGCCGTGCCGCCGATCTCCTCCGACCCGCCGTTCCACCACGACGCGCGCAAGCTGCTGCTTCCGGCGTTCACCAAGAAGGAGGTGGCGAAGCGGGAGGCGGCGGCGCGGGCGTTCTGCCACTCTCTGATCGACGGGTTCGAGGGTGCGGAGATCGTCGACGCCGCCCGTGACTACGCGCAGCACATCCCGATGCGGGTCATCGCCGACATGCTGGGCTTCCCGCCGGAGGACGGTCCGCGGTTCCGGGAGTTCGTCGAGCACGCGCTCGAAGGCGTCAACCTCCCGCCGGAGGAGCGGATGGCGCACATGGGGGAGCTGTTCGACTACCTCCTGGAGCAGATCCGTGACCACGTCGCCAACCCGCGCGACGACCTCACCACCTACCTGATCGACGCGGAGCTGTACGGCCGCAAGCTCGACCCCTCGCACGTGGCCGGCACGATGGCCCTGCTGCTCATCGCCGGCATCGACACGACGTGGAGCGCGATCGGCGCCTCCCTGTGGCACCTGGCGAAGACCCCGGCCGACCGCGAGCGCCTGGTCGCCGAGCCCGCGCTGCTGCCGACCGCGATGGAGGAGTTCCTCCGGGCGTACGCACCGGTCACGATGGCGCGGCTGGTGAAGGAGGACATGCACTGGCGCGGCGTCGACATGAAGGCCGACGACTGGGTCCTGCTGTCGTTCCCGGCCGCCAACCGCGACCCCGCGCAGTTCGACCGGGCCGACGAGGTGATCATCGACCGTGAGATCAACCGGCACGCGGCGTTCGGGCTCGGCATCCACCGCTGTGTCGGCTCCCACCTCGCCCGCATGGAGCTCCGGGTCGCCCTGGAGGTCTGGCTGGAGCGTGTCCCCGTGTTCGGCCTCGCCGATCCCTCGGAGGTGACCTGGGCCCCCGGCCAGGTGCGGGGACCGCGCACGCTCCCGCTCCGCATCGGCTGACGACCTCAAGGCGTCGAAGGTCAAGTGGCGGGGTCCCGACCGCCGTCGATCACTTCACCGGCGCGGACCCGCGGCGGCGCACCCACGACGCCTTCCGGTCGGACGGGGCCGCGCCGGCGTACGCCGCCAGGGTGTGCCGGGCGGTGCGCGCCCAGCTGTAGTGCTCCCGCACGTACGCGGCCCCCCGCCGGGCGAGCCGGTCCGCCTCCTCGGCGTCGTCGAGGAGGCGCAGCAGGGCCGCGGCCAGCTCGCCCGGGTCGTCGTGTACGCAGCGGACGGCGCCGTCGCCGACCACCACCGGCGAGTAGCCGGGGCCGACGACCACCGGGCGGGCGAGCGCCATCGCCTCGACGGCGACCAGGCCGAACGGCTCGTACACCGACGGGAAGACACAGACGTCGGCGGCCAGGAAGTGCGCGAACACCTCGGCGGAGGCGAGGAAGCGGTTGCCGGCGATCACGTGCCCGGAGGTCCGCGTCCGCTCGATCAGCCGGGCCACCGCCACTGCGTCGCCGGTCTGCGGCGCCTGGGCGCCGACGAGCACGAAGCGCGTGTCGTCGTGCTCGGCGACGACCCGCGGCACCGCCCGGATCAGCGTGTGGACCCCCTTGTGCGGCGACGGCCGCCCGGCGAACACGACGAGCCGGCCCTGCCCGCCGGGCAGGTAGCGCCGCCGCACCTCCGCGCGGACCCGGTCGCGCTCGTCGTCCGGCAGCCCGGCGAGCCGCAGCAGACCGGGCTCCTCGAAGCCGTGCGGCACGACGAGCATCCGGTCCGCCGGCCAGCCGCGCGCGGCGAGGTCGTCGCGCATGCGGGCGCTCGGCACGAGGATCAGGCGCGCCGTCCTCGCCTGGGCCGTCTCCAGAAGGTCGAGGAGGACGGCGTACGCCGACCGGCGCGGCGCATCCGGATCACCCGCGTGGGCGTTCAGCTCGCGGGTGTGCACGTGGAACACCACCGGCAGCCGTCCCAGCACGTGGCACAGGATCCCGGCCACGCAGCCCATCCAGTCGTGCACGGCGACGACCGCCCCGGTCCGTCCCGCCTCGGCTCGGAGGATCCGGGTGGCCGCCCGCACGTTGAACGCGAGCAGCCCGGCGACCCTGACGAGCCGCCGTACGCCCGGCGGGAGTACCAAGCCTTCGCGCAGGCCGTAGCCGGGGGTGGGCAGACGGTGCAGCGCGACGTCACCCCGGCGTTCCGTCCGGGGCGCCCGGCCGCGTCGGGCCGTGGCGCCGAAGAGCACGACCGGCACCCCGGCGTCATGCAGGGCGTCCATGATGCGCTCGGCATACCGGCCCAGCCCGCCGACGACGTCGGGCGGGACCTCCGAGCAGACGGCGTAGACGCGGACGCCGGGGGAGAGGTGATCAGCGGTGGGCACGGCGCGAACCTAGTCCCTCGCGCCGCGCGCGGCCAAGACCGTCGCGGGGAGCCCGGCCTGCGGCGGCAGTGGGACGCAAGACGGATCCATGCGGCCTGCCGTAGTCACGAGGGGAAGGAGAGGAGAACCGGCTGTACGACCGCGACCGGCACCGGAGCCACTGCGCCTTCGTCCACTGCGCCTTCGTCCACTGCGCGACGAAGACGATCAGAGCGTGAGTCGCCCGCCGGGGACTACGCGCGGAGCGGTGCCAGGTCGTCGCCCGCTCCGGAACAGGAACGGATCACGTCCGCCGTGAGCGTCACCCCCGGCACACCGCACAGCACCTCATGGAGGTCCTGCGAGGCCGCCAGCTCCCGGAGCGACTCGGGGAGATCATGCGCGCCGGAGCCCTCCGTGATCTGATCGATGGCCTCGGGATGCGACTCCAGGTAGTCCGCCAACTCCGGCCATCGGATGCGAAGGAGCGTCCACAGCGCGAGGGTGTCGGTCGGCACCAGGCTGCCCTCCAGAACACGTACGGCACGCAGGACGGTGTAGGTGTTGACGAACCGTTTCATCGCGCGCGGATTGCTGTGCAGCAACCGGGAGAACTTCGCGAGGGCGTGGTGGGAGACGTCCTGTACGCCGGCGTCGAGGATCCGTTCGACCGCCTGCGAGGCCACGATCTCACGGACCCGGGGGTCGGCTTTCGCCAGCGTCTCCAGCACCTCGATCTCGTCGCTGCTCGTGGTGAGGGCCGCACGGACCTGGTCGGCGGCGGTCGGCGGGGGCTTCGCGACGCTCACACCGAGCAGTTCGCCGAAGTACAGGTCCCGGCTGGCCCCGCCGAGTTTGGGCATGGGGACGCTGAGCTGGAAGAGCTTGTCCAGGAACAGGTAGCCGATCGGACGCCCCGGCTCGGCGACCGCCGATGCGAACGTCTGATAGGCGTTCTCGTAGGCGCAGCGCAGCCAGGCGCCGTCCATCGCGACGACGAAGCTCGGGGCATGGAAGTCGGGAGTGCGGCGCATGGACCGCCGCCAGTGCTCGGGCACGTCGCGGACGAGCGTCTGGACGGAATCGAGGAAGTTCACGACATAGTCGGCGTTGCAGCGGTCGAGGTCCTCCACGAAGACCACGATGGGCCGGCCGGCGTGGCGCACGAGCCAGGCGATGTGCTCGGCGACGTCGTTCATGGGGTCGGTGTGGGACTGCTCGAAGGTGCGGGCCCTGCGCGCCGATCCCCACATCGCGTATCTGCTGACGAGGATTCCGGCCGTCCACAACGCGCCGGCCGCTCCGACGACGGTGGTCACCGTCTTGACCGTCGGCTCGACGCTGCGCACCGTGATGACGCCCGCCCTGAACAGGAACGCGGCGAGGAGCGCCGCACCGACCAGGAGCAGGCCCGACAGCACCTGAGGGGCGCCGTCGCGACGGACGCGCGCGAGAAGCTCTCGTACGAGGAAGAAGGGACGTCGCCAGCGGGGCCTGTGCTGGACGACCGCCTTGCGGACTGTGGTGAGCAGCGCCCACCACGGTGGTTCGATCCGCACGTGCCGCCAGGTGTCGAAGAAGGCCACGATCGAGTCGCTTCGCAGGTCGCGGGCGAGCAGTTTGAGCAGGGTGCTCTTGCCCGTCCCCCACGAACCGTCGATGTGCACCAGAAACGACGCGTCCGGGGCTTCCGTCCGCGCGTGGCGCAGTTGCCTGGCGAGCACGTTCGCCAGCGCGGCCCGCCTGAGCACGTCACGGTCGGCCGGCGCGTCGCTGACCCACTGCGTGCGCTCCCGGCCGCCGGGCGCGAACTCTCCGGGCCTTCTGCGCCGGTCCTCGGGAACCTCGGCGGCTCGCTCCCGAGCAGAGCGGACGACGGCGTCGAACTCCGGCCACATCTCGGCGAGAGCGGGAGCCGGGCTCATGTACCCGGCTCTGCCGTTCGGCCCGTCCGCCGCGAAGAGGATGCCGAGCACCGCGCCGAGTTCAGGGCTCCAGACGGGCGCTCCGGAGTAGCCGGCCGTGAACCCCGCGCTGTCGGTGGCCTCCAGTTGGACGGCGCCGTGCGGCAGGCTTCCCACCGTGCGCCCGGACGCCCAGCGCCCATCCGGGTAGCCCTGCGGAAAACCGTAGGCGCTGACCTGAAGGCCCGGCGGCGCGGCGGCGGCGAACTCGACCGGCCGGACGTCCGGCGGCAGCGCCGTTTCCAGCCGGAGGATCGCGAGGTCCCCGGGCCCGAGATCCGCACCGGGCTCCGCCGGTGCCAGGAAGTGGACACTTGCCCGCGAAGGCCCCGTGCGGAGGAACGGGAAGTCCACGAGCACGGTCTCCGGCTGTTCCTGCCTCCCGCGGGTGACCACGTGCGCGCACGTCAGCACGAGATCCGCGGCGACGAGCACGCCTGCGCCCGCGACCGCCCCTTTTTCGTCGCTGATACGGGCGACCGCCTGCTCGACTCCGAAAGCCGGGGGAGTGCTCATGGTCACATCGTCCTACGCCTCGACATGACATGCGGCACGTCTCACCCACCATGCCCCGATCGTCCGTACGGCCGGCGAGCGCGGCGAAGGAGGGCCCGCCGTGGACGGGCACGGCGGGCCCTTCCGCTCACTTGGCCGTGTTGTCGACCTCCAGAACGAGCCGCGCGAGCTCGAACCGGTCGAGGTTGGGCGCGTACGCCGTGGCGTTGCCGAGGACGAGCGCCCCGGAGGCGGTCGTCAGGGCGAGCGGCGTCGCCTGGGACCAGAAGTTGTCCCACGCGTAGCTGTGCCGGAACACGCCGCGCGTCGTCGCCCCGCCCGTCTCGGTGACGTCGACGAACCGGCTGATGACGTCGGTGTTGTAGGGGTGCCCGGTGTTCCTGTCGGCGTTGGCGTAGTGCGCCACGAGGACGTACTCGCCGGGGCCGAAACCGCTGGGCCGGGTGAGGGTGAGCGTGTTGCCCGCGCCGTTGCCGACGTCGCCCACGTAGGCGCCCGCCGAGGCGTTCGAGCCGCTCGTGGCCGGGACGGTGACCACGCGGGCCGTTCCGGCGCGCTGCGCCTGCTCGGCCTCGACGCGGTAGGCCGCCGCGTCCGCCTCCTCGGCCCTGACCGTGGTCAGGCCGCGCAGTCGCAGGCCGGCCGGGCCGCCCACCTCGACCATCGAGACGCCGGTGGGGAGGTACACACGGGCCCGGGAGGCCGCCTCCCCGGGGCGCGTCGCCCGCACACCCGCGATCCGTCGTCCGTCGACGCGGACGTCGAGGTCGCCGGCTCCGGCCGTCTTGTAGGAGAAGGTGAGGTCGTAGTAGCCGTTCTCGCTCACGGCGGCGAAGAACGTGGCGCGGGCGCGGCCGCCGAGGGTGACGGCGGCGCCCTTGCCCTCGCGGATGATGCCCGCGCCGCCGGAAAGCCGGGCCTCGTCGGCCGGGTACGCCGCCCGCGCGGGGCCGGTGACCTCGGTGAGGTCGAACCTGTCCAGCGTGACGTCGCTGCCCGGCAGCAGGGTCGTGCCGTCGGCGCTGGTGCGCAGCGACAGCTCGTGGGTGCCGGCGGTCAGCTCGACCTCCACGTCGGTGCGGCCGCGGTAGGTCCAGCCGAGGTCGGCCGAGTACTGCACGATCTGGTCGAGCGTGCCGTCCACGAACAGCGCGTGCCTGCCGGGGGCCTTGTTCGCGCCCTGGAAGATGCCCAGGCGGTAACGGCCGTCGCGTGGCACGGTCACCGGGAACGTGACGGCGGAGCTCACCTTGTTCATGGAGCCGACGTCCCGCTTGCCGGAGGTCGCGTAGAGCTGCGGGTCCGCGGTGGTGTCCTGGTTGTACGCCTGGGCCGAGGTGAGCGTGGCCGACTCTGCCTCGACCGAGACGCTCCACGGCGCGTCGGCCGCGGGCGCGCCGCCGCTCGACGGGACGATCGTGACCCGATAGGCGGCCATCACGTCGCCGCCCGGCAGGTCCACCCGCAGCGTGCCGTCGCGCAGGGTGGTCCGGGTGGCCGCGACGACCGGCGGTTGCACGGCGTCGCCCTCGTAGCCTGACCAGGTCGTCTTGGACACGACGACGTCGACCTGCGTGCCGAAGACCGCGGAGTCGAGCCCGGAGACGTCCAGCCGGACCGGCGCGGCGCCGCCGCCGACCAGGATCGTGCCCCGTCGTACGGAGGGGTCGACGGCCGCGAGGGCCTGGACCGTGTCGGGGACGTCCGGCTGCGGCGGGGTGACCCTCACCGTCTGCCCGGTCAGGTCCGCGTACCACTTGAGCAGCCACCACCCGCCGTTGGCCTGGCGGGTGCGCACCGCGTGGTCGGAGAGGTTGCCGGCGTAGGTCCAGAACGCCATGTCGGCGTCCACCTTGGTGTCCTCGAACATGGTGATCCACTGGACCATCTGGCCGGGGACGGACATGTCGCGCCGGTTGCCGTACTCGTCGATGTTGATCGGCAGCGGGCCGACGCCGAGGTCGCGCTCCATCTGCCGGTAGTCCTCGTAGTGGGCCCGGTAGGCGGCGAGGCTGCCGCGCGACAGTTCGTGCCAGGCCATGATGTCCGGCAGGCAACTCTTTCCGCCGCAGGTGTTGTCCCTGGCCCAGGTGAGGAAGTCGCGCAGGCGGCCGGGGTTGTAGTTCGCCTCGTTCGGGCCGACGACGCGGGCGCCGGGGTCGATCGACCGGATACGCTCGACCACCGCCTTCCAGTCGCTGAAGAACTTCTGCTTGACCTGGGCCCAGTTCTGATACCAAATCCAGTCGGGCTCGTTGAACGGCACCCAGACGAACCTGTCCTTGTCCTGCGGACGCTCCGTGACGACCTTGCGCACCATCGCGTCGACCTTGGCGAGGTAGTCGTCGATGCCGAGGTTCTCGTAGGGCCACTTGCTGTAGACGTCCTGCATGTAGACGACGATCTCCTCGCCGCCCGACGCGAAGAAGCCATCCGCGATCTTGAGCGCGTCGCCGTTGGGATGCTGGTCGCCGTCCGGGGCCTTCTGGGCGACCGTACGCGGCCGGGCGCCGGCGACGAGGGGGTCTGCCGGGACGCCCGGGTCGGACAGGCCGTACAGCATGCCGGTCGCGCCGCCGTGGACCGGACCGGTGCGCTGCCCGAAGTCCACCGCGACGACGTCGGCGGCGGCGGTGTCCGCGCCGGCCGGACCGGCGACGGGCCCGGCGGTCAGGGCCGCCGCGGCGAGGGCCGCGGTCACGGCCGTCGCGCGGGCACGCCGGAATGACCTTTGTCGGTGCATGGGTGTCCTCTCCTGTTACCGGGACGCGCGAGCGCCCCAAGGGGGGGTGGTACGGCGGGCTCGACGGGCACCGCCGGGATCGGAGGCGAAAAGGGCGCCGCGCGGTCGTTACTTCACGGCGCCGCTGGTGATGCCGGAGATGATCTTCCGTTGCGCGACGGCGAAGACCACGACGAGCGGCAGGCTCATGAGGATGACGTAGGCGAAGATGAGGTGCCAGTTGTTGAGGTAGAGCCCCGCGCTGGCGACGCGGAAGAGGTTGAGCGGCAGGGTGTCGAGGCGGCCGCCGACCACGAAGAAGGCGTAGAAGACGTCGTTCCAGACGTAGAGGGAGACGAGGATCGTGGCGGTGGCCAGGACCGGCCGCAGCAGGGGCAGGACGACGTGGAAGAAGACGCGGACGGGCCCGGCGCCGTCGATCTGGGCGGCCTCCTCCAGCGAGGCGGGGATGGTGCGGACGAAGCCGGTGACGAAGAAGATGACGGTGGACATGTAGATGCCCATGTAGACGCCGATCATCCCGACCGCGCTGCCCGCCAAGCCGAGCTGGCGCAGCAGCAGCACGACCGTGACCACCGCGGGGGGCAGGATGATGCCGCTGATGGCGAGCGCGTACAGCACGGCGTTGAGCCGGGTGGCGCGCCGGGCGAGGATCCAGGACGCCATCGACCCGAAGATCAGGACGCCGACCACGGCGGGCACCACGACGAGGAGGCTGCCGAAGAACGCGGCGGGCACCTCGCCCTCGCTCCACACCTCGCCCAGGTTCTCCAGCAGGTGCCAGTGGGTGGGCGGGGTGAGGTCCGGGATGAGGGCCTCGCCCCGCGACTTGCCGGCGGTCGCCACGACGAGCCACAGCGGGATGCCGATGACGACCAGTGCCAGCGCTGTGGCGGCGAACGGCTGCAGGCGGGTCAGGAACGAGGTGTCCCTGACCACGGGGCCGGCCACGGAGGAGGCGTGCCGGCGGGCGGGGGAGTGCGGCGTCACAGGATCTCCTCGCGCTTGCGCAGGATGCGGATGACGGGGAAGGCCATGAGCGACACGAGCAGGAACAGCACCAGGCTCATGGTGGTGGCCTGGGCGAACAGGCCCTGCCCGAAGGTCCGGTAGATGAAGATGTTGAGGATCTCGGTCGTCCGGGCGGGACCGCCGCCGGTGGTGGCCTGCACGATGTCGAAGCCGTTCATGGAGCCGAGCAGGGCGGTGGCGACGTTGAACGTGATCGCGGGGGCGAGCAGCGGGAAGCGCAGGCGCCGGAACGCGTGCCACCGCGAGGCGCCGTCGATGCGGGACGCCTCCATGATCTCCTCGGGGATCGTCTTGAGCCCGGCCAGGTAGATGAGCATGGACAGGCCCATCCACTTCCACGCGTGGACCAGGGCGACCACGACGATGGTCCAGCGGGTGTCGCCCAGCCAGGCGTAGTCGATGTGATGCCGGAAGATCCCGGACAGCAGCTGGTCGAGGCTGCCCTCGGGCTTGAGCAGGGCCTGGAAGATGTAGCCGACGGCCAGGGCGGACATCAGCACCGGAATGAGGAAGAAGACCCTCAGTGTGCGGTTGACCCAGGTGTCGCGCTCCAGCAGGAGGGCCAGGCCCAGCCCGAAGAGGTTCTGGAAGACCGCCACGAGCACGGCGTAGACCACCGTGATCCGCAGCGCCGAGAACAGCGTGCCGCTGGAGGCGAGGTCGGCGAAGTTGCCGAACCCGACCGGCCTGATGGCGCTCTTGAAGCCCGACCAGTCGGTGAACGCGTACACGAAGTTGAACGCGGTCGGCAGGAAGAAGAACACCAGCAGGATCGCGAACGCCGGGGCCATGAACCACATCGGGTGGGTCCGGTCCGGCCTGCCGCGGGGGCGGCCGGCGGGACCGCGCGGAGCGGGCGGCGGCGCGAGCGGCCGGTCCGGGACGGGGGTGTCCGTGGCAGTCAGCATGGCATGTCCTCAGGTGCCGGGTGCGGAGACCGGGGCGAGCCGCGGCCTCCGCGCCCTGTCGATAGGCCTGTCGATGGGCGCGAGCCGATGGGCGAGTCGTCGGGCGCGAGTCGTCGGGCGCGAGTCGTCGGGCGTCAGAAACCGGCCGCGCCGGCGGCCTTGGCGAGCTGGGCGAACTGCTCCTGGGTGGTGGAGGCCACCTGCTCGGGCGTCATGGTGCCGGTGATCATGTCGGCGAGGTTGATGTACAGGTCGGGGTTGGCCACGGCCAGGGCCTGCATGGAGCCGACGGCCTCGCCGAGGGAGTCGTGCACCTGCTGCAGCGCCTTGGGCACCGAGGCCGGGCTCGGCACGTCGGTCTCCAGGGAGACGGTGTTGCGGTCGGCGACGAAGTCCTTGTAGCCGGGGCCCATCCAGAACGACAGGAGCTGGCGCGCGGCGGCCTCGCGCTTGGCGTCACCGGTCCTGAAGGCCACCAGGGCGTTGGACTGGTCGGGGATGAAGGTGCCGACGTTGCCGCTGGGGGAGATCGGGAAGAAGCCGATCCTCTTGTCGAGGGTGGCGGTGTCGGCGCTCGCCTGGAGCTGGCCGAAGAAGGAGTTGACCTGCACCACCATGGCGGCCTTGCCGTCGAGCAGGGCCTTGCCCTGGTCTTCGAACCTGGCGGTCTTGATGTCCCTGTTGAACAGTCCCTCGTCGATCAGCGACTTGTACTTCTTGATCGCGTCGAGCACGACCGGGCTGGAGAAGGTCTCCTGACCCTTGTTGATCTTGTCCCAGAGCCCGTCCTTGGCGGCGTCGGCGAGCTGGACCTGGACCCACCACTGCGTGGCCCACCGGTCGCCGGCCATCTCGTAGAAGGGGGTGACGCCCTTGGCTTTGAGCGTGCGGGCCAGCTCGACCATCTCGTCGAAGTTCTTCGGGGTCTCGGTGATCCCGTTGGCCGCGAAGACCTCCTTGTTGTAGTAGACGCCCTCGACGGCCGGGCTGGTGACCAGGGCGGCGTACCGCGTGCCGTTCAGGATGCCGGTGATGTCCTTGAGCTGGGGAGCGAGCTTGGACAGCCAGGGGGCCTGGTCCAGCGGCTGCAGGTTCGTCCTGGCGTTGATGGCCGTGAGCATGGACGCGGTCGGCTGCCAGAACGCGAGGTCGGGCTTGTCCCCGGTGGCGACCTTGGTCTGCACGCCCTGCTCGTACGGGTCGGGAATGGTGACGATCTCGACCTTCGCGCCCGTGGCCTTACTGAACGCGTCGACGACCTGCTTGGGGACGGTGTTGCTGTTCTGCGCGGCCCAGATCGTCAGGGTGACGCCGTCGAGCTTGGCCGTCGGCTCGGCCCAGGTGGCGGCGGCAGTGGCGCCCGAGGTGCCGCCGGCGGTGTCCGCGGAGGAGTCCACAGAGGGGTCGCTGCAGGCCGCGGCGCCCGCGGCGAGCACGGCGACGACCGCGAGGGTCTGCCATTTCTTCATGGTTTCGATCTCTCTTCTGGGGGCGCCCGGACCGCAGGCCCGGGATTTTAGAGCAGGAGGGATTAATCGGGCGAGGATGATGAGACGGGTGAAACGCGAAAGATGCGGGCAGAAGGGCAGGAAATCGGCTTGGTGAGGACGAGCCGGCCCGCCTCCCGGTCCCACTCCCCGCCCCAGGCGGGCAGGTGGCAGGGGTAGACGACCTCGACGTCGACCTGACGTCCGGCGAGGTGCGGGAGGGACAGCGAGGCCGTCGTCTGCTCGTCCGCGCGGCACCAGACCCCCACGTACGTGTGGTCCGGTGTGGTCAGGGCGAGGCTGAGCCAGGGGTCGGCCCAGCCCGGAAGCCCCAGCGGCCAGACGGGGACGGCGGCGGCCAGGTCGGAGCGGATGTCCCGGTAGGCGCCGACGGCCGCCCCGACCGCCTCGCGCTGCGCGCCGGTCATGGTGGGCAGGTGCCCCGACAGGTAGAGACGGCCCAGCATGCCGGTGCACAGGCTGTAGGCGATCTGCTCGTCGTCCATGTCCGGCTGGGGGTAGGCCCAACTCGCGGACTGCTCCGGCAGGACGGACAGGGGAGCGGCCACCGCGATCGGGGGATACAGCAGGGGATCCTGCTGGTCGCTGGTGGACTGGAGCTGCATCCGCGACAGCAGGGCGTAGTCCATGCGCATCGCGCCGGAGGCGCAGTTCTCCAGGATCAGGTCCGGATGGCGGTCCAGCACCGCCTCCAGCCAGGCCAGGTGGGCCCGGTTGCAGGCGAGCAGACCCGCGCCCGGGCTCGCGGCGTCCACGTCGGTGCCCGCGCCGGGGTCGATGTTGTAGTCGAGCTTGAAGTAGCCCACGCCGAGTTGCTCCACGAGCCGGTCGACGACCTCGTCGAGATGGGCGACGGCGGCCGGGTGGCGCAGGTCGAGGTGGTAGCGGCCGTGCTCCACGATCCTCGTGCCGCCCCGCTGCAGGAACGCCTCGGCGGGCAGCTTGTCGGCCATCGGGCTGCGTACGCCGATCACCTCGGGCTCCAGCCACAGGCCCGGGACCATGCCGCGCCCCCTGATGTGGGAGAGGACCTCCTCGATGCCCCGCGGGAACCGCGTCTGGGACGGCTGCCACTCGCCCACGCTGTCCCACCAGTCGCCGTCGTCGTCATACCAGCCGGCGTCGATGCAGAACACCTCGGCGCCCGCCTCGGCGGCGGCGTCGATCAGCGGGATCAGCTTGGCGGTCGTCGGGTCGCCCATGAGGGTGTTCATGTAGTCGTTGAACACCACGGGCAGGCGGGTCCGGTCCGGATGGGGGCGCACCAGGGCGCGGCGGTGGGCGGTCAGCGCGGCCGCCGCGCCGTGAAGCCCCCCGGAGACACCGTGCGGACCGCCGGAGGAGACGGCCACCGACGCCGGGACCGTGGTGAACGACTCCCCGGGGGCGAGGACGGTGTGCCACTGGTGGTCGATGTCGGTGGGGCCGAGCAGCGCTACGTAGGCGCCGTCCCTGCGCTCGCCGACCTCCCACCGCCACGGGCCGTTGTGCTCGACCTGCCACAGCCACGCCCGGCCGGAGTCCGGGTCGAGCAGGCCCGCCGTGGGCAGGTGCTGCCCCGTCGACCAGGTGCCGGTGCTGGTGACCGCCAGGCGGCCCCGGCCGTCCTGGCCGTGCAGCGGCAGGTTGAGGTCCGCCATCTCCTCACGCAGCGGCCGTACGCGCCAGCGGCTCTCGCCCAGCCACTCGCTGTCGGCGCGCACGACCTGCAGGCCGTCGGCCGAGCCGGCCGGGAACCCGGCGGCGAACGAGGTCACGCCCAGCACGACCGCGTCCCCGGTGCCGTGGTTGGCGATCGTCGTCCAGGACCGTACGGCCGGCACGCCCTCGGCCGAGCGCAGGTGTGTGTGCGCCTCCAGACCGGTCTGCTCGTCCCGCATGGTGACCCGCAGCTCGTGCCACTGCCCGTCGCGGACCTGCTCGGCCCCCACATAGGTGAAACGGCGGCCGACGGCGGTGTCGGAGAAGCGGTGGGAGGCCCGCGCCCGTCCCTGACCGGCCAGCAGCACCTCCACGAGGGGCTGCGCGGGCGGCCTCGGTCCTGGGCCGCCCGTGCCGAGCTCGCGGATGTTCACCACACCGTCGGGTGATATGGCGATCACCACCCGCAGTGCCGAGTGCCCCCACACCAGGCTGGTCTCGGTGTGCCGTGAGTTCAACTGCGTCTCCTGACGATCGAGCCGGGTTCTCCGGAGGTCCTTCCGCGTGCGGGCCGTGACGGTGACCCTCGCGAGGAGACAGGCCACGGGCGGCGGGCGAGCCCGGGAATCCTCCCCTGCATGCGTGTGACCGGTCACATCCGCACGAATGCGAGTGTGACCGGTCACACGACCAAGGGGAAGAGCCCGTTACGTTGTTGTTAATAACATCCGGCAGCGCGCCGGGATCCGCCGTTGGCGCCGCCGCGGCCGCACGGTCTTCCACGGGCCTGCCGGGCGGCGCGGACGCGGTTCACCGGCGCGGGGGCGCCGTCGACTCACGCACCACCAGCCGCGGCGGCGTCAGCGAAACCGTGGGCTGGGGCGTCCCGGCGAGCTCGGCCAGCACCGCCGCCACCGTGGCGCGGCCCAGCCCGGCGAAGTCCATCTCCACCGTCGTGAGCGCCGGCGTCCAGTACTCCGAGCCGGGCACCCCGTCGAAGCCCACGATGCTCACGTCACCGGGCACGTCCTTGCCCGCCTCGAACAGCGCGCGGCGCACCGCGAGGGCGATGTCGTCGTTGCCGCACAGGATCGCGGTCACGCCGGGGTCGGCCGCCAGCACCCGTCCCGCCTCGTACGCCGACCGCACGTCCCAGCCCGCCGGCACCACCGGCGGGACGTCGGCTCCGGCTTCGGCCAGCGCACGGCGCCAGCCCGCCTGACGCCCGCTGTGCTCCGATTCCGAGGGGATCGCCACGTGGTGGACGGTCCGGTGTCCCAGGCCCAGCAGGTGCCGCGTCGCCTCGGCCGACGCCTGCTGCTCGTCCAGGCAGATCGCGGGCCGCGCCACACCGCGTACGCCCGGCTCTATGGCGGCCGCCGCGGGCAGGGACTCGGGGAGCGCGCGCAGCACCGCGATGCCGGCCGCGTCGAACGCGATCACGATCACGCCCCCGGCGCTCGGATCGCTGACGTAGTCGGCGGCGTTGCGCACGTCGCCCTCGCGGTCCGACTCGACCACCCGCACCCCGACGGCCAGGCCCTCGACCCGCGCGGCCTCCTCGATGCCCTGCAGCGTCGAGGCGTATCCGTACAGCATGGTGTCGGAGGTGACCACCGTCACGCCCCGCGCCCGCCCCGTCCCCAGTGCCCGGGCCACTCGGTTCGGCCGGTACTGCAGCCGTTCGATGACCTCCATGACGGTCCGCCGCGTCTCGGCGCTCACCTTGGGCGAGGCGTTGAGCACCCGGGACACCGTCTGCCTGGACACGCCCGCCGCCGCCGCGACGTCCCGGATGCTCGGCACCGTCTCCCGGCCGGGACTCGGCGAGGGCACCTCAACAGGGGTTTCGTTCACGTCCCCATCGTGATCGGTCTGCCGAGCCGGGGTCAAAACGCCGTCCGGGCCGAGTGGTCACGAGTCCGCCGCCTCCCGTGCCGGCAGGGCATCCTCCGGCCGCCGGGCGAGCAGCAGGCCGAGCATCGTGTATCCCACGAGCAGGTGACCGCCGCCGAACCACCGGGGCGCCCCATCCCCGAGCAGCACGTACGCCGGGACGGTGGCGACGGCCCAGCTCTCGGCGACCAGGGGCCACCAGCGCAGCAGGCCCCTCCAGCGGCGGGCCACCAGGAGTTTGACGCTGATCACGAACATGCCGAACATCGACAGCGGCCAGAACAGGTCGAGCACGCCCAGCAGCACGCTGTCGCCTACGGCCTCGGGCAGGATCGCGTGCAGTAGCGACCACACGCTCGCCAGGGCGAGCAGCACGGCCTCGATCCTCAGCATGATCGAACTGGCGCCCGAGGTGCCCGTCGCGCCGGTCCGCGACTGCACGCGGAGCAGGCCGAACAGGCCGATCTGGAAGGCCAGGCCGCCCAGGTCGCCGATCCGTCCGGCCGTCCCGCCGGCCGACGGGTCGAACAGGAAGATGGTCGCGGCCCAGATCAGCGTTCCGGCGGCCAGTCCGAGGCCGAGTCGGCGCACCCTGCCCGCGGTGATCGGTGCGGGCCCGGCCTGTGCCGGGACGGGGGTGCTCCCGCGCACGTCGGTGCGGGCTCTGGCCGGGGTCATGGTGTAGTGCGGTTCCATGGGACGTCCTTCGTCGGTTCGTCGGCAGGCCGGGACGGCCGCGCCGATCAAGGCTCGGGGCCGCCCGACCCGGGAGGGCAGGGCCGCCGGTCCCCGATCGCGCCCCTGGCATGTCCGTCCGGTTCGGGACGCGAGTCCCCTTGGGGGCGGGACATCCCGGTGCCGGGCAAAAAGGGTGATTCGACCCGTCACAATGCTTGCCGTGGGGAAAGCAGGGAAAGCGAAGACGGCGGACGTGCCGGAGGCCGTGGGGGCCGCTCCCGCGGGCGAGGGCCGGCTGCCCGCCGCTGCGGCGGTGGCCGCCGTCGCCGCCCTGCTCGCCGTGGCCGCGGGCACGGTGCTGCTGGACGTCCTCGCCCGGGGAACGAGGGTGCCCGCGGGCGCCGAGCTTGATCCGGGATGGACCTCCGCGCTGGCCGGGCTCGCGCAGGCGGTGCCGGGCGTGCTGTTGCTGCGGCGGCTGCCGCGGCACCCCGTCGCCTGGGTGCTGACCGGCTCCGGCGTCATGTGGCTGCTGAACGGGGCCGCGGCCGCGTGGGCGACCTACGCGGTGTACGTGGAGCCGGGCCTGCCGGGGGCGTCGGCCGCCTACTGGTTCTACCTGCGGCTGGGCGCCGCGCTGCTGCTCCAGCTGCCGCTGCTGATCCTGCTGTTCCCCGACGGGCGGCTCCCCGCCGCCCCGCTCTGGCGCCGGCTCTCGATCGCCAGCCTCGCGCTGACCGCGGCGCTGCCCGCGCTACGGCTGGTGGCGCCCGTGTCCGTGCTCAGCCGGCATGGGGGAGTGCCGCTTCCGCCCGAGCTCGCCCGGCTGGCGCTGGACCCGGTCGCCCTGCCCCTGCCGTACGCGGTCTGGGAGCCGCTGCTGACGGCCGCCTCGTCGGCGGTGGTGGTGAGCCTGGTCGTGCCGTTCGCGGTGACGGTGCACCGCTACCGCGCCGCGGCGTCCGGCGGCCCCGGCGACGCCGACCGCAGGGCGCAGATCCGGTGGCTCACGTGGGCGGCCCTGGCCGACATGCTCGTGCTGCTGCTCCCGCTGGTGCTGCCGCCGGACGTGCCCGCGTTCCTGCTCACGGTGGCCGTCGCGCTGACCTCCTTCGCCGTGGTCGTGGCGATCGCCAAGCACCGGTTGTACGACGTCGACCGGCTGCTGCCCGCCACCTTCGGCTACGGCATGGCGGCCGTGCTCGTCATCGTGGTCGACGCCGCCGTCTTCACCGCCGCCGCCGGGGCGGTCGACGAGCGCCAGGCGGCCCTCGCGGCGATCGCGGTCGTCACGCTCGTCTACCTGCCCGCCAGGACGTGGCTCGTGCGCACCGTAAGGCGGCTGCTGCGCGGGCCGCGCGAGGATCCGTACGCGACCGTCTCGACGCTGGCCGAACGGCTCGAACTCGCGGCGGGCCCGGACGAGCAGCTCGTCGCCCTGGCCCGCACGCTGGCCGAGGCGTTCCGGCTGTCCTACGTACGTGTGGAGATCGAAAGGCCGGACGGGAAGCGTTCGGCGGTCGAGCACGGCGTGGCCCGCGGCCCGTCGGTGTCGCTGCCGGTCGCCTACCGGGGTGAGCAGGTCGGCAGGCTCGTGCTCTGCCGCGCCGACCTGACCGAGCGCGACCAGCGGCTGCTCGGCGACCTCGTACGGCAGGCCGCCGCTGCCGCCCGCGCCACGGAGATGAGCGCCGGCCTGCAGCGCATCCGCGCGACGATGGTGGTGGCCAGGGAGGAGGAGCGGCGGCGGCTGCGGCGCGACCTGCACGACGGGCTGGGGCCGAGCCTGGGCGCGGTGGCGCTGCGCATCGAGACCGCCCGCAACCTGTCGCGCACCGCTCCCGAGCAGGCCGACGCGATCCTCGCGCGGACGGCGGAGGAGGTGTCGGCCGTGGTCGCGGAGGTCCGCCAGATCGTGCACGACCTGCGCCCGCCCGCCCTCGACGAGCTGGGCCTGCGGGGGGCCGTCGAGCAGCAGGCCGGCCGCTTCCGCGGCGGGCTCACCGTGGTCCTGAGCGGGGTCCTGACCGGCGACGACGAGCCGCTGCCCGCCCTTCCGGCGGCGGTGGAGGTGGCGGCCTACCGCATCGTCTCCGAGGCGCTGGCGAACGTGGCACGGCACGCGCACGCGGCCCGATGCGAGATCGGGCTCGCCGTCCGGGACGGCATGCTCCACGTCGTCGTGCGGGACGACGGGGTGGGGATCGACGAGGACGTCACGGCGGGCGTCGGGATGCTGTCCCTGCGGGAGCGCGCGGCCGAACTCGGCGGCGACTGCGTGGTCACCTGCCCGGAGGGCGGGGGGACGCTGGTCCACGCGCGGCTGCCGCTGGCGGAGACGAGGGAGTTCACCGGTGTCTGACGAACCGAGCCTGCCGATCCGGGTGCTGCTCGCCGACGACCATCCGGTCTACCGGGACGGCCTGGCGGCGCTGCTGGGCTCGATGGCGGGCGTCGAGGTGGCGGGCACGGCCGCCACCGGCCGGGAGGCCGTCGACCGCGCCGCGGCCCTGCGGCCGGATGTCGTGGTCATCGACGTGCGCATGCCCGATCTGGACGGCATCGAGGCGACCCGGCGGATCACCGCCGCGAACCCCGGCATGGGGGTGGTCGTGCTGACGATGTCGGAGGAGGACGCCACGCTGTTCGCGGCCATGCGGGCCGGGGCGCGGGGCTACCTGCTGAAGGGGGCGAACCAGACCGAGATCCTGCGGGCCGTCACCGCGGTCGCCCACGGCGAGGCCATCTTCGGCCCCGCCGTGGCCCGCCGCGTGGCGGAGTTCTTCGCCGAGGGGCCCCCGGCCGCGGACCAGGAGGTCTTCCCCCAGCTCACGCCACGCGAGCGGGAGATCCTCTCCCTCGTCGCGGCGGGGCGCACCAACGCGCAGATCGCCGAGGCGCTGTTCCTGTCCCAGAAGACGGTGCGCAACAACGTCTCCACGATCTTCGCCAAGCTGCAGGTCGCCGACCGCGCGGAGGCCATAATCCGGGCCCGGGACGCGGGGCTCGGTCGTGGTCAGGGCGGGCGACGGTCCTGACGACGGCCGCGAACGCCTGTAGTCTCGGCGCGTGCGGCACGAGTCACCGGACGGAGGTGGGGGCCTGCGCCGGCATCTGCCGGACGGCGGGACCCGGCCCGGCCACCGGCTGCGGTTCGGCTCAGGAGCGGCGGGCATCGAGCGGCTGGAGGCGTCGCTCGTCGGCGAGGGGTTCGCCACGCACCGCCACGACACGTACGCGATCGGGATGACGCTGCGCGGCGTGCAGACGTTCCGTTACCGCGGTGAGCTGCGGCACTGCCTGCCGGGGGAGTGGCACGTGCTGCACCCCGACGAGCCGCACGACGGCGTGGCGGGCACCGACGAGGGGTTCGGCTACCGGATCATCTACCTCGACCCCTCCCTCGTCCAGGAGGCGCTGGGCGGGGCGCCGCTGCCGTTCGTCGCCGACCCCGTGATCGGGCGGCGCGACGCGGATCCCGCGCTCGCCGCGTGCCTGCGGGACATCGATGAGCCGCTGGACGAGGTCGAACGGCTGACGCTCACGCTTCGGGTGGTCCGCACGCTCGTGCGGCACTCCTCCGTACGTGACTTCTCCGCGGTCGGCTCCGCGCGGCCGGGCGGGCGGGCTCCGCTGGCGCTGGAGGCGCTGGCCCGCGTGCGCGACCTGATCGCGGACGACCCGACGGTGCGGCACACGCTCGCGGAGTTCGAGCAGGTCTCGGGCCTGGACCGGTGGACGGTCGCACGGCAGTTCCGCGTCGCGTTCGGCACCAGCCCGACCCGCTTCCGCACGATGCGGCAACTCGACCTGGCCCGCCGGATGCTGCGCGACGGCGTGCCCCTGGCCGGGGCGGCCCAGCTCGCCGGCTTCGCCGACCAGGCCCACATGTCGCGCATGTTCAAACGGGCCTACGGTCTCACGCCCGCCCGGTGGACCGCCGCGCTCGCGTGACCCGAGCGGCTAGAGCCCGCCGTCGACGTTGAGCACGGCTCCGGTGACGTAGGACGCACGGTTCGACAGCAGCCACGCGACCGCCTCGGCGATCTCCTCCGGCCTTCCGGGACGCCCCATCGGGACGCGGGCCGCCACCCGCTGCGCCCGTCCCGGCTCCCCGGCGCGGGCGTGGATCGCGGTGTCGATCGTCCCCGGCGAGACGGCGTTGACCCGGATGCCCGCCGGGGCGAGCTCCCGGGCCAGGCCCACGGTCATCGTCTCGACCGCCGCCTTGGTCGCGGCGTAGGCGACGTACTCGTGCGGTGAGCCGGTGCGCGACGCGACCGAGGAGACGTTGACGATGGCGGCCTCGGTCGCCGGTGTGCGCCCGGTCCAGCGACGCGCCGCCTCGCGGCACAGCCGCACCGGCGCCACCAGGTTCACCTCGACGACCCGCCGCAGGTCGGCGTCGGCCAGGTCGGTGAACGGCCCGATCCTGCCGGTCACGCCCGCGTTGTTCACCAGACCCGCGACCTCACCGACGGACGCGGCCAGCTCGAACAGCCTCTCCGGCGCGTCCTCCTCGGTCACGTCGAGCCGTACTCCGCGGACGAAGGCGCCCTGGCGGCCGAGGTCGTCCTCCAGCGTCTCGGCGTCGGCGTCGGAGCCGGAGTGCGTGAAGACCACGCCGAACCCGTCCCGCACAGCCGTCGCACCGTGCTCCGACCGATCCCGCGCGTCCCTCCGGTGACGATGACGACCGGACGAGAGGTCATCCGCGTGCTTCTTCTCCGTCCGTCCTGGCCTCGATCGCGTGGACGACGGCGGCCATGTCCAGATCGGCGTGGCCCAGCGCGAGGGTCTCGCGGAACAGGGCGTGGCAGACGTCGAGCAGCGGCGAGGCGATGCCGGCCCGCCGCGCCGCCTCGGCGATGAGCCGGTTGTTCTTCAGCACGTCGGCGATGGCGGCCTGGGCGCCGAAGTCGCGCCCGGCCAGCTTGACCGCCTTCACCCGCGACACGTCGCTCGCCATCTGGCCCGAGTTGAGCACGTCGACGAGCAGCCCGATATCGAGGCCCTGGCGCTCGCCGAAGTGCAGCGACTCCGCGAGGCCGGTGACCGTGGTGATCAGGAAGATGTTGACCGCGAGCTTCATCAGCAGCGCCTTGGGCGCGGGCCCGCACACCACCGTCTTGACGCACATCGGCTTCAGCAGCGGGCGGACCTCCTCCACGGCCTCGGGCCGGCCGGCGAGCATCGCCACCAGCCGCCCCTGCTCGGCGGGCACCCGGGAGCCGGAGATCGGCGCCTCGACGTAGTGGCCGCCGGCCGTGAGCACCTCGGCCTCCAGTCCGGCCGAGTAGACGGGGGAGGTCGTGCCCATGTGGACGACGACCCGGTCCGCGACGTTGCGGGCGAAGGCGGGCGTGCCGCGCTCCAGCACCGCGTCGATCGCGGCCTCGTCGGCCAGCATGAGGATCACCACCCGCGCCCGCCGGAACACCTCGGCCGCGCTGCCTGCCACCCGCGCGCCCGCGGCGCGCAGCGGCTCGCTCCTGGCGGCCGTGCGGTTCCACACCACGAGGGGGGTTCCCGCACGGGCCAGGTTGAGCGCCATGGGCTGCCCCATGATCCCGAGACCGACGAAACCCACGTCCATCGTTCGCCTCCCCGCGCACACGTCCTCGCGCCGCCCTCCCCGGGTGACGCCGGGGACCGTTGTAGCCCATGGCGCGGTGGCGGTCTTGAACGATTGTGTACGCCCGGCGACGACCGCTACCGGTTCGTCCGCGGTGCTCCGGCAGGCCGCACTCACCGCCGCCCACCCTGCCGCCCACCCCGCCGCGCACGATCGGATGCCGTCCGCCGGGGCGGCTCCAGCGCGGGCACGGTGCGGAGCGTGTCGCCCAGGATCACGCGGAGCCGCGCGATCGCGACCTCGGCCGCCCGGCGGTCGGCGAGCGGAGCGGTCACAGTCCTGCTCTCTCAGGGCGACCTAGGAGAGCAGCTCGTTGATCTTGTCGCGGGCCACCGTGGCGAGGACGCCCGCCTTGTGCGGCTGGCCGCGCAGGAACGCCTCGGTGAAGTGCTTGGCCTGCTCGTACTTGACCTTGCCCGGCATCGGCGGTTCGTTGGGATTGACGTCGCAGTCCACCAGGGCCGGCCCGTCGTGCGCCAGGGCCTCGCGGATCGCGCCCGGCAGGTCCTTCGGGTCCTTGATCTTCGCGCCGTACGCCCCGCAGGCGCGGGCCCAGGCGGAGAAGTCGGCCTCGGGCTGCCGGTGCCGCACGGCGTACTCGGGGTAGCCGAGGATGATCTGCTCCCACAGGATCTGCCCGTAGCTGTTGTTGTTGTTGATCACTACCTTGATGGGAAGGTCGTGCCGTACGGCGGTGAGGAAGTCGGCCATGAGCATGGCGAAGCCGCCGTCGCCCACGAAGGCGATCACCTGGCGGCCGGGGAAGGCGTGCTGCATGCCGATGGCGTACGGCAGGCCCGGGGCCATGGTGGCGAGGTTGCCCGACAGGTAGAACTCCCGCCCGCCGCGGATCGTCCAGTGCCGCGCGGCCCACGTCGCGATGGTCCCGGAGTCGCAGGTCAGGATGGCGTCGCCGGAGGCCGCCTCGTCGACGCAGGCCATGAGGTACTGCGGCGCGATGGGGTCGCGCGAGGGGTCCTGCAGCGCCTTCATCTCCTCCCGCCAGGCGTCCATCTTGCGCTGGTACTTCTCCAGGAACGACCGGTCCTTCGCCGGTTCGAGCATGGGCAGCAGCGCCTGCAGGGCGAGCCTGGCGTCGGCGGCGACCGGGGCCTGGGTGGGCCGACGGATGCCGAGCAGGGTGGGGTCGGCGTCGATCTGCACCACCCGGGCCTGCCCGTCGGGCGGCAGGTACTTCCCGTAGGGGAAGGACGTGCCGACCATGAACAGCGTGTCGCACTCCTCCATGAGCTCCTCACTCGGCGCGGTGCCGAGCAGGCCGAGCCCGCCGGTGGTGAGCGGGTGGTCGTCGGGCACCACGAACTTGCCGGGGAGGGTCTTCACGATCGGGCTGGCCAGCTTCTCGGCGACCGCCAGCACCTCCTCGCGGGCGTGCCGGGCGCCGACGCCGACGAGCATGGCGATCCGCTCGCCCTGCCGCAGCACTTCGGCCGCCCTGGTCAGGTCCTCCTCCACGGGCCGCAGCGGCGGGAGAGCGCAGGTCGGCAGGCTCGCGGGCGGGCTGCCCGGCCCCACGTGCCGGTAGGGGTCCTCGCTCGCGGGCGCCACCTGGATGTCGTTGGGGAAGGTCAGATGCGACACCGTCCGCTTGGCCAGCGCGTTGCGCACCGCGAGGTCCACCACCCCGGGCATCTGCTGCGGATTGGTGACCATCAGGTTGTAGGCGGCCAGGTCCTGGTAGAGGCGGTCGAGGTGGACCTCCTGCTGGTAGTGGGTCCCCAGCACCGAGGTCTCCTGCATGCCGGTCAGGGCCAGCACGGGCACGTGGTCGAGCTTGGCGTCGTACAGGCCGTTCAGCAGGTGGATGGCGCCCGGCCCCGACGTCGCGGCGCACACCCCGAGCCGCCCGGTCGCCTTCGCGTAGCCGGTCGCCATGAACGCGGCCGCCTCCTCGTGGTGCACCAGGATGAACCGCAGCTTCTCCCGGTGCCTGCGGAAGCCCTCCATCAGGCCGTTGATCCCGTCACCGGGGAGCCCGAAGATCGTGTCGACCCCCCACTCCACCAGGCGCCGGGCCAGGCTCTCACCCACGATCTCGGTCATGTCCGCCTCCGATTGAGATCAGCCGTACGGGCGCCACGGCGCCCGCGACCTTCACCGGGTCGCGCTCCGGCGGCCGCGGCGCCAGCCGAGGACGTACGCGGCGGCGAGGCCGGCGGCCACGGCGAGCCGCTTCGGGGACGACATCGCGGACTTCAGCTGTTTCACGCCGCCCTTCGGGTCGGCCACGGCGCCCGCGACGCTGCCGATCGCCGACGCCAGTCTGTCGCCCGCGCTCTTCACCGCGTTGCTCTGCACGTTCATGATCGACTCCGGCATCCAACGGCTCGCCCGTCGGGCCCTTCCCGCCCCCGATATACGTAAACGAAGCCGCAGGTCACGGCGGCTTTGTGTGCGGCAGACCCGCATATCGCACGGCCCGCATGGGGGAATCCCCGCCGTGCTTTTACCCGCCCCCGCGGTCCTGCCCGCACTCGGCGGGAAGGGTCGCGCGAGAGGCCGCCGCACACGCTGCCGTCAGGCCGTGGCGCGCGCCCGGCCGGCGAGATCCGTGAGGAGGCGGACATGACCCGTGTCTTCCCGAGACCGGAGCCGTCGGCGCCGCCCCGCGCGGGGCCGGGGGCTCAGAGGCCAGGAACCCCCCGCCGCCCCCGTACGCCGGGGAACTGCGCGACCGGCTCGCCGAGGCCATCGCGGGCGAGGTGAGGTTCGGCGGCGGCGACCGGGCTATGTACGCCTACGACGCGTCGATTTACCGGCAGGTGCCAGTCGGCGTGGTGACGCCCAGGGACGCCGCCGACGTCGAGGCCGCGCTGGAGGTGTGCCGCCGCTTCGGCGCTCTCGTGCTCGCCCGCGGCTGCGGCACCTCGCTGACCGGGCAGACCGTCAACGGGGCCGTCGTGTTCGACTTCACCCGCCACGTGGACCGCATCGCCGAGCTCACCCCCATGCGCCGCAGCGCGAGGGTGCAGCCCGGCGTCATCCGCGACGAGCTCAGGGACCGCGGTGAGACCCAGCGCGTGGCCGACGCATGTTCCCGCCCGAGCTGATGCGGGCCTTCGAGGAGTTCAAGCGCCTGTGGGACCCGACGGGCGGATGAAACCCCCACAAGCGGATCGACCCCTACCCGCTGGACACGCACCTGCGCGAGGGTCCGGCGTACCGGCCGCGCGATCTGGAGCACGTCTTCGGCTACCCGCTCGACGGCGGCAGCTTCACCGAGGCGGCCGGCCGCTGCTTCGGGGTCGGCAAGTGCCGCCACCTGTCCGGCGGGGTGATGTGCCCGAGCTTCCTGGTGACCCGCGAGGAGCCTACCGTTACGACTTCGGCGACTGCTGGGACCACGACATCGAGGTGGAGAAGTCCACCAGGCTGCCAAGAACACCGCCTACCCCGAGGCGGCCGGGGTGGGGCGATGCCGGCCCGCTGAACTCATCGCGGCCGGTGCGGGATCGCGCAGGCGATGCCCAGCACCAGGACGAAGGAGTAGATGGAGAGGAACATCCACGCATCGCGCGGTCCGATGGCGGCTCCGGTGAGGAGCAGGGCGGCGAGCCCGGCGGGAACCGGGGCGAGCAGCACGACCCGGCACAGCACCCGCGCCCACAGCAGCCCCCTGGTGGACAGCGCGTACCCGCCCATGATGCCGAACAGCGGTATGGCCAGCGCGCCGCCACCGATCCCGTCCTTCAGGAGCTGGGCGAGCCCCGCCGGATCGCTGAACAGCACGGCCGAGAACAGCAGGGGCGAGAGGGCGAGCCGGTGCCGGAGCCGGTCCCGGCGTGGCCCGCCGGTCCGCCTCAGGTGGTCGGCCCAGGCCAGCAGCATCCCGACGGCCACGCCGGGCACGACGATCCAGCCGAAGGTCCCGCTCCAGGAGAACGTGGAGCCGGGACCGGCGAACACGGCCATCACGCCGCGCAGACCCGAGGCCCACGCCAGCCCGCAGACGCCGCCCATGGCGAGCCAGGCGGCCGGCTTCGGGCGGGTGGAGTCCTTGACAGCATGGTCGACGGTCATCATCGTCCCATGGCGGCGGCCGGCGTGACGGCGGGGCGGGCGGCGCCGGGATCGCGGGCCAGGGCGACGCCCATGGCCGCCCAGAGCACCATCCAGGCGATGAGGGCCAGCCGGCCGGCCACCATCGGCCCGGAGATCGCCGGCAGCACCACCGCGAAGAGGGCCAGGCCGCACGCCAGCACGGTGTAGCGGGCCCAGCCCCGCCACCGGCCGGAACGGATGACCGGGATACCGGCCAGGACCAGCCCGGCGCCGATGGCGAGGCTGGAGACGCCGTACCCGAGGTTGAGCAGGTCCACGCGGGAATCGTCGACCTGCGCGCCGGCGAGGGCCATCGCCCCGAGCTCGCACAGTGTCAGCCCGATCATGCCGGCGGCGGCGAGGAGGACGCCGGCCCTGCCCGCCCGGCTCGGGCCGATCGCCGCGCGCCCGACGGCGAGCACCGCGACCAGCAGCAGCACGTGGTTGACGGCGAAGACGAGCTGCGTGATCACGTGCATGGGTGTGTCGAAGGGATAGCTGAATCGGTCCTGACCGACCTCCGGCGCAACCACGATCATGGCCAGGCCGCCGGCGATGCCCAGGATCGCCCCGGCGACGCACAGCAGGCTTGCCGTACGGGTGGTCACGCCGGCACCCACCCGCCGACGCGAACCGGCCCAGATGAGGGCGACGGCCACGACTGTCACCGCGATGGCCGCCGCCGCGGCGGTCTTCGCCCAGCCCGGAGCCTCCGGGGCGAAGAACGCCGGCACCGCCAGCAGGGCGGACGCGATCCGGGCGCCGGTCACGACCGCGGCCGCCCGGCGTCCTCCCCGCCACGCGGCAGGTACGGCAACGAGCGTGACCACGCCCAGCAGCGCGCTGACGATCACCAGCGCGGGCGGCGGCGCGGGCTCGACGAACAGTCCCGCCAGCCCGGCGAGATCGAGCAGGCCGAGCGCGATGCCGAGAACGAGCCCGGTGATGAGAACGGGTGAACGACGCATCATGCGCCTCCTTGAGCCGGTTTGAGCGTGGCGATTCCGGGGCCGTGCAGGCTGTCCAGGGCCGGTGCGGTACGCCCGGTGGCCAGCAGCAGGAGCGCCAGCGCCGGCCCCGCCACCTCCGGCCCGGCGCCCTCGCTCCAGCCGGTGTCCGTCGCCCGCAGGGTCACACCGGCCAGCTTCCGCGAGGCATTGAACGGCCAGCCCATCTCCCACACCCGCCGCAACGCCCTGCGGCTGTGCTCGGCGGGCACGGGGAAGTCGCGCCCGAGCGGCAGCGCGATGTCCTGGCTGTGCACGATCACGTCGAACAGGGAGTCGCGCGCGTCGAGCACCCGGGCCGTCCGCCGGTCATCCGCATGCCGCCGGATCTGCGCGACGAGGTCGGCGCGGTCACGTGACCCGTTGCGGCGGGCGATCAGCGTGTTGATCCGGTGCGGGTTGAACCCCGCCCGCGGCGTGGCGGCGACCAGGTCCCAGGTGGTGATGGTGGGAATGATCGCGAGATGTCCGGCGACGTCACGCACGCGCCAGCCGCGGCACAAGGACGAGGTGTCCCACTCCGCTGGACTCAGCGCCTCCAGCAGGTCGGCGACGCGCAGCCGCAGGCCGCGCACCGCCGCCCAGTACTCCTCGTCCAACACTGCCTCCTAAAAGTCCGAACCTCGGACTAAAATAATCCGAAGTTCGGACTTCTGCAAGAATGGCGGTATGGCTGACGACGATCTCAACCTCGGGCTCCTGCTGTTCGTCCCCTACCGGTTCATGGAGACCGCGGTGCTGGCCGCGTTGAAGGCGCACGGGCACGACATCCCGATCAGCCAGGCGCGCGTGTTCCAGCGGATCGCCCCCGGAGGGTCGCGCCTGGCCGAGCTGGCCGAGGCCGCGCAGGTGAGCAAGCAGACCGTGGGGTCCATCGTCGACCAGCTCGAACGGTCCGGGTACGTCCAGCGGGTCCCAGACCCCAGCGATGCCCGTGCCCGCCTGGTCCAGGTGACCGCCAAGGGCCGGGAACTCATCGAGATCGGCATCCCGGTCCTCGACGCCATCGAGGCGGACTGGGAGGCGCACCTGGGCAAGGCGCGGATGCGTGAGCTGAAACGGAGTCTGGCGTCGCTACGGGAGATCACCGATCCTTTCCAGCGCCGCTGACCAGGTCCATCATGAGGAGCTCGGTGATGCGCCGCAGCCCCGGCGGGCGGGCCACCCCGTCGGGGAGGTCCCTGACCGGGCCCGGGGTGCGCAGCTCCACCTCCGCCGAGACCACCCAGCTCTACACCCTGCTTGCCGACGAGGTCGCCGACGCAGAGATCCGCGCCGCCCCGGGCGGCGCGGATCTCGGCGACCCACGTTGTGCTCGACCCGCAGGGCGAGGCCGCCGTATTTCGGGTAGACCGCTTCCCATCTGAAGCCGCGGATCGCAACCCTCCACCGAGCGCGCCTTTGTTTGCCGCGCGGGGGCCCGCGCTCAAGACCACCTGTTGCAGATGGAGGCGCTGGCGGCCGCCGACTGCCGCCAGATCGTGGAGGAGACCGCCAGCACCCGCAAGGACCGCCCGAAGCTGCAGGCGACCGTCGCGAGCATGAAGCCGGGGGACACGCTGGTCGTCTACAAGCCCGACCGCGTCGCCCGCTCGGTGAAGGAGCTGCTGGTCTTCCTCGAAGACGAGCTCGCCCCGCGCGGGATCAACCTGCACATCCTGACGGGGATCTGTGCCGGTCTGCACCGGCCGGGCGGGCAGACCGTGGCCGACAAGATGCTGTTCCTGGTCGCGGCGATGGCGGCCGAGATGGAACGCGACCTGATCCGCGAGCGGACCCTGGACGGCTTGGCGGCGGCCGCCGCCCATGGCCGCAAAGGCGGCCGGCCCGCCATGGTCAACCCCGACGTGCTGGCCATCGCCTGAGCCCGCCGCGCCCGCGGGGAGTCGGTCACCGCGATCGCCAAACACCTCGGCATCGGCCGCTCTACCCTGTACCGGGCGCTGGAAGCCGACGGCCCCACACATCCGGTAGAGGGGTAGGCCACAAGCCGAAGGCCCCCCAAGACGGGCGGAGGATCTGCTCTTACGCCACTCGCAGACGGAGAGGATCCCGTAGCCGCACGCTCTGGTCTTTCTCAATCGTCGTCCGTGTCGGCGGCCGACGACCGCCGGATGGCCAGCTCATCGCTGGCCCGCTCCATCCGCTCCAGGGTGCTTTCCAGCTCGCTCACCTGGTCGCGCATCATCGCCACGGCGTTCTCGATCGCCCCGGCCGGGGCGGACACCTGGATGACCGTGCGGGGGCGACGGCCGACGCCGGCGAGGACCGGCAGCGACAGCACCGCCCACACCAGCACGGTCAGCCCACCGGCCAGGGCCTGCCCGGTGGGAGGACTCCCGGCGTAGACCATGCCCACCGTGGCCGCCCCGTACAGGATCCAAGCCAGGCGGGCCCAGCCGCGAAACAGCCCCAGCAGCCACAGGCACGGCCCAGCCAGCGCCCACACCTGCCACAGCGCCTCCGGGCCGCTCGGCGGCCCGGCCGCGTGCCCGCTCAGGTACGCGGATCGGCCGGGTGATGACCGCCAAGACATCGGAGGCAGCGACCCTGTCCAGCCCGCTCGCGGCGGTTGTGACCACGGCACCGATGAGCCCGAGCACAAGCCACAGCACCGCAGCCACGACTATCACCGCGGCCAGAACCACGGTGGCCACCGTCCCGATCAGCAGCAGCGGGGCGCGGTGGTCGTCTTCGCCGTAGCGCTGCTCCAGTTGCTCCTGGAGCCGGTCGTTGGTGGCCATCGCCTTCAACCGCGGATGCCCATCATCCTGCGGCCGATTGATCGGCGCCTCCTCCGGCACCGGCTCCAACGGAGTACCCTCGCTCGTCCCTCGCCCAGGCCATGATCAAGAATCATGTCGAGGCGGTGAAGTCTCCTCAAGGGAGCGTCTAACTGTCCCTGCTGGGCATGTCGGAAGCAAGACCCGGCGGGAGCGGCAGGGGTTCGTAGGCGATGCATCCGTCCGCGAGCGACGCCCAGCGCGGATCCGCACCAGGGTTCCTGTTCATTGCGTGACCCGCTACCAATAACGTGTGGAGCATCTCTACTGGGACCTCGGATCCCGCGCAGGCGGCGCCTGCTTCGAGGTGGAGCTGCGTGGCTCAGCCGCCAGGGTTTGCCTCATGGACATCGACCACTACCAGGCATATCTCGACGGGGGCGAATACGAGTATTACGGCGGCTTCTATGACGTCAGCCCCGTCGTCCTGGAGGTGCCCTACGACGACTATTGGTATCTCGTCGTCGACAGCAACGGCCAGCGGGTCAAGGTCTGGGTCACTGAGGTCTTCGACTGACCACGCGTCCGCGGGGAGTCGGTCACAGCGATCGCCAAACACCTCGGCATCGGCCGCTCCACGCTGGGCCCCGTCGGGGACCGCTGGCGCAGCGAGGCCGTACGCGAGGCCCTCGACCTCTGCCTGGCCTGCAAGGGGTGCAGGAGCGACTGCCCGGTGAAGGCGGACATGGCCACCTACAAGGCCGAGTTCCTGCACCACTACCACGCCGGGGCCTGCGCCCCCGGCAGGCGTACGCGCTGGGGCTCGTCGACGTGTGGGCCCGGCTGGCCTCGCGCGTCCCGCGCCTGGCCAACGCCGTCACCCACGCGCCGGCGCTCGCGCGGCTGGTCAAGCTGGCCGCCGGGATCGCGCCCGAGCGCGACGTGCCGCGCCTCGCACCCCGCACGTTCCGCCGCGTCATGGCCGGCCACGCGCCGCGCAACCCGGGCGGGCCGCCCGTCCTGCTGTGGCCGGACACCTTCACCGAGCACTTCCAGCCGGAGGTGGGGGTCGCGGCCGTGGGCGTCCTGGAGTCCGCCGGGTTCCACGTCATCGTGCCCGAGGGCCCCCTGTGCTGCGGCCGCCCGCTGTACGACTACGGGATGCTCACGCTCGCGTGGCGCTATCTGCGCCGGGTGCTCGACGCGGTCGGCCCGCTCGTCGAGGCCGGGATCCCGGTGGTCGGCCTGGAACCGAGCCGCCTGGCCGTCCTTCGCGACGAGCTGACCAGCCGCCGGAGACGGAGCCGGCGGACGCGGAGGCCTGCGGGCGGTCGTCGCCGGCGGCACGGGAGCCGCCGTCGCCGTCGCGGCGGTGCTCGCCGCCAGGCACCGAGGCGCTGGTGCAGGGCACGCCGAACCGCAACCGCATCGCCCTGCAGATGGTCAAGGACATGCTGGACGAGTCGAGCTTCGCGGCCAGCCCGGCACACGCCGTGCCCCGCAGGGTCGGTCAGGCCGCGGCCACGCTGGTGGGGAGGCTCCGCGACCGCGCCAGGGGCGAGCACCCCGAGTAGGGGCCGCGGCTCCGCCGGGGGTGCCGGCCTCAACCGGGACGCCAGGCTCGCCCGGGTGCCGGGATTACCTAGGATGCCGAGCTTATCCAGGATGACGGTGGAGCAGGAGCATGGCGGCGTCGTCGGGGAAGGGGCCGCCGACGTGGCGCAGCAGGTCGGCGCGCAGTTCGTCGAGGGCCACCTGCGGATCGGCGCCGCGCAGCAGATGCGCCCGCTCCGGGAGCGGGTAGAAGCGGCCCTGCCGGTCGCGGGCCTCGATCACGCCGTCGGTGTAGAAGAGGATCTGGTCGCCGTCGCCGAACGGCACCCGGTGCGGCTTCGGGCGCGGTGAGCCGAGCGTGCCGAGCCCGAGCGGGAGGGCCTCCTCCTGCGGCTCCGCGAAGTGGACGCCGCCGTCGCGCCGCAGCACGAGAGGCGCGGGATGACCGCAGTTGAGCAGGGAGATCTCCCCGTCGTGGACCTCCGCGAGAATGGCGGTGACGAACTTCTCGCCGCTCAGGTGCCGGGCCAGGCTGGTCTCCACGCGCTCGACCACGCCGGCGAGCTCGGACTGGTCGTAGGCGGCCTCGCGGAAGGCGCCCAGCACCCACGCCGCGGTCTCGACCGCCTCCAGGCCCTTGCCCTGAACGTCGCCGATGAGGATCCGTACGCCCTCGGGGGTGGTCACGACCTCGTAGAGGTCGCCGCCGATCTGGGCCTCCGCGGCGGCGGAGGTGTAGGAGAGCGCCACCCGCAGGTCGCCGGCGCGGCGGGGGACCGGGCGCAGGAGCACCCGCTGGGCCGCCTCGGCGACCAGGCGGACGTTGGCGAGTTCGCGCTCCCGCCGGTTCCGCAGCCTGCTTGCCATCATGCTCGCGGCGGTGACACCGACGATCGCCGCGATCGTGAGGTTGTTCTGCGGCCTGCCGAGGAGACCGTCGTAGACGGCGAGGGGGATGCAGATGGCGAGGGCCAGCATCCCCACCAGGGCCGTGCGGCGCACGCCGCCCGCCACCGAGGCGAAGGCGGGGCCCAGGGTGAGGAGCGGCAGGAAGCCCACACCGGGCCCGGTGATCAGGTCGACGACGACGACCAGGGAAATCGCGATGAACGGCAACGCACGCAGGATGCTCTGGGAACTCATCGCGACTCCATAGCCGGCCCCCACGTCAGCACATGAATCCTTTGATGGCTTTACTCCTTCCCGCGTTGTGAACGGGGCACTCCCCAATGTCCGCGACGGATGGCGCCATTTCGGGCCGGTCGGTCAAGTCGCGGCGCGCCCCATCTGATCACTACGAGTAGTGACGTTACTCGAATTCGTGACGCGGTGGCCGGTAAAGCGAGACATCCGGCCTTCCCCCCACGCCGTCACGGCAGCTCCGCGAAGCGTTCGACCTGGTCCGTACGGCCGGACACGATGATGACGTCGCCGTAGCCGAGTTCGGTCTCGGCGGTGGCGTAGGTGAACTCCTCGCCCGGCCGCTTGACCGCCACCACCGTCACCCCGAATTTGCGGCGCAGGCTGGACTCGCCGAGGGGGACACCGACGTACTCCTTGGGCGGGAGGGTCTTGACCAGGGCGAAGTTCTCGTCGACCTCCATGTAGTCGAGCATCCGCCCGCTCACCAGGTGGGCCACGCGCTCGCCCATGTCGTGCTCGGGGAAGACCACGTGCTGGACGCCGATCCGGCTGAGGATGCGGCCGTGCTGCCGGCTGACGGCCTTGGCCCAGATGTCGTCGATCTCCATTTCCACCAGCAGTGACGAGGCGAGGATGCTCGCCTCCAGGTCGCTGCCGATGGCGCACACCGCGCGGTAGAAGTCCGGCAGGCCGAGCTGGCGCAACGCCTCGGGGTCGGTGGCGTCGGCGGTGGCGATGTGGGTGATCTGACCCGCGAGGCTCTGCACCACCTTGGGGCGGTGGTCGATGGCGAGCACCTCCGTGCCGCGCCGCACCAGCTCCAGGGCGAGCGCGGTGCCGAAGCGGCCGAGACCGATCACCGCCACGGGATCGTTTCTCATGTCAGCCAACGATGACGTCCTCCTCCGGTAATTCATAGCGGCGGGTCCGCTCCTTGAGCGCCAGGGCGGAGCCCAGCGTCAGCGGGCCGATCCGGCCGATGAACATCAGCAGCGTGAGCAGCACCTGCGCGGCGGGGGAGACGGCGGAGGCGACGCCGGCGGACAGTCCGGTCGTGCCGAACGCGGAGACGACCTCGAAGAGCACCCGGTCAAGGGAGTGCGGCGTCAGCACCAGCAGGACGTAGGTGAAGAGCGCGACCAGGCCCACGCTCAGCACCGTGAGCGAGACCGCCTGCCGCTGCGCCGCCTCGGTGAGGCGGCGGTGGCCGATGTTCACCCGGCTCTCGCCGCGCAGCTCGGCCCACACGATGAAGGTGAGCAGGCCCAGCGTGGTGACCTTGATGCCGCCGGCGGTGCCCGCGCTGCCGCCGCCGACGAACATCAGCAGCTCGGTGATCAGCCAGCTGGAGGGATGCATCTGCGTGATGTCGAGGCTGTTGAACCCGGCGCTGCGCGGCATGACGGCGGTGAAGAACGCGGCGAGCAGCTTGCCCTGGCCGTCCATGGGGCCGAGTGTGCGGGGGTTCGTCCACTCCGTGACGAGGAAGACCAGGGTGCCGCCGGCCAGCAGGACGGTGGTGACCGTGAGCGTGATGCGGGTCAGCAGCGACCAGCGTCCGGGGCGGCGCCAGGAACGGCGCAGCTCGAACACCACGGGGTAGCCGAGCCCGCCCACGATCACCGCCGTCGCGACGGTCAGGCAGACCCAGGGATCGCCGGCGAACCTGACCAGGCTGTCGGGCCACAGCGCGAAACCGGCGTTGTTGAACGACGAGACCGCGTGGAACAGGCCCAGGTACAGGCCGCGCCCGACGGGCTCGCCGTACCCGAGCACGAACCTGAGCGTGAGGACGGTTCCTACGACGGCCTCGCAGGTCAGGTTGAACACCACGACCTTGCCCACCACGCGCCGCAGGTCGCTGCCGTTGAGCACCTTGGTCTCGGCCTGGGCCGACAACCGGGCGCGCAGGCCCAGCCTGCGGGAGACGAGCAGGGTGAAGACCGTCGCCAGGGTCATGATGCCGAGGCCGCCCACCTGGATCAGGGCGGCGATGACCACCTCGCCGAACGCCGACCAGTGTGTGGCCGTGTCGACGACCGTCAGCCCGTTCACGCACACCGCCGACGTCGCGGTGAACAGGGCGGTGAGCCAGTCCGCGGGCTTGCCCGAGGCCGTGGCGAGCGGGCTGGACAGCAGGGCGGTCCCCAGGAGGACCGCCGCGCCGAACACGGTCGTGATGACCTGCGCCGGCTGGTGGAAACGCGCCACCATGGCCCAGAACAGTCTCATGCCGGTCGCTCCGCGGCGTGCGGCATGATCGACGCGGCGATGGTGGCCGCGACGAGCCGGAAGACCTGCCGGGCGGCGGCGACGCCGGCGCCGGGCACGACGAGCCTGTGGGCGACCGAGGCGAAGCCCTTGGGCCCGAAACCCTGGCGGGGCGTCTGCGATACCACCGAGAACCTCCGTGCGGGCAACGGGACGACGTCGCCGACCCGACTTCCCGGCACACCGCGGCCTACCGTAACAGCACATTTCCCACCAGGCACATCGGCCTTGGTCAGTCTTCGGCCGGAACCGACAGGCCGGCCCTGAACGTGGTCGCGTGCCTGTCCGGATCGCCGGCGGACGGCTCCTCACGCCGCCGCGCGGCGGCCGAGGCCAGCGAGGCCGGGACGATCAGCATCGCGACGACCCCGATGAAGCCGACGGCGAACGACAGGTTCGTCAGCTGCGCGACGCCGCCGATCACGGGCGGACCGATGAGGAAGCCCGAGTAGGCGATGCTCGTGACGAACCCGATCTCCCGCTCGCCGCCGCTGCCGTCGCTCCGCCGGCTGACCGCGCCGGCGAGGTCGAGCACGATCGGGAACACCAGCCCGACGCCCCCGCCGGCCATCGCGTACCCGGCGTAGGTGAGCCAGGCGACCGGCACGATCGCGGCCGTCAGCAGGCCGATCCCGGCGAACAGCGATCCGGTGACCAGGATCCCGAACGGGCCGAAGCGGCGCTGGATCCGCTCACCGAGCAACCGGACCACCGCCATCGCGACGGAGAAGACGGAGAACACGAGCGCCCCGGTTCCCTCGGACATGCCTCGCTCGCGAACCGCGAACAACGCCGACCAGTCGCCGTTCGAGCCCTCGACGATGGCGGAGACGAACGCGATGCTGCCGAGCAGCCAGAGCACCGGGCGGCGCAGCATACGGCGGTCGGGTCCGCCGCGCTCCTGGGCGCCGGTCGCGGGCTCCTCGCGCGGCACGAAGCGGATCACGCCGACGGTGACGGCCAGGGAGGCGACGGTCACCACGGCGAAGTACGGGAGCAGGCCGACGCCCTGCCCGGCGGCGAACGCGGCGCCCAGCGAGCCGGCCAGCCCGCCGAAGCTGAATCCGGCGTGGAAGACCGGCATCAGCGGCCGCTCGACGCGGCGGATGACGGTCACGGCGGCGACGTTCATCGACACGTCGAACACGCCGAAGGACGCGCCGATCCACACCAGGACGAGGCCGAGTTGCAGCGGTGTCGTGACGAGCGCGAGGACGGGCAGCGCGCACGCGGCGCTGACGGCCGACGCGAACACGATGGCGGGGGCGCCCAAGCGGGCGCACAACCGGCCCGCGAACGACGCGGCCACGGTCAGGCCGACGCTGGCGCCGAGCAGGACGATGCCGAGCACCCCGGGTTCCGCGTGGATCTTCCCGGCGAGCGTCGGTATGCGCGGCGCCCACGAGCCGGCGATGACGCCGTTGAGCACGAACACGATGAACACGGTGAACACGGAAACCCGCTGCGAGCGCACGCGGTCTCCCCCTTCCTCTGCTTTCGAGCCACGCCGGAGCGCTCCGCCGACCCTGATACGCCGCCGCCGAGCGCCGCGCCGCGGCACTCGGCGAGGAGCGTGCCGTGCCGGCGACCCGGTCCTCACCGGATCGATTCGGCCAGCCGGGTCGCGACCGCGACCGTGGTCAGGTTGGTGTTGGCCCGAGGGATCACCGGCATCAGTGAGGCGTCCCCGACGTACACGTTGGACAACCCGTGCACCCGCCCGTCGGCGCCCGCCACGGCGGCGGGGTCCTCGGCCGGTCCCATCGCGCAGGTGCCGACCGGATGCCAGTACGTGCCCGCCGCCTCCGCGATCGCCTCCCGCCGGGCCGGCGACCACGGGATGAGCGTCGCCAGTTCGCTCACCGGGGTGGTCTCGGCGAGCTTGTGCGCCAGGTCGACGCCGTCCAGAGCCACCTGACGGTCGTGGCCGTCGGGGTCGGTGAAGTAGCGGGGATCGACGAGGGGCGGGGCCAGCGGGTCCAGCGACCGGGCCCGCACGGTGCCGCGGGATCGGGGCGTCAACACGAACACGTTCAGCGTGACCGTGAGCGGGCCGACGAAGCGGCCGTGCTCGTCCTCGCCGGCGCCGGCGGTCGGCACGATGTGCACGTCCCAGTACTCGTCGGCGGCCATGCCCGAGCGGACCTTGAGCACGGTCTGGGCCATGTACACGTGGAGGTCCGGCAGCACGAGCGCATCCGCCGGGGTCAGCGAGAGGTCGACCTTGGGGTGGTCGATCAGGTTCGACCCCACCCCGGCAAGCGGCAGCGCCACCGGCGCGCCCAGCTCGCGCAGCACCCGCTCGGGTCCGATGCCGCTGCGCATCAGCAGCGGCGGGTTGCCGTAGGCGCCCGAGGCGAGCACCACCGTGCCGGCCTCGACCGTCTCGGCCCGCCCGCCCCGCAGGATCTCCACACCGGTGGCGCGCTCGCCCCGCACCAGCAGCCGTACGGCCGGGGCGTCGGCGACCACCCACAGGTTCGGCCGGCCACGGGCCGGGTCGAGATAGGCGAACGCGGCGTTCCAGCGGGTGTGCCCGATCGCGTTGAGCGGCACCCACCCCGCGCCTTCCCTCGCGTCGGGGGCGTTGACGTCGGCCAGCGGCGGCAGGCCGAGTTGTGCGGCCCCGGCCAGCACCGCCCGGTGCCAGGTGCCGCGGTCGGACTCGGCAGGATCGCGCACCCGCAGCCTGCGCAGGGCCTCGGCCAGGTACGGAGCCAGCGCGGCGTAGTCCCACGCGCCGCCGGAGTACGCGGCCCAGGCGTCGTAGTCGGCCGGGGCGCCGGCCGTGATCCAGCAGGCGTTGCTCACCGACGAACCGCCGATAACGCGGGCCCGCGAGGTGTACGGCGGCCCTCCACGGTCCCAGTCGTGGCTGCGCGCGGGGGTCCGGCAGTCCAGCAGGTCGGCCGGCCACCGGCCCTCCTGGTAGGGCCCGTAGTCCGGCCCGGCCTCGAGCACCAGCACCGAGCGACGCTCGTCCTCGCTGAGGCGGGCGGCCAGTGCGCAACCGGCGGCGCCGCCGCCGACCACGACGACGTCGGCTCGCAGGTTCTCTGACATCGTTTCTCCATCCACTTCGGAGTCAACCGGTACGTACGTCCGCCGGTTCGGCGGGAGCCGCGAATCGGTGGCGTCACCGGCCGTCGCCGGACTGGCCGGGACGCCCGGCGGAAGGAAGCGCAAGCCACCGTCGGGGGTCCTGCGAGTCGGCCGGCGTGTGCCCGTTGTGGCCGTCGGCCGAGGGGAAGGGCCCGGTGGCGCTCGGCAACCGGTCGTCCAGTTCGCGTTGCACGGCGACGGCGGCGGCGAGCTCCTCCTCGGTGACGTCGTTGACGAAGGTGACGTCGCCGATCCCGACGGGCAGCGGCAGCCGTTGCTGTCCGTCGCGGTGCCGCACGGTGTCCTCCAGCGCGTGGGCCAGGACCTCCGGGTCGAGTGTGGGGTGCCACCTCGGCAGTCCCAGCGCGGACATGACCGCCAGCACGCGGTCCCGTTCCTCCTCGCTGACCAGCCCGCGGCGGTGGGCCATGACGGTGGTCAGCGCCATGTCCACGCAGACCGCCTCGCCGTGCAGCAACGCGGGCAGCGCCCGCATCTCCACCGTGGGGCTGAAGGTGTGCCCGTAGTCGACACACCGCTCCAGCTCGGCCTCCCAGAGGTTGGGCTGCAGTTCCTCCAGCATGTCGTGGGTGGCGGCGCGCAGCACGGTGACCGCGGTCTCGTCACCGGCCGGCGTGAGGCCCTGGAACTTCTCGTCCAGCAGCAGCCGGCCATGCTCCTCCAGTAGCTCGAACAGCGCGTAGTCCTTGATCAGCGCGACCTTCAGGATCTCCGCGAGCCCGTTGCCGATGTGCCTGCGATTCAGGGTGCACAGGAACGAGCGGTCCAGCAGGGTGAGGTCGGCGGGCGCGTACGTGCCCAGCCTGTTCTTGTGGCCGTTGAAGTTCACGCCGGTCTTGGCGCCGACACCGGCGTCCACCAGCCCGATGAGCGTGGTCGGCACCCGTACGAACGGCGTGCCGCGCCGGTAGAGGCTCGCGACCAGGCCGACGATGTCCATCAGCACGCCACCGCCGATGACGATCAGAGGCTCCTGCCGGCGCGCGATGCCGAAGCCGTCGAGCTCCTCGACGATCCGCGCGGCGGTGCCGAACTCCTTGACCGTCTCGTCCGCCTGCACCACCACTTTGGCGTAGTCGACGCCGTGGTGCTCGAAGTAGGCGTGGATCTTCTCCCCGTGCAACTTGTCGACGTTGCGGTCGACGACCACGAACCGCCGCAGCTTCCCCCCGACGTCCGACCCGACCTCCAGCAGGTCGGTGCGGTCGGGCCGTAACAGGCCGTCCCGGAAACGAACCTCGTAGCTGACCTCCTTTCGCGTGCGGACGAGCCATGAGACGGTCTGCTCGACGTACAGTCCGGTTGCCTCAGTCATTTCCAGCACCTCAGTCATTCACAGGTCCCCGATTCGTATTGCGGTACGACACCCGCAGCCGGCCGGCCGCGCACTCCACCCAGACGGCGCGCAGGTCCGCGACCCGGTCCAGTCCTTCGGTGACGGGCGCGGCGCAGGCGCCGACCACCACGGTGCGTGCGCCGGACGCGCGCGCGGCGAGCAGGCCCGCCTCCGCGTCCTCGAAGACGACGGTGTGCTCCGGCGCCGCTGCCAGCCGCCCGGCCGCGGCCAGGTAGCCCTCCGGGCTCGGCTTGCCCGCCGTCACGTCTTCCGCGCTGATCACCACGGACGGTACGGGCAGCCCGGCGGCGCCCATCCTGGCCTCGGCGAGCGCGCGTCCGGCAGAGGTCACCAGGGCCCAGCTGCCCTCCGGCAGCGAGGCGAGCAGCGTGGCCGCACCGGGAACCGCGATGATTCCCTCGGTGTCGGCGACCTCCTGCGCGCTCAGACGCGCGGCCTCCGCCTCGACGTCGACACCGGCCGGCGCGAACTCGGCCACGGTCTCCTCGGTGCGGCGTCCGTGTGACACCGCGAGGATCCGCGCGAGGTCCAGCCCGTGTCTGGTGGCGAAGGATCTCCAGGTGCGTTCGACGACGGCGGTGGAGTCGACGAGCGTGCCGTCCATGTCGAACAGCAGCGCCGCCGCGACGACGGATGTCGGCGTACGTGCCTCGGTCATGCTCCTTCCTCGGTCGCGGGGAAACGCCCGGCGCGCTGCCGCGCCCAGGCGAGGTCGACGGCCAATCGGGCGCGGTCTCCGTCGCGGTAGTCGTTCTCCAGCACGAACGCGTGCACGGCCAGGTGCTCGCGCAGCGCGTCGACGGTGTCGTCGAGTCCGCCGTCGCCCGAGCCGAGCAACGGGGTCGCGCCGGCATCGGGCGGTCCGTCCTTGAGATGGACCTGGTCGGCGAGCAGACCGGCGAGCGGCGCGACCAGCGCGTCCGCGCGCAGCCCGGCCTTCACCGGGTTGAACGTGTCCAGCACGAGACGGAAGGCGGGGGAGCCGACCTCTTCGGCGAGCGCCCGGGCCCGCTCCGCGGGAAGCACGTTCTCGTTGGCCAGCACCAGACCCCGCCCCTCGGCCTGGTCCGCCGCCCAGCGCAGCACCTCCGCGGTGCGGGCGAACGCGTCCGGTCCGTCGATGGCGCTGCGCCGGAAGCTCGGCACGAACACCAGCGGCACGCCCAGCGCCACCGCCGCGTCGAGCAGACGTTCCAGCGCGGGGCGCACGACCCCGGGCTCGGCGATCAGGCCGAGGTCGTTGAAATGGTTTCCGGCCAGCGCGAGCAGCCGCACATCACGGGCCTCGGCCTCGGCTCGCAGCGCGTCGACGCGGCCCGGTGCGTCGGCCCACTCGCCCCGGCCAGGTCCGCCGAGGTCGAGTTGCACACCGTCCGCCCCCGCGGCGGCGGCCAGCCGTACGGCCTCGGCCCCGGACGCGGGCAGCCGCCACTCGGCCAGTCCGACCAGGCAGCTCATGCCGGCGTCCTGCTCTGCGAAACCGGCGCCGCCTCGTAGGCCGACCGCCATGTGCCGTCACCGTCGACCACGAGGCTGTCGCCGTGGTGACCGTCCCCCGCGGTCGCCGCCAGCTCGACCGCCAGCCTGCCGAAGGAGGACGGTTTCATGTAGGAGCTGTAGTCGAAGCCCTCGGGCCTGCGCCTGCGGATCCCGGGGGTGTCCACCATCCCGGCCGGCAGCACCTGCACGATGCGGACCTCGTCCTCCCGGTCCTTCTCCTGGTCCTTCTCCTGGGCGATCTCCTGGGCCACGGAGTCCAGCAGCGCCTTCGCCGCCGCCTTCGAGGCCGCGTAACCCGATCTGCCCGGTCCGGCGTTGAACGCGACCTCAGAGGAGACGCCCAGGAAGAGCCCCGGACGAGCCTTGCGCAGGGACGGCATCAGGGCGTGCAGTGTGCGCCACAGGCCGGTCACGTTGACGTCGAGCTGGGCCTGCCACTCCTCTTCCGGCACCTCGCCGAAGGCGGCGCGCTTCGTCCCGTAGTGGACGGAGGAGAAACACGCCGCGTCCACCTGGCCCGCACCCAGCTCGGCCAGTCGCTCACGGGCGTGATCGGGTTCGGTGAGATCGATCCGTTCCCAGTGCAGGTGCGGCGCGTCGGAGGGACGGCGGCGGCTGCACACCACCACCTCTGCGCCCGCGCCGGCCCAGGCGTCGGCGATGCCGCGTCCGATCCCGGTCGAGCCGCCGACCACGATCACGCGTCGCCCGGCGAGCCGCCCGGTCAGTTGTTCGCTCAACAGTGTCATCGGTCATCCTCAGCGATCCGCACCGACAGCTTGATCAGCCGCCGGTCTTCGACGACGCGCTCGCGCGAGCCGGCCAGTGTCCGCATCACGCGGGCCGCTCCGTCGAGGTCGGTCTCATGGGTGATCAGGTCGCGGTAGTGGCCGGCGTCGCCGGCGAGTTCGGCCGCCGCGTCCAGCAGATGCCGGTTCGCGACACCGCGATGACCGAACAGCCGGACCCGTCCGGCCGTCGTGATCTGTGCCGGGGCGGGCAGCCCCGCGCAGTTCGCCGCCCGCACGGCGGTCAGGTCGATGCCGGGCAGCGACGGTGTCGACGCGCCTGGCGGCAGTCCGCCCACGATGTCGACGACGTCCGCGCCGGCCGCGAGCACCGACTCCAGCGCCGCCACCGTCGCGTCGCGCGGCGTGGCCAGCAGCGCGGCGACCGGCCCGTCCGGCGTCACTCCGGACAGTCCGTCGAGCAGCAGGTCGGCGGGGTGCGGGCTCGCCTCGCTGAACGCCCTGCCCCGCTCGGTGTGGTGAACCAGCGCCACCCGCACGTCCCTGCCGAGCAGGCGCCGGGCGGCCCGTACGGTGAGGTGCCCGATGACGCCGTCGCCCACGACGAGCAGCGTCGCCGGGTCGAAGGCGCTCAGCTCACTCAGCGCGTACCGGACCACGGCCAGCGGTTCCAGCAGCGCCGCCACGGTGACGTCGGTGCTCTCCGGCAGGGCGAGCACCAGGCCGCCGGACACCGCCGTGGCGGGCAGCAGGGTGCGCTCCTGCAGCAGGCCGTCCGTGGTGTGTCCCAGCAGGAACCCGGGATCGGCAGGGTGCGTCGGGTTGACCACGACGAGCGCGCCAGGCGCGAACTTCTCCGGCACGCCCTTCCCCGCCGCCGTCACCCGTGCGATGCCCTCGTGCCCGATCACCGGCGCCGGGTCGTCACGTAGACCGCGCAGCATCTGGATGTCCGTGCCGCACAGGCCCGCGTACAGGGGCGCCACGCTCAGCTCGCCGGGCCCCGGTGCGAGGGTCGGGCGCGGCACGACGGAAAGCGTGCCGTTCGCTCGCACGATGGCACGGTGGGTGGGCCGGTGGAGGCCACGGTGGAGGGCACGGTTGAGGGCACGGTGCCGGTGGTGATTCACGCCGCCCTGCCTTCCCGGGCCTCCCCGGCCAGCGCGGCGAGTCCCGCGCCGACGAGCCCGTCGGCCTCGGAGACGATCAGCCGATCGCGCACCCAGCCGGGCTGTCGCTCGCTGGTGAGGTACAGGCCCTCCCGGCTCAGGTGGGCGAGCAGCGCGTCGCGGTAGTGCTCGCCGAGCCCCAGCGCGACCCCGCCGGTGAAGGCGACCAGGTCGATCTCCGGTTCCAGGCACAACGCGGTGCGCACGACGTCGGCGACCGGCTTCGTCGCGGCGTCGAGCAACTCGGCGGCCGGCGCGTCGCCGGAGTCCAGCGCCGCCGCCAACGCCGGCTCGAACGCCTCGCCGCGCGCCAGCCGCATGCCGAGGTCCGACGAGTCCCAGTCGCGGCCACGCCGCTCCCGCAGGACCTCGGCGAGTCTCCGGATGCCCGGCCCCGAGGAGAACGCGGCCACGTGCCGCGGTCGTCCGCAGTCACAGCGCAGGTCCACCGGCTCACCGTCGATGGCCACGGCCGCCGGCAGATGGCCGATCTCGCCCTGCAGCCCGCAGCCGTCGACCGGGATCCGCCCGGTGCGCTGGTCGATCGTCCGGCAGGCGACGCCGGTGCTGATCGTCGCGAGCAGGATCTTGCGCAGATCCCGGGCGCGTGGGGCGCTCGCCAGGTGCAGCAGCGCCGCGGTGACGTCGTTCACGACATGCCAGCGCACGTCCGGCCGGGCCGCGTTCAGCGCCGCGAGGAGGTCGTACGGCCGGGTGTGCGCTCCCCACAGGGGAGCGGAGGCGTAGACCGTGCCGGTGTGGTGGTCGAGCGCCGCGCCGAACGACACGCCTGCGACGGCGCGGGGCGGCACCGCCTCGGCCATCATCCGCACCAGCATGGCCCGCAGCTCCTCGACGGACGCGTGCGCCCAGCGGGAAAAGCTCGGCGACGGTGCCCGCAGGACCTCACCGAGCCCTTGCTCCGGTGACCACCGCGACCAGCGCACATGCGTGCCACCGACGTCCAGAACCGTTATCACCACTGGATTTCCCCTACCTTGGGCAGATTGCCTCGGGCTCCGGCAGGGCATTCGAACTCCGCTCCTGCCTACCGAGCCCGGGTGCCCCGCCTGATTCCGGGAAAACACGGAGCGGTCAAATTTCTTCGTATTCGCCTGTCAGGAGGAATTTCCTCGGGCGAGTCGCCTTCGCGCACGCGAAGAGAACGCGCACCGGATAAGCAGACCGGAAATTACGGACAGCCATAAACGACAAACGCGAAATCGTGAACAGCGTTGAGGTGTCGGCCAGACTGCGGCCCTCCCGACGCGGCCACGACGAGTGCCCGCCGGGCGGTCACCGGGTGCCGGCGGGCTGGTGCCACGTTCGCGTATGGCACCAGCCGCGCGACGACGTCGGCAGGTACGGAGAGTCCGGGCAGGAGCGACCGGCGCGGCGCCGTCCACCTCGCGCTGGTCCGCCGCCCAAGGGGCTCAGGGAGCTCCGGCGATCACCTTCAGGTAGTCCTCGGCGAGTCGCCGCATCGTGTAACGCTCAAGCACCCCGGCCCGGGCGCGCTCGCCGAGTTCGCGGCGCAGCGCGGGGTCGTCGAGCAGCCTGGCCAGCGCGGCGCGCACGCCGTCGAGATCGACCGGGTCGACGAGCACGCCGTTGTGACCGTCCGTGATCTGGTGACGCAGGCCGCCGACCGCGGACGCGACCACCGCCCGGCCTTTGACCATCGCCTCGGTCGCGGTGAGCCCGAAGCCTTCCTCCAGGCTCTTCTGCAGGACCACGTCGGCCCTGCGCTGCAACGCGTTCACCACGAGCGCGTTCCGCTCCGGCCGTTTCAGCGAGATGTTCACCAGGTGCACCCGTGCGCGCTCCGCCTCGGACAGCCCGGCGAGCACGTCGTGCACCTCGGCGAGGACGGCGAGTCCTTCCGGGTCGTCGGGAATCTCGGCGGGTTCGGTCCCCGCCAGCACGAGGTGCACGTCCTCCGGGAGGCCGACGACGCAGCGCACCACGCCGGGCATGTCCTTGAGGGGGTCCCATCGTGACACCTGGAGCACGACGCGTGCGTCGTGCGGCAACGGCGTGTCCTGCGTGACCGTCACGCCGGGCGCGACGCGGGCGGTGGTGAGGCCGATCTCGGCCAGCACCGCGGCGATCTCGTCGGAGGTGAGCTCCCGGTTCTTCGGCGCCGCGGGGTCGACCGCGGGCGGGACCACGAACAGCTCGCGCACGTGCGGCGGAGCGAACTCGGGCAGCGTCGTGACCACGGCGTCCAGCGCGGCGAGCTCGGCGTCGAACGCCCGCCACACCGCCCCCGGCCCGCGTTCGGGCGCCACGACGGCACCGATGTGGCAGTGCCACACCACCCGCGCGCCCGCGGCCTTGATCCCCGGGGCCAGGCCGAGAGTCTGCGGATCGTGCAGGACCACGACGTCGTCCGGCGTCACGTGCCGCGTGAACCACTCGGCCTGCGGCGCGAGCGTGGAGCGGTAGGTCCGCATCAGCGCCGGATCGTCGAGCCGTCCGGGGTCGGCCTGTCCATGCAGCAGGTTGTGCACGTACTTGGTCACCGCGTAGAAGTCCGCGGTTCCGGCGATCACGGCCCAGCCGGCGGGTTGATGACGGATGAGTCCGCGCAGCAGTTCGGAGACTCCTCCGCCGGTGGCCGTCGCGTTCACGTGTACGATCAGGGGCTTTTCGGTGCCGGGTTCGATCTCCCAGACCGGTGTCAGCATCGCAGTGCCTTTCGAGCATTGGCGCACGCCACCTCGTCGGGCGAATGTGCGTCCTCCCGGGCATGATCATTGAGCGCGATCTACCAAAGCCGGTTGCCCGTACACCGGGACCGTAAACTCGGCCGGCCGGTTACTCGTCGCGTACGAAACGGGCGGGCGGCGAGGCGTTCAGGCGGCCGCGTCCAGCCGCGCGCGCAGCTCCCGAGGGAGCGCCAGGGCGGCGCCGGCCAGAGCCTCCTCCAACTGGGCGGCATTGCTGACACCGACGATCGGCGTCACCGCGGGGTCGCCTCCGGTCAGCCAGGCGAGCACCACTTGATTGCGGGTGACACCGAGCTCGCCGGCGACCTCGGTCAGCACGGCGAGCCGCCGGGTCGTCCCCGGATGGTCGTACGCCTCGGGCAGCGGGCGGTCGTCGCGGACGTAGAAGCCGTTGAGCAGCGGGGTGTAGGCCCACAGAGCGAGGTCGCGCTCCGTGGCGACGTAGTCGAGGACCTCGTCCGTCACCCACCCGAAGCGGTGCTCCTGGTCGGGGACGGGCGCGCCGGGGCGGGGGACGAGATACGAATGGCGCAGTTGCACCGCGGTGTAGCCGGGCCATCCGTTGTCCGCGGCGATGCGGCGGGCGCGCTCCACCCGCCACAGGGCGTGGTTGGACGCGCCGAGGCGGGCCACGGCGCCGGACTCGACGAGCAGCGCCAGCGCCTGCCCCGTCTCCTCCAGCGAGACCGACCGGTCCTCCTTGTGCGTCCAGAACAGGTCGACGTGATCGGTGCGTAAGCGGCGGAGGCTGTCCTCGACCGCCGATTTGATCGCCGAGGCCGACAGCCCCTCCCGCTCGTCCGGATCCTCGCCGCCGACAGGCTGGGCGCCCGCCTTGGTGCTGAGACACACGCGATCGCGACCGCCGGGTCGCCTGGCCAGCCATTCACCGATCACCCGCTCGCTGTGACCGCCGGCGCCGTCCGGATCGGTCCAGAACGCGTAGCAGTTCGCCGTGTCGATCAGCGTGCCGCCCGCGTCGGCGAACCGGTCCAGGAGGTCGAAACAAGTGCGTTCGTCCACCTGGCTGCCGAAACGCATCGTCCCCAGCGCGAGGTTCACCTGTGCCATGCCGTGCTCCCTTTGTCAGGATGTGCAGGAATCTGGCAACTGGAGGGAATTCCAGGTGAACCGCAAGTGCCCGGATATGGGGCACTTAAAGCCGCTGACACAATGAGCTACGCCGGCGCGATATGCCGCCGGAATTTCGGTCAGCCGGTGGTTACGGCGAATGGGCCGCCGGCGCCGAAAACGAGGCGGGCGAAGTTCTCGCCGATGCGGCGGTGCCCCGCGGGGTCCGGGTGCACCGCGTCGGGCAGCGGCAGTTCCGCGTAGTCCGCCTCGCCGTAGAGCTCCCGGCCGTCGAGGTAGTGCAGGTTCGGGTCGCCGACCGCCCGCTGCCGGACGATCCGGGCGAGTTCGCCGCGGATGACGTTGAGCGTCAGACGCCCCGCGGCGCGTTCGGCCGGGTCGCCCGTGGCCTTGAACCGCACGGTCCCGCCGTCGAAGTCGGGCGCGAGCGGGCCGGGGGTGTCCTCCTGGACCGGGCACAGGATGGAGGACACGACCAGCAGCGGCGTGGCCGGATGCCCCTCGCGGATCGTGTCGAGGAAGCCGTGGACCGCCGGGGTGAAGGCGCGCAGGCGCATCACGTCGCCGTTGACGATGTTGATGCCGATCTTCACGCTGATCAGGTCGGCGGGGGTGTCCCGCATCGCGCGGGCGGTGAACGGGTCGAGCAGCGCGCTGCCGCCGAACCCCAGATTGACCAGCTCCACTCCGCCCCGGGCGGCGGCCAGGGCCGGCCAGACGGCGGTCGGGTGGGCGGCGTTCGAGCCGTGGCTGATGGAGCTGCCGTGGTGCAGCCACACCCTGCGCCCGCTGTCCGGCGCCGGCTCGATCGGGGCGTCGGTGCGCAGGGCGATCAGCTCGGTGATCTCCGTATGAGGGAGCCAGATCTCGACGTTCTTGTCACCCGCGGGCAGATCGGCGAACCGGGCGGTGCCGGGAGGTCCTTCGCGCAACTCGACGGACTGGGTGGCCATGTCGATCGTGCGGACGTTGCCGCCGGTCACGGTGGCCTGGGCCGTGAGGCGGCCGTCGACGAGCAGGTCGTACACGCCGTCCGCCGGGGCCGGAAGACCCCGGTAGGCCCTCGTGGTGCGCAGCGTGTCCAGTTCGATGGCGGTGGCCCGGGTCCGGAACACCAGACGTACGCCGGACGGCTGGGCCTCGGCGACGGCCAGTTGTTCGTCGGGGATCTGCCGGCGAGCCCGGGCGGGCAGCCGGTGCGGCAGCAGGCCGTGCGCCGTGCGTTCCACGTCGAGGACGCCGCGCAGGATGTCCGGTGTGACGGGTGTGGTGATCCAGTCGTGCTCGATGCTCATCGCCTCAGCCTGTCCGGTCGGGATTTTCACGGTGGTCCGATGCGTCGGTGCAAGCCCCTGGTAGTCAGGGCGTGGCCCGGTTACGCAGCAAGGCGTCGAGGGAGTCCACGATCCACGACCAGGATTCCTCCGGGTCGACGGCGGTGTGGCTGAAGCCTCCGCTCATCTCCAGGCTGACGTAGCCGTGGAAGACGCTGCCCAGCATCCGGACCGCGTGTGTCTGGTCCGGCTCCGCGAGGTCGTAGCCGCGCAGGATCGCCCGCGTCATCTGTGCATGCCTGACGCCGGCGCTGGCGGCCGCCGTCTCGGGGTCGAGCCTGAGCCGGGCGGCGGCGTAGCGGCCGGGATGCTCCCGGGCGTAGTCGCGGTAGGCGTCCGCAAAGGCGGCCAGGGCGTCCCTGCCGGCGCGCCCGGCCAGCGCGTCCGCGACCCGGTCGGCGAGTTCCTCCAGAGCGAACAGGGCGATTCCGGTCTTGAGGTCCTGGGAGCTCTTCAGGTGTGAGTACAGGCTCGCGACCTTGACGCCGAACCGCCGGGCCAGCGCCGAGATCGTCACCTGGTCGAAGCCGACCTCGTCGGCCAGCTCCGCCCCCGCTCTGATCAGGCGTTCCGTGGTCAGCCCCGCGCGCGCCATAGCCCTCTCCCTGATTGACCTGAACTCATTATGTATTTGCCTAACACTTTTAGGCAAATCCGGACAGCTTGCGCGGAGATGTGCGGCGCTCTTGAATATCATGTCTTCCGATATATCCTGGAGGCGTGACAGCACGGGCGATGACGGAACCGGCGTTCCTCGTTCTCACCGCACTCGTCGACGAGCCGCGGCACGGCTACGGCATCGCGCAGGAGGTCGAGCGGCTCTCCGGAGGGCGCGTTCAACTAAAGATCGGCACCCTGTACGGCGTGCTGGACCGGCTCGCGGCCGACGGGTTCGTGGAAGCGGACCGCGAGGAGGTGCGGCAGGGACGGCTGCGCCGCTACTACCGGCTGACCGACGAGGGGGCGCGGGCGCTGGAGGAGGAGGCCGTACGGCTGGCCGACAACGCGCGCCGCGCCGTCGAGCGGCTGCGGCTCAGGCAGGCGGGAGGGCTGGCATGAGCGAGCGAAGCGAGCGAATCAACAAGCCATGAGCAAGCGAAGCGAGCGAATCAATAAGCACAGGGCGGGGTTCGCTCATGCGACCCCGAGCCGCAAGGCGAGGGGGAGACATGAGCGAGCGACTCGGTAGAGGGAGCGTGCTCGAGGAGCGCTACCGGCGGTGGCTCCGGCTGCTGCCCGCGTCCTACCGGGCGGAGCGCGAGGAGGAGATGGTCTCGGCCTTCATGGAGGGCGCTCAACGCGGGCGGGCCGGACACGACGACCAGCGCCCGCGCTTCCTGGAGATCGCCAGCGTGGTCGCGCTCGCGCTGCGGCTGCGGCTGGGCGGTCCGGGGTCACCGCCCAGGTCCTACCTGTGGGGTGAGGCGGTCCGCCGGGCCGCCCTGCTCGGCCTTGTCTTCTGGACGATGGTCGGCGGCCTGTACGCCGGGCAGGCGGTGCTGACGTACGGCATCCCCGTGGATGCTCTCCCTGACAGTGTCATGGGCATCGGCGATCCCGAGTCGCCCGACCGTCTGCGGCTCGTGCCGGCCGACCTGGTGCCCCTGCTGTGGGCGGTCGCTGTCGGCGCGCTCGTCCATGGCCGTCCCCGCACGGCCAAGGTGGCGGCCACCGCTGCCCTGGTCGTGCCGTACGTGCTGGTGCCACCGCTCGTCATCGGGCAGATGGACGCGGTGCGCTGGGCCTGCTCGGTCCTGCCGGCCGCGGTCACGGTGCTGGCGCTGGTGATCGGGTTCCACCGCGACGCGCCGCCGCCCCGCCTGTCCGCGCGGCGGGCCCTGTTCCTGCTCGGGCTCCCGATCGCCGCCGGTGTCCTGCTCAGCGTGGTCGTCGGTGTGCTGGGGGCGATGGTGCGAGCGGGGACCGTTCCGGCGCGGCCCCTCATGTCCGCCTGGATGTGGGTCGACACGCCGGGCCTCATGTGCGTGTCGCTGCTGGCGGTCACGGTGTGGTGCGTGGCCCGGCGCGGGGCGCAGGGAAAGCCCGCCGCGCCCGTGGCGCTGGCGGCGGCGATCCTGACCGTGCCCGCCGTGCTCGCCCGGGCGGGCACGATGCCCTGGGGCGCGACCGGCGTGATCGGCCTCAACGCGACCCTGCAACTGGCCGTGCTCCTGGCGAGCGGGATCACCCTCGTCGTCATCGGCGTACGGGCGCTGCGGGCTGAGGACGGGAGCCTCACCGAGGTGAGCGGGCAGCCCGGATAACGCTCCGCCTACCGGTAGGACCTCACGTGCCGGGGATGGAAGCGCCATCGCGGCTTGCCGTGCCACACGGGCTTCGCGGACCGGACCGGCGAGGTGGCCGCCGACGTGGCGACGCCCGGCTCGTAGTCGCGAGCCGACGCCGTCACCCGCACGGACAGCCGGGCGCCGCGGTCGCGGCTCTTGAGGTGGTAGGTCCGCCCGGTCGCGCCCCTGACCTCGGCGCCGTCGCGCAGCCACTGGTAGCGGAGCCGCTTGAGCGACGGTGTCCAGGCGCCGGGGGAGGCGGTCAGCGTGCGGCCGACCTTCGGGACGCCACGCACGACAGGCGGCGTCGTGTTGACCACCGCGACCGGCCGCGCGTCGTGCAGGTCGACCTCGGCGGCGCGGACGAAGACCTGGCGGTGGGCGTACCAGAGTTGGTAGTAGCGGTCTTGTCCCTTGAGGTCGGTGCGGTCGCCGGGGGCTGATCCGTTGTATGTGGTCGCGCGGTAGTAGTCGGTGACGACGTCGTCGTCGCTGACGGCGTAGGTCTGTCCGACCGGGACCTTGTATTCCAGCGGCGACAGGGCCTGGACGGGGATGTTCGTGCCGGTGTAGGCGGGTGCCTCGGGGTAGGCGCGGCCGTAGACGGCGGCGGGGGTGGTCGCTCCGGTCTTCACGGTGACCGTCTTCGCCTGGGTGCGGACCACGACGGGCCGGTCGGCGGGGTTGTGCAGCCAGGCGAGGGAGCCGGCCCACCATATGCCGAGCCAGTCGCCCTGCACCTGGGCGATGACGAGTTTGTGGCCAGAGACGACGCGGGCGCTGATGTCGCTGACGTACGTGGTGCCGGCCTCTCCGGTGGGTTTCCAGCCGGGGTCGGCGGCGAGCGGCGCGGTCTCGGACGGCGACTGGTAGAGGGGGAGGAAGTTGGTGCCCGCTCCGGGAACGCAGTCGGGGGAGTGCGGGGAGGCGGCGGCGCAGCCGGTCAGCGGCTGGGGGTTGTCCTGGTAACCGGTTCGCACCTCGACCACGTCTCCGGGGGCGACGTCGGTGGTGGTCTTCCGGGTGCCGCCGATGGGGGTGCCGAGCAGGTCGAAGTAGTGGTCCCAGTCCCAGTAGGGGCCCGGGTCCCAGTGCATGCCTTGGGTGGCGCCGAGGACGGTTCCGGGTACTTGGTCGTGGCCGATGATGTGCGCCCGGTCGAGGGGGATGCCGTACTTCTGTGCGAGGTGTTTCACCAGGGCGGCGGAGGTCTGGTACATGGATTCGGTGAACCAGGTGGCGGTTCCGGCGAAGCCTTCGTGTTCGATGCCGATGGCGTGCATGTTGACGTACCAGTTGCCGGCGTGCCAGCCGACGTCCTTGGCGTCGAGGTGCTGGGCGATGTGGCCGTCGGAGGAGCGGATGGTGTAGTTCCAGGCCATGTACGTGGGGTCCTGGACGAGCCGTACGGAGGAGTCGTAGTAGCCCTCGGTGTCGTGGATGACGATGTAGTCGAGCTTCGGCCCGCCCGGCCCGGTCCGGTCGGCGATGTCGTGGTTGCCGTAGCGCGTCGTGTCGTCCGGGTCGGCCGGGACGTGCCTGGCGTACGGCGCGGGGATCAGCTCGCAGTCGAGCCCGGACGGGCAGTCGGCGCCCGGGTCGGCCGCCGCCTTGGTCTGCGGGAGCGCGATCGACTCGTCGGCGGCGAGCGTCATCGTCTGGCCGTCGGTGGTGACGCGGCTCTCGCCGGTGCGGAGGGTCTGGTAGACCTGCCGGACGAAGTCCTGCTTCGCGCCGAACCGGGCCACCGCGTCGCGCCAGGAGCTCAGGTCGTCGCCGCCGTCGTGGTAGGACGCCAGCAGCGCCGCGCCACCGCAGATGTTGGCGTTCGGCTCCCGGCGCAGCGCGTCGGCCGTCAGACCGGTCAGCTCGGCCGCCGCCGCCAGCTGGCTTTTCGAGACGGCCGTCCGGCCCTTGCCGGCCCCGTCTCCCGTCACCGGCGTTCCGTCGCTCAGGTCGAACACGCCGTAGCCGCCGTCGGAGCTCGGCCTGCCCTGGTGGTCGTCCCAACGAGACAGCATGTACGCCACGGCCTTCAGCAGCGACTCGGGCACACCCGTCGCCTTGGCCGCCTCGCCGAAGGCGGCCTCGCGGGTGGGCGCCGACACCGTCGCGGCGCAGGACACCCGGGAGCCGGATCCGTCCGCCGCCGACTCCGGCCAGCATGGAGCGGCCGGGAGCAGCATCGCCATGGCGGCGCCCGCGACGGCGGTGGTGCGCAGTGCGAGTCTCACGGGGGCAGGCCCCTTCCCTGCGGGGGGTGTCGGGAAGATCGGACAGGGGTCATCACACCGCCGGACGGGCCCGGTGGCCAGCGAATCGGGCGAATCTCATCGAGATCGTTAACTGAACCCGACAGAACTGGTCAAGCGGACATCGGCACCCGCATACCGGACGTGGTACGGCCGCTCAGGCGGGGTCCTTGTCGAAACCGAGATAGGGCTCGAGCCCGGGGAAGTCCCGGGTGGCCGTGCCGAAGTCCTGGAAGATGGTCCACTCGCTCTTGCTGCCGAAGATCGAAGTCGTCCTGATGCTGCCCGTGTGGGAACCCATCGCCCGCACCATGCTGGAGTCGCCGGTCAACTCGAAGACGGGCGCACCGCTGTCGCCGCCGGCTGTGCTGCCGAGCGGCCGCTTGGCGGAGATCAGGTCGTCGTGGCACTCCTTGTTCCCGTAGATGTCCTCGCCGCAGATCTCGGTGTACTTGCCGTCCACCACGTGCCCGCACGTCGCTCCGCTGGTCGCGCCGGAGACGCACAGCGACTGCCCCTTGTAGGTCCACCCCCATCCGGCCACCGGCTTGACGAAGTCGTTCACGCCGGGCATGCCGTCCCAGATCCAGCCCGTGGCGTCGCTCACCGAGACGACGCCCGTCACCCTGATGAGCAGCAGGTCGTGTCCCACGTGCTCGGCCTCGGCGGTGCCGATGGTCTGGCCGGCGGCGTCGGTGAACCGGTCGCCCGGCGCGCCGCAGTGGCCGGCGGTCAGCAGGTAGCGGACCAGGTTGATGTGCACGGCGAAGGCGGCGGTGCAGTGGTAGCCGAGGCTGCCGTTCCCTCCACAACCGCCACCGGCGGCGAAGGTCGCGTTGCGGATCGCCGCCCCGCCATACCAGGGGGCGTCGTCGTCGCAGCGAGTCTTGTTGAGCTTCATGGGCTCCTGCGCGACCATCTCGACCGGAACCCCCACCTTCGGCAGTTCCTGCCGGGCGAGGGCGGCGTCCTGCTCCCTGACCGCCGCGGTGAGCCCACTACCGTCGAGGGCCAGCTTGACGGCGTGCACGCGGCCACCGCGGTCGGCGCCGGACGCGGCCCAGAGCCGGTCCGCGGCCTCCGACAGCTCGCTCTGCGAGTACGCGGCGGGGCGTACCTCCACCGTGACGGCCTTCCCGGCCCGGCCTATCGCGGCCCGGACCGGCCCGGGCACCTTGTCCTTCCACCAGACGATCACCCGGTCACCGGCCAGCTCGATCCCCGCGTACCCGGCGGACGGGCCGCTCTCCACCGCCTTCCTGATCTCGTCGGCCGCCGCGACCAGGGGCGCCTGCCGCCGGAAAACGTCCTGCTGCTCGGGCGTCAGGTACGCCGGAGCCCGGTTTCCCGGCATCGGCGCCGTCTGCCCCGCCGGGACGGTGGGTGCCGCGACGGCGGGCACGGCGACGGCGGTCACGGCGGCCGCCGCCAGGATGGCGCCCGTGACCTTCGACATCAACGACATGCTGTTCGTCCCCCTCGGATGCTGGAGCCCTCGGTTCCACCGACTTCCAGCGGCCGAAGGTAGGCAGGCGGACTTGTGATCGGCTTGTCGCTGAATAGGACCGGTCGCCGCGGAGCCGGGCAGCCACTCGCGCAGCCACGACCGCAACCGCCCGTCGCCGAGGCCGGGGCCGGTCGGTTCGACGTACGCGACGAGCCTGCGGGCGCCCTCCTCGTCGCCGGGGGCGAGCACGACGGCCTGGTTCACCAGCGGGTGGCGCTCCAGCCTGCCCTTCGTTCGGAGGCATGGCGCCGCGGAAGACATCACGTGATCGCGCCGCAGAAGGCGGGAGCCGCCCCCGTGGCCGGAGGCGGCTCCGCTCTTGCTGGAGGGCTTATGCCCAGGGCTGGGAGACAACCCAGCTCACGTCGTCATTCCATGCGGTGGCGCTGTCGAAGGCGTTCGAGCCGCCGTTGCTCGCGATGTAGACGGTGTTGTTGTAGTGGCGGATGAACCGGGTCGGGAAGTTGTAGGAGGCGAACGACGTGCCCTGGCCGTTCTTGCCGGTCTGCGGGCAGAAGGTGGCGTCCGCGGCGAACAGCGAGCTGCCGTCGTCACGCTGCCGGTAGAGCTGGTAGTTCTGGTGGCGCAGGTAGTCGCCGGGGTAGTTCCTCGACTCGAACGACACGCACGAGCTGCTGGCCAGGCCGCTGCGCACGATCCAGGTCGCGTCGTTCTTGTCGAGTGTGGAGCTGGACGAGGTGATCACCGACGTGACGGCCTTGTCGTTCTGGTGCCGGATGTAGCGATCGGTGTAGCCGGACGTGGTCGCGCGCAGCGAGATCGCCGAGCCGGGGGTGAGCGTGCCGTTCTGTACGCCGCCCGTCGACGTGGCATACCCTGCGGCCACGATGTTGGCCTGTACGGCGTTCTCGGTGGCGTCGGACGGGTAGCCGGAGGTCATCACGCCCTCGTAGAAGGTTCCCCTGGCGCCGACGCTGTTGTCGCCGCCGATGCCGAGGATGATGGCCCCCTCCTTCTTCATCGGGTTGTAGCCCGCGACGTTGGGCCGCACCCCGTTGTAGAAGGTCGACAGGCTGCCCGACTGGGCGTTGCCGCCGCGGATGGCCCAGTGGTTGGGCTCACCCTTGACGATGGCGGTCAGGAAACGGTGGCTGATGCTCGGGTCGCCGGCGTTGTAGTGCTGGTTCACACCGGAGAACAGGCCGTTCTCCAGGTCGGCCATGATCCAGGGGCCGTTGCCGGCGCCGTAGCCCCAGACCTTGTTGTTGCCGAAGTAGATGGCCTCCATCGTGCCGTTGCCGTTGTCGCGGCTGTTGGTCTCGGCGTTGCCGTAGTCGAAGCAGCAGCCGCCGTTGTAGTGGGTGCCGTCGAAGATGGCGTACATGCCCTCCGGCTGGTCGCCCTTGGCGACGCCGTTGGTGGCGTTGTTGCGGTAACCGGTGCCGGGGGCCACGTAGACGCCGTAGGCCTTCTGCCCGCCGACCGTGATCGGCGCCGCGGTCGCGACCGCGAGGTTGTCGTAGCCGCCCGCGGCCGGGCCGGAGAATCCGCCGGGAGGCGCCTGGGTGAGGCGGTTGTTCCGGCCGGACTGGTCGTAAATGATCGTGATCAGACAGGTGGTGTTCGCGCAGAAGGAGTCCTGCGCGGCGGCGTTGGCGACGCCGCCCGCGCTCAGGACGCCGATGTCGCGGGTGGTGTTGTCGGAGGAGCGGCGCACCTGGTAGAGCGGGCCGTTGTAGTTCGCGTACAGGGCACGGGTGGTGCTGTGCGCGGCCACACACGGCGTGCCGCCCGCAGCGTAGATGTCACACGGCCCCTGCGTGGCGGCCTCCGACGGTGCGGAGAGGCCGGCCAGCAGTCCCGCGGCGAGCGTGATCGTCGCGCCCGCGGACAGCGCCGCCCTCTTCAGATGCCGTAATCGGGAAATCATGATGGCTTCCGTGCCTTCCTGGTGGGGGGTGTCTCCGGTCATTTCTGTTAGCGCTAACAATCGCAGCTGTGAGCCGCCGCCGTCTCACAGTCATGCACGGGGATCGGTGCGCTCAGTGTTGGCGTCTGACCCGTCTCCGTCAAGGCCCGAATTCGCGAAGGGCACGCTCGCTCGCGCCTTTCGGGTCTCGCCCGGGGTTGACTTTCGGACGAGTGGCCGCTGCCCGCCCGGAGTGATCATTCGTGTGTTAGTCCTGTTCAGGGGATATTAGAAGGTGTTCCGGTCATCGCCGCGGCGTCCGGATCCGGTCGGCAGTGCGAGCGTGGGACGGACAGGTGTGAAAGTTTCACCACCGACGCCAGCGCGCTGCCGCTCGGCTTTTTCCGGCTCTTGACGGGCGGGCCGGAATCGCTCACAGTAACGGCGGACGCCCGCCGTACCCGCCGCCCGCGGGCGTCTCATCCCGCCGTCTCCGACCCCATTCGCAAGCCTAAAATGTTATGGATAACATCAAACGCCGTAGTACTGCGCGTCGAATGAGAGCCGGCACCCGTCATCATTCCCGGCGCTCACGGTCGCCCGGTGTCCTCGGGAATGCCGACGCCGGCGAGCCAGCGTCGGGCCTCGCCCGCGGTGCCCAGTCGTACGACGGTGACGTGCGGATGCCGGCCGATGCGCTCCAGCGTGGTCGTCCGCTTCCGTTCGTGCTGCGACCATGCCCAGCGGATGGGGTGCCCGGGGTCGATCCAGTTTCGCACGCTCTCCCTGTTGCCGTTCCACAACTCCGTCCTGGACACGGCGCGGGCGAGCGAGCGGCGTACGACCCGGTGCATCACGGTTCGGCGCGGGAGGTCGAGCCAGATGACGGTGTCCGCCCGTTCCCACAGCAGGTCATGCAGGAACCCGTGGTACTGGTCCTCCGTCACCCAGCGAGGCCCGGACGAGAAGCCGTCGACGTCGGACTCGAACTCCGGCCGCTTCGTCCAGCCCGGCCCGTGGTGCAACGCGTCGAGTTCATGGCGGGGGAGCCCGAGCCGCCGCTCCAGGGCCCTGGCCATCGTCGTCTTCCCCGCCCCGGAGATCCCCGCGATCAGCACTCTGTCCACGATGACATTCCACCAGCCGTTTCGCGGGCGGCCGGTCCGCGCCCGCCGGTGAGCGCGGGACGTCCTTAGGCGAGGTGAGCCTCGTAGGCGGCGATGACCAGGTGGACGCGGGTGCGGGCGTCGAGTTCGGTCCATGGTCGCCGCGGTCTTCCGCAGACGGTGTGCGGGCCGCTTGTACGGTGCTGGGTGTGACTGGCGAGACCGACCTGCGCATCTTGCTGAGCGCCATGCGCCCGCGGCTCAACCCGGGCCGCTACGTGTTCACCACCGTCGACGGCCAGATCCCTCCCGGCGTCGGTCCCGTCGTCACGGTCGCCGAGGAAGAGGGCCTCACACTGGTCCTGCCGCAGCAGGAGGCCGACGCCGCGGGGCTGGCGTACGAGTACGTCGCGGGCTGGATCACGCTGCGCGTCCACTCGGCGCTCGAGGCGGTCGGCCTGACCTCCGCCGTCGCGCGGGAACTCGCGGCCGCCGGCCTGAGCTGCAACGTCGTCGCGGGTTTCCACCACGACCATCTTTTCGTGCCGTACGAGCGTGCCGCCGAGGCGGTGGCCGTGCTGGAGGATCTCGCGCGACGCTCCGCCTGACCAGCCGACGCTGCCGGCGCGATTCAGCACGCACGCCTTCGTACAGGAGGGCGAGCGTGGCATGAACTCCGGAGCCTGTCTGAAAGTTTCAAGGACTCCGGCCCTGATTCTGCAGGCGTCACCCGGACGTTCACTGGCCTGACGAGGATCGCTGGCCAGGGATAACGCGCATTTCTCCCAGCATAAGGCTTCGGTGGCATTGCGGGAATCGTTGACAGCTGGACAATTGCGGTCCGATACTTTCGACAAAACTCCGATAATTTTCGGAGGTGTACGGCACTGACGTGCGGTAGCCGCGACCCGCCCATTTACGCCCGGCCGAGCGTCGTACGCCGCCTGGCCCCCGTCAGCCTTCACGAGGAGGAAGCGCGCATGATCGACGCACCCGCTCACTGGACAGGCCGCAGGCGCGGCCGCGTCAGGCTGCTCGTCGGCCGTGTCTGCGCCGTGGTGCTGGCCGCGGCCGTGGCGCTGCTGCCCGGCGTCGCCCACGCGGCCGTGACCACGAATCAGACCGGCAC
>NZ_JADBGC010000026.1:0-143429 GCF_014892245.1 Microbispora sitophila | reverse complement strand
GCACGCGGACATCTTCAACTCGCTGCTGCAGATCCTGGAGGACGGTCGCCTGACCGACGCCCAGGGCCGGGTGGTGGACTTCAAGAACACCGTCATCATCATGACGACCAACCTCGGCACCCGGGACATCTCCAAGGCCGTGGGGCTGGGCTTCGCGAAGGCCAACGACGAGGAGAGCACCTACGAGCGGATGAAGGGCAAGGTGCAAGAGGAGCTCAAGCAGCACTTCCGGCCCGAGTTCCTCAACCGCGTCGACGACATCGTGGTCTTCCACCAGCTCACGCCCAAGGAGATCATCCAGATCGTGGACCTGATGCTCGCCCAGGTGGCCGAGCGTCTGAAGGACCGCGACATGGGCCTGGAGGTGTCTTCTACGGCCAAGCAGGTGCTGGCCGACCGCGGGTACGACCCGGTGATGGGCGCCCGTCCGCTGCGGCGCACGATCCAGCGGGAGCTGGAGGACACGCTGTCGGAGAAGATCCTCTACGGCGAGCTGCGGCCCGGCCAGGTCGTCAAGATCGACGTCGAGGGCGAAGGCGACGCGGCGAAGTTCACCTTCGCCGGCGAGACCGCGCCTGCCGCCGTCGCCGCGCCGACCACCGCCGCGTCGAACGGCTGATTCCGGCGCATGGCCGGCCAGCAGGCGTTCTGGATCGACGGCCGATCCGACCGCGAACGCGCCCGTGACGGCGTCAGCCACTACTCCGAGCGCGTGTGGGAGAACATCGGCGAGTTCGAGGGGGTGTGGGGTGACATCGCCCCGGTCGCGTTCGCGTGCGCGGCCTGGCGGATCGCCACCCCACCCCTGACCTCGCCGGGGTTCGTGCGCTGGCACCGGCGGATCCTGTCGGCCTCCTGCGAGCGCAACACCTGGGACGGGTCGCTGACGGCACGCGTCGCGATCGTCTCTCCGCCGCCGGCCGCGCTGACGGTGTCGCGTGACTGGTGGCGCGACCGCGGCTGGCGGGACTGGCCGGAGATCTTCGGCCAGTTCGTCGAGCCCGCCGAGCAGGACCTCGCGAAGGTCCCCTATCTGCGTCCGACCCTGCTCGTGGACGCCCCGGTGCCGCTGGACGACCTGCCCGCCGCGCCGGACGGGCCCGCGCACGACCTGGCCGAGACGGCGCACCGCGCCCTCGCGGTCCTCGTACGGGAGCTGAACGACCTGCTCGCCCCGGTCGTCACCCAGCTGGAGCAGGGCCTCCGCTGACGTGTTTCCCGCTTCGCTCGTCGGGGCGCTCTTATCCGGTGGTCGTGCCGGAGGCGCGCCATGAACACTTCCTCCTCGTGCTTGGTCGCTTCGCTCCCGCGCACTCCTCAGTCTTCAGACACCGGCGCGCCCCTCCGGCTCGCTCGGTCACGACGGAGCTCGCGGGCGGCCTGACCGGCAGGCGACAACCCTCACGCCACCTCTTGACAGTGGCCCAGCACGGCCTCAGTCTGTTGCGCATAGTGCTATGTGTTCCGTCTTGCACAACTAATGCACGCTGACTGATCGAGGGAAAGAGAGACATGGCGCACGAAGTCCGCGGGGTCGTCGCGAGGGGCAAGGGACAGCCGGTCACCCTGGAGACCGTCGTCGTCCCCGACCCGGGGCCGGGTGAGGCACTCGTGGCCGTGCAGGCCTGCGGGGTGTGCCACACCGACCTGCACTACCGCGAGGGCGGCATCAACGACGACTTCCCGTTCCTCCTCGGACACGAGGCGGCCGGTGTGGTCGAGGCCGTCGGCGAGGGGGTGACCGACGTCGCCCCCGGCGACTTCGTCATCCTCAACTGGCGCGCGGTCTGCGGCGCCTGCCGCGCCTGCCTGCGCGGACGCCCGCAGTACTGCTTCGCCACCCACAACGCCACACAGAAGATGACGCTGGCCGACGGCACCCCGCTGTCCCCGGCGCTCGGGATCGGCGCGTTCGCCGACAAGACGCTCGTGGCGGCCGGCCAGTGCACGAAGGTCGACCCGGGCGCGTCGCCGGTCGCGGTCGGCCTGCTCGGCTGCGGGGTCATGGCGGGGCTCGGTGCGGCCATCAACACCGGCGGGGTGACCCGTGGTGACTCCGTCGCCGTCATCGGCTGCGGCGGCGTGGGCGACGCGGCCGTCGCGGGCGCGCACCTGGCCGGAGCCCGGACGATCATCGCGGTGGACGTGGACGACCGCAAGCTCGACTGGGCCCGGCGTTTCGGCGCCACCCACACCGTGAACTCCCGCGAGACCGACGCGGTGGAGGCGATCCGCGAGCTGACCGGCGGGTTCGGCGCCGACGTCGTGATCGAGGCGGTGGGCCGTCCCGAGACGTACAAGCAGGCGTTCTACGCCCGCGACCTGGCCGGGACCGTCGTGCTCGTCGGCGTGCCGACGCCGGAGATGCAGCTCGAACTGCCGCTGCTCGACGTCTTCGGCCGCGGCGGCGCGCTCAAGTCCTCCTGGTACGGCGACTGCCTGCCCAGCCGCGACTTCCCCATGCTCGTCTCCCTCTATCGGCAGGGACGGCTCGACCTGGACGCGTTCGTCACCGAGACGATCGCGCTGGAGGACGTCGAGGCGGCCTTCGAGAAGATGCACCACGGCGAGGTGCTGCGTTCCGTCGTGGTGCTCTGATCGGCTCTCCGCACTCTGACCGGCTTCCCCCTGACCATCTCAGATCCGCGACGCGCTACGCAGGACCACTGCGCACGACCACCAGGAGCCAAAGTGAGCACCACGAGCCTGCCCCCCAGCCTGATGGCCACGCTGCCGGGCGAGCACTACACCGACCCCCAGGTCTTCGCGTCGGAGCAGAAGCGCATCTTCGAGTCGATGTGGTTCTGCGCGGTGCGGGCCGCCGACCTGCCGAAGCCCGGGGCGTTCAGGACCGTCCAGGTCGGCACCGAGAGCATTCTGATCACCCGGGCGCGGGACAACTCGATCCGCGCGTTCTACAACGTCTGCCGCCACCGCGGCGCCCGGATCTGCACGGAGGAGTCCGGCGAGGTGAAGCGGGCCTTCCAGTGCCCGTACCACGCCTGGACGTACGACCTGGAGGGCAAGCTCATCGCGGCCCCCAACCTCACCAAGATGCCCGACCTCGACCGGGTCGAGTACGGCCTCGTCAACGTGGCGGTGCGGGAGTGGCTGGGCTACGTGTGGGTCTGCCTGGCCGACGAGCCGCCGTCGTTCGAGGACACCGTGCTCGGCGAGGTGCGCACCCGTCTCGGCGACGTGGCCTCCCTCGACAACTACGACGTCGCCAACCTGGCGCTCGGCCGCCGGATCGTGTACGACGTGAAGGCGAACTGGAAGCTCATCGTCGAGAACTTCATGGAGTGCTACCACTGTGCGACCATCCACCCCGAGCTGACCGAGGTGCTGCCGGAGTTCGCGGACGGCTACGCGGCGCAGTACTACGTGGGCCACGGCGCGCTGTTCGGCGAGGACATCCAGGGGTTCACGGTCGACGGCTCCGAGGGGCTCGACCGCATCCCGACCATCAGCGAGGATCAGGACCGGCGCTACTACGCGATCACGATCAAGCCGCAGGTGTTCGTCAACATGGTGCCCGACCATGTGATCATCCACCGGATGTTCCCGCTGGCCGTCGACCGTACAGTGGTGGAGTGCGACTGGCTCTACCTGCCGGAGGTCGTGGCCGAGGGCAAGGACATCAGCCGATCGGTGGAGCTGTTCCACCGGGTCAACGAGCAGGACTTCGACGCCTGCGAGCGCACCCAGCCCTCGATGAGCTCCCGCACGTACGCCAAGGGCGGCGTGCTGGTGCCGAGCGAGCACCACATCGGCCTGTTCCATGATTGGGTTCGTGGCAGGCTCGGCGAGTGAGTTCGGAGGAGATGCGGCGTGACGCGTAAGGCCCCTCGGGAGGACGTCGGAGACGAACGCCTGGAGATTCGCCCGCCCAAGAACTGGGCGGGCGGGGTCCCGGCGGTCGGCCACGCGCTCGGCACGGCGTACCGGCAGATGGGCGCGGGGCGGACGGTGCTGACCCTGCTGCGGGTCAACCAGAAGTCCGGCTTCGACTGCCCGGGATGCGCCTGGCCCGAGGGCGACGGCCACCGCAGTCCCGCAGAGTTCTGCGAGAACGGCGCGAAGGCGGTGGCCGAGGAGGCGACGGTCCGCAGGGTCACCCGCGACTTCTTCGCCGAGCACCCGGTGGACGAACTGGCCCGGCGCAGCGACTACTGGCTGGGCCAGCAGGGCCGGCTCACCGAGCCGATGTACAAGCCGGCGGGCTCGGACCGCTACGAGCCGATCTCGTGGGAGGACGCCTTCGGCGTCGTCGCGCGCGAACTGCGCGCGCTCGACCACCCCGGCCAGGCCGTCTTCTACACCTCCGGCCGCACCTCCAACGAGGCCGCCTTCGCCTACCAGCTTCTCGTCCGCCGGTTCGGCACCAACAACCTGCCCGACTGCTCCAACATGTGCCACGAGTCGAGCGGCTCGGCGCTGACCGAGACGCTCGGCATCGGCAAGGGGACGGTGCTGCTGGAGGACCTGCACCGGGCCGACCTCGTCTTCGTGGTCGGCCAGAACCCCGGCACCAACCACCCGCGCATGCTCACCGCGCTGGAGCGGGCCAAGCGCAACGGCGCCCGGATCGTGGCGGTCAACCCGCTGCCGGAGGCGGGGCTGATGCGCTTCCGCAACCCGCAGCGGCCCTCCGGCCTCGCCGGGACGGGGACGGCGCTGTCCGACCGGTTCCTGCAGATCCGGCTGGGCGGCGACCTCGCGCTGTTCCAGGCGCTGTCGCTGTTCCTGCTCGAAGCCGAGGACGCCGCGCCCGGCACGGTGGTGGACCGCGAGTTCGTCGAGGCGCACACGCACGGGTTCGACGCCTGGGAGAAGCACGTACGCGGGCTCGACTGGACCGAGGTGCTGGAGGCGACCGGGCTGACCCGCGCGGAGATCGAGGAGACGGCCCGCGACGTGCTGGCCGCCCGCTCGGTCGTGGTCTGCTGGGCGATGGGCCTCACCCAGCACCGCAAGTCGGTCCCGACGATCAGGGAGGTCGTCAACTTCCTGCTGCTGCGCGGCAACGTGGGACGTCCCGGCGCGGGCGTGTGTCCCGTACGCGGGCACTCCAACGTGCAGGGCGACCGGACGATGGGCATCTACGAGAAGCCCAAACCCGAGTTCCTCGACGCATTGGAGAAGGAGTTCGGCTTCCCGCCGCCGCGGGAGCACGGCCACGACACCGTGGAGGCCATCCGCGCCATGCGCGACGGGGACGCCAGGGTGTTCTTCGCCATGGGCGGCAACTTCGTCTCCGCGACGCCGGACACCGCCGCGACGCAGGCGGCCCTGCGCCGCTGCCGGCTCACCGTGCAGGTGTCCACCAAGCTGAACCGGTCGCACGCGGTGTGCGGCGAGCAGGCGCTCATCCTGCCCACGCTCGGCCGCACCGAGCGGGACGTCCAGGCGGGCGGCGAGCAGTTCGTCACGGTCGAGGACTCGATGGGCGCGGTGCACGCCTCACGCGGACGGCTTCGCCCGGCGTCGGACGCGCTGCTGTCGGAGGTGGCGATCGTGTGCCGGCTGGCCCGGGAGTTGCTCGGTGACGACCCGCACGTGCCGTGGGCCGACTTCGAGGCCGGGTACGACGCGATCAGGGAGCGCATCCAGCGGGTGGTGCCCGGGTTCGACGACTTCAACGCGAGAGTGCGCAGGCCGGGCGGCTTCCTCCTGCCGAACGCGCCGCGCGACGAGCGCCGCTTCCCCACAGCCACGGGCAAGGCGAATTTCACGGTCAACCCGCTGGAGGTGCTGCGCGTGCCGCCGGGCCGCCTCCTGCTGCAGACCGTGCGCAGCCACGACCAGTACAACACCACGATCTACGGGCTGAACGACCGCTACCGCGGCATCGCCAACGGGCGGCGAGTGGTGTTCGTGCACCCCGACGACCTGGCCGAGCGTGGTCTCGCCGACGGTGACATGCTCGACCTCATCAGCGAGTGGCCGGACGGCGAGCGCGTCGCCGAGGGGTTCCGGGCCGTCGCCTATCCGACGGCGCGCGGCTGCTGCGCGGCGTACTTCCCGGAGACCAATGTGCTGGTGCCTCTGGACTCGGTGGCGGAGACGTCGAACACGCCCACGTCCAAGAGCGTCGTCGTACGGCTGCGGCGTGCGGCGGGGGAGAAGGGCTAGCCGCCGAGGCGGTGACTGATCTCCTCGGCTCCCTTGACGAGGACGGGGGCCAGCTCCCGCATGCGCCCCTCGCTGAACCGGTAGGCGGGCCCGGACGCGCTGACCGCCGCCACGACCTCTCCGCCGAAGGAGCGGACGGGGGCGGCGAGCGCGTTCAGGCCCACCTCCAGCTCCTCCAGCGTCAGCGCGTAGCCGCGCTCGCGCACCTCCGCCAGCTCGCGCTCCAGGTCCTCCACCGAGGTCACCGTGCCCGGCGTGTAGCGCCGCAGACCCGCGGCGCGCAGCAGGTCCTCGCGGCGCTGCCGGTCCACGTACGCCAGCAGGACCTTGCCACTCGACGTCGCGTGCAGGGGCGTGAGCTGACCCACCCAGTTGTAGGCGGTGACGGCGGAGGGGCCGCGCACCTGGTCGAGGTTGACCGCGTAGTGCGAGCGCAGGACGGCGATGTTCACCGTCTCGCCGATCTCCTCCGCCAGGCGCTGGCAGACGGGCCTGCTCTGCTGGGTGACGTCCATCCGCATGGAGACGCTGCCGGCGAGGCGGACGAGCCCGAAGCCGAGACGATACTTGCCGCGGTCCTCGGTCTGCTCGACGAGCCCGCGCGCCTCCAGCGCGCCCAGCAGGCGGAACGCGGTCGACTTGTGAACCTCGATCTCGGCGGCGATCTCGGTGACCCCCGCCTCACCGCGGTCGGCGAGGATCTCCATGATGCTGATCGCCCGGTCCACGGACTGCACGCCGCCGCCGTTGGCCTCGGCCCTGGCGGCGGAAGCGTCGTTGCTCATAGCGGGACTGTAGCGCCTGACGCAACCCTGAGCTGAGGCGTCGCCGGATTCCCAGGAAGATCCTATGGTGCGCTGGGTGCGTATAGGGGATCTCAATTCCCGTGCGGGTCGGTGCCGTTGAGTGTCGCGACGACCTGGTCGTAGTCGCCGCGCGCCTCGCCGTAGCGCAGGAACTTGACGCGTTCGACCTGGATCTCCTTCGCGTCGGGCCGGGCCTCAAGGAGTGCCATCACCTCCGCCACGAACTCCTCCAGTGGCATCGCCAGCTCGTTGTCCTCCTGGCCGGGCAGCAGCGCGGTGCGGACGGACGGCGGCTCGAGTTCCATGACCTTCACGCTGGTGTCGGCGAGCTGCAGCCGGATCGACTCGCTCAGCATGTGGATCGCGGCCTTTGAGGCGTTGTAGCTGGGGGTGGCCTTGAGCGGCGTGAACGCCAGACCAGAGGAGACGGTGATGATCGTGGCGTCCGGCTGCGCCCGCAGATGTTCGATGAACGCGGCGATGAGCCGGATCGGGCCGAGCACGTTGGTCGTCAGGACGGACTCGGCGGAGGCCAGGAACGACTCCGGCCGGTGCCAGTCCTCGACACGCATGATGCCGGCCATCGTGACCAGGACGTTGAGGTTCGGGTGGTCGGTCAGCACCTGCTTCGCGGCGGCCAGGATGCTTTCCGCGTCCGTCGTGTCAATCCTCACCGTGCCGATGCCGGGGTGCTCCGCGGCGATCCGCTCCAGCAGGTCGGTGCGCCGGCCGCCGACGATGACGGTGTTCCCCCTGTCCCGCAGCGCGAGGGCGAGGGCGAGACCGATGCCGCTGGTCGCGCCGGGGATGAAGACGGTGTTTCCGGAGATCTGCATGAGCCCAGACTGGCCGCTCGGCCGTCACGGGTGCAGAGACCAATTATCGGGGGATCGGCGATCCCCCGCTCGTCCCTGAAGCCCCGGGTGACGAACGGACATAATCGAACACATGGATCGTGCGACACTGGCGGACTTCCTGCGCCGGCACCGCGAGGCACTGCGGCCCGAGGACGTCGGGCTCTCCGAGGGTGCGCGCCGCCGGACCCGCGGGCTGCGGCGCGAGGAGGTGGCGGCCCTCGCCGTGATGTCGGCCGACTACTACACGCGGCTGGAGCAGCAGCGCGGCCCGCAGCCCAGCGTGCAGATGCTCGCCTCGCTCGCCCGGGCGCTGCGGCTGACGAACGACGAGCGCGACTACCTGTTCCAGATCGCCGGGCACAACGCCCCGGCGTCGATGTCGGCCGCGACGCACGTCGCCCCCGCGCTGTTGCGGGTGCTGGACCGCCTCGACGACACTCCCGCGCTCATCCTGTCCGCCCTGGGCGAGACGCTCGTGCAGAACCGGATGGCCGAGGCGCTGTTCGGCGACAGGTCGGGCTTCTCGGGCCTGGCCCGCAGCGAGATCTACCGGTGGTTCACCGACCCGTCGGAACGGCTGCGCTACCCCGAGGACGACCGCGACCGGCAGAGCCGCGCCCTGGTCGCGAACCTGCGTGCCGCCCACGGCTCGATGGGCGCGCAGTCGCGGGCGGGCGATCTCGTACGCGCCCTGCAGAAGGCGAGCGCCGAGTTCGCCGAGCTGTGGGAGCGGCACGAGGTGGCCAAGCGCTTCGAGGACCACAAGACACTCATCCATCCCGAACTCGGCCCGATCGAACTGGACTGCCAGGTGTTGTTCACCGAGGACCAGTCGCAGGCGCTGCTCGTCCTCACCGCTCCTCCCCGTACCGAGGGGTACGAGAAGTTGCGGCTGCTCGCGGTGCTGGGGCGGCAGCGCTTCACCGAGCCCGGCCCCGACCACAACCCGGGGGCCGGGACCATCCGGCAGCCGGCCGGCCGGTGAGCCCGCGGCCGGAGGTCAGCGGAAGACGAAGGTGCGGTCGCCCGCCCTGCTTCCACGCCCCTGAATCCACCGATCGGTGGATTCGCTCCACCGCGTGGGCGAGTCGCCGATTCCACCGCCCGCTCGGGAGATCGGGCGATCCGTACGGGGTGCCTCCGTTGCGACGCTGATTCCCGTCGGCGAGCGAGAAGACGGAGGCACACTGACATGCGCAATGTGATCTGGCTGATCAGCGGGTACGCCGCGGTCAGCCTGCTGGCACTGATGGCGACGATCGTGTTTCGGCACGACGCGACGATGGTCACCACCGCGGTCTGGGTCCGCGGTGCGCTCGTCGCCGCCGGCTCGCTGCTCACGCTGTTCTTCGCGGTCCGGGCGGCCCGCGGCGACCGCCGGATGCTGCTGCGGCTGCGCGTCGTCACCGCGGTCATGCTGGTCGCGATCGTGGTGATCATCGCGCTGCCCGGCATGTTCCCGCTCTGGTTCAAGCTCGAGCAGGGCGTCTGCGGCCTGCTCCTGCTGGCCGTGGTGGTGCAGATCAACCGGCGCCCGGTGGTCCGGCCGTGAGTGCGGTGATCGAGCTCGCTCTGGTCACGTTGCTCGCGTGGGCGGTCGGGGCGGCGGCTAGGTTGTTCCGCTGGGAGTAGGTACGCGATGCAGAGTTGGCAGATGGCCGGGCCGGCGGGCTGGGAACAGCGGTTCCGGCCCATGGTCACCGTGGTCCCCTATGTGCTGCTGGCCGTCATGGCCGCCCTGACCATCGCCTTCAAGCACGACCAGCCCGGCTCCCTCGCCATCGACCTCGTGCTCTGTGCGGCGGCCGCGGTGTGGAGCCTGGCGCTCTTCACGGTGCACCCGGCGTGGCGCGACCGGATCGGCGTGATGGGCGTCTTCCTGGCGGGCCTTATTGTGTTCGGGCTGGTCATGGTCCTGCGCAACCCGTGGTTCGGCCTGTACACACCGGCGCTGTACTTCTACGCGTACCGGATCATCGGCTGGCCGCGCGAGCTGTACTTCGTCGCCGGCGTCGCGGTGGTGGCCGGCACGGCACAGTCGGCCGGCCTGGACACCGGCTCCTGGGTCGGACGCCTCGAGTACCTGGGGATCCTGGTCGTCAACATCGCGCCGATGTGCCTGCTGGCCTGGATGGGCGAGATCGGCGCGCGGTACTACGATGCCCGGGAGGCGGCGCTGCGCGAGGCCCGGGAGGCCAACGCGCGGCTGGCCGCGGCGCTGGCCGAAAACGCCGCGCTGCAGGAACGGCTGGTGGAGCAGGCCCGCGCCGCCGGCGTCCTGGACGAGCGGGCCCGGATGGCTCGGGAGATCCACGACACGCTGGCCCAGAGCCTGACCGGCATCGTCACCCAGTTGCAGGCCGCCGAGCACGCGGCGGACGACCCGGCCGCGTGGCGCCGGCACCACGCGGCGGCGACCGCGCTGGCCCGGGAGGGCCTGACCGAGGCGCGGCGCTCGGTGAACGAGTTGCGCCCGGAGCCGCTGGAGACCGGCCGCCTGGCCGACGCCGTCACCGAGGTGGCGGCCAAGTGGTCGGCCCGCCACAGCATCCAGGCTCAGGTCACCGTCACCGGCGAAACCCGCACGATGCGCCCGGAGGCCGAGGTCGCCCTGTTACGGGTCGCCCAAGAGGCCTTGGCCAACGTCGCCAAGCATGCCGACACCGTCACCCGCGTCGGTCTCACCCTTTCCTACATGGACCAGCAGGTGGCCCTCGACGTCCGCGATGACGGCCGCGGCTTCGACCCGACCGCCCAGATCGAGCGCGACGGGGGCTTCGGGTTGGTGGCGATGCGGCAGCGGATCGAGGCGTTGTCGGGCACGTTGCAGATCGAATCGGAGGTGGGGGGTGGGACGGGGATCTCGGCCTGCCTGCCCGCCGAGGCGCCGGAGGTGCGTTCGTGACTGACCCGATCAAGCTGCTCATCGCCGACGACCACCCGGTGGTACGGGACGGGCTGAGCAGCATGTTCGCCCGAGACCCCGAGTTCACGGTGGTCGGCGAGGCCGCGGACGGGGCCGAGGCGGTCCGAATGGCCGAGGCGCTCGGGCCGGACGTGATCCTGATGGACCTGCGGATGGCCGGCATGGACGGCGTCACCGCGATCTGCGAGCTGACCCGGCGCGGTGTGCCGGCCCGGGTGCTGGTGCTGACCACCTACGACACGGACAGCCACGTGCTGCCCGCGATCGAGGCCGGCGCCACCGGCTACCTGCTCAAGGACGCGCCGCGAGACGAGCTGCTGCGCGCCGTACGCGCGGCCGCCCGCGGCGAGGTCGCGCTGTCTCCGTCGGTCGCCGCCCGCCTGATGAGCCGTCTGCGCACCCCGGCGCCGTCGACCGGCCCGTTGAGCCAGCGCGAGCTGGAGGTGCTGCGCCTGGTCGCGACCGGGCACACCAACCGGGAGGCGGCCGCCCGGCTGTTCATCACCGAGGCCACGGTCAAGACGCACCTGCTCAACATTTATGCGAAGCTCGACGTCAACGACCGTGCGGCCGCGGTCGCGGAGGGGTACAACCGCGGCCTGCTCGGTGCTCCCGAGCGTCCGTGAATGTACTCGACGGTGAGGGGGGTCAGCGGAAGACGACGGTGCGGTCGCCGTTGAGGAGCACGCGGTTCTCGCTGTGCCAGCGTACGGCCCTGGCCAGCACCTGCGCCTCCACGTCGCGGCCCACGGTGACGAGTTCGCCCGGGTCGAGCGAGTGGTCCACACACGCCACGTCCTGCTCGATGATCGGCCCCTCGTCGAGGTCGGCGGTGACGTAGTGCGCGGTCGTGCCGATCAGCTTGACGCCGCGCTCGTGCGCCTGGCGGACGCGCTGCTCGGCTTCGGGCTTGGTGCCGGGGGTGACGGGCACGTGGTGGAACGGCACCCCGTAGAACCCGTCCGATGAGACAGGTCAAGAGCTTGATGCGTAATCCGCGTAGAGTTGTGCCATGAGCAACGGGTCGAGTGACGGAGCGACCGTACAGTCCGTCGACCGCGCACTCACCATCCTGAAGTTGCTCGCCCGGGACGGCGAGCTCGGCGTCAGCGAGCTCGCGGCCAGTCTCGGCGTGCACAGGTCCACCGCGTTCCGCCTGGTGGCGACGCTGGAGAGCCACGATCTGGTCGAGCAGGACAACGACCGCGGCAGATATCGGCTCGGCGTCGGCGTGGTCAGGCTCGCCGGGGCGACCAGTGCGCGGCTGGATCTGGTGCGCGAGAGTCGCGCCGTCACGCCGGCGCTCGCCCGCGCCGTGGGGGAGACCGTCAACGTGGCCGTCCTCGCCGGCCGGGAGGCCCTGTACGTCGACCAGGTCGCCGGGCCGTCGGCGCTTCAGCTGCACCAGTGGGTGGGTCGGCGGATCCCCCTGCATGCGACGTCCAACGGCAAGGTCCTGCTCGCGCACGCGCCCGCCGCGCTGTGCGAGGAGGTGATCGAGGCCGGGCTGCCCGTCCTCGCCACGCGGACCGTCACCGATCCCGGGCGGCTGCGCGCGGAACTCGGCGAGGTGCGCCGTCGTGGGTACGCGACGGCGGTGGACGAACTGGAGGACGGCCTGAGCGCGGTCGCGGCGCCCGTCCTGGGCGCGGACGGCTCCGTCGTGGCCTCGCTCAGCGCGTCAGGCCCGACCTTCCGGATGCCCGAAACGTCGATCGCCGCCGTAGCGGAGCAGGTCATGGTGGCGGCTCGCGAGGTATCTGCCCGAATGGGATGGTTTGGAGCGGGAACGTAGCCGCTCCGCGCCCGGCGCCGATCTTCCCCCTGGTCGGCGCCCGGCCCTGTTTTTGGTTCTTGACACCCACTATTTGACGCGTCACGCTTGTTGCGTTAAGCGCATGATGTTGCAAATTACGCAACAAGGTGCAACACCGGAGGTGGGTATGACGGGCCCGCGCGTCGTCATCATCGGAGCAGGCGTCGTCGGTGCGGCGCTCGCCGACGAGCTGTCGGCCCGGGGCTGGACGGACGTCACCGTGGTCGACCAGGGCCCGGTGCCCGCGACCGGGGGCTCCTCCTCACACGCCCCGGGACTGGTCTTCCAGATCAACGGGTCGAAGACCATGACCGAGATGGCGCGCTACACCGTCGAGAAGCTCTGCTCGCTCGACCTCGACGGCGAGCCTTGCTTCCTGCAGGTCGGCGGGCTGGAGGTCGCGACCACCCCCGAACGGCTCGCCGAGCTGCACCGCAGGCACGGCTGGGCCACGTCCTGGGGTGTCGAGTCACGCCTGCTCACCCCCGCCGAGTGCGCCGAGCACCACCCCCTGATCGACCCTGGCGCCGTGCTGGGCGGCCTGTTCATCCCCACCGACGGTCTCGCCAAGGCCGTACGCGCGGTCGACGCGCAGCTCAGGCGGGCGCGGTCGCGCGGCGTACGGGTGCTGGAGCGGCACGAGGTGCTCGACGTCCGCACCGAGGACGGCCGGGTGGCCGGCGTGGTGACCGGCCAGGGCGAGATCCCCGCCGACGTCGTGGTCTGCTGCGCCGGCATCTGGGGCCCGAAGGTCGCCGGCATGGTCGGCATGCCGCTGCCGCTGACCCCGCTCGCACATCAGCTCGCCTGGACCGGCCAGGTGCCCGACCTCGCCGGACGCGAGGAGGAGGCGACGCTGCCGATCCTGCGCCACCAGGACGCCGACCTCTACTACCGCCAGCGGTTCGACGGCATCGGCATCGGCTACTACGGCCACCGGCCGATGCCGGTCAGCCCCGAGGACCTGCTGTCCGTGGACGAGGCCGAGGTCATGCCGTCGGTGCTCACGTTCACCCCCGAGGACTTCGAGGACGCCTGGACCGAGACCCGGCGGCTGCTGCCCGGCACCCGCGCGGCGAAGATCGACGAGGGCATCAACGGACTGTTCTCCTTCACGCAGGACCACATGCCGCTGATGGGCGAGTCGCCGGACGTGAAGGGCTTCTGGGTCGCCGAGGCGGTCTGGGTGACCCACTCCGCCGGCGTCGGCAAGGCGATGGCCGAATGGCTGGTCGACGGCCACTGCAGCTCGTTCGATCTGCACGAATGCGACGTCAACCGGTTCGAGCCGCACCAGCTCGCGCCCGACTACGTGCTGGCCCGCGACTGCCAGAACTTCGTCGAGGTCTACGACATCATCCACCCGCTCCAGCCGATGGAGGAGCCGCGGCCGGTGCGCCTCAGCCCCTTCCACACCCGGCAGCGCGAGCTGGACGCCTTCTTCCTGGAGGCCGTCGGCTACGAGCGGCCGCAGTGGTATGGCGCCAACGCCCGCCTACTGGAGGGCCGCGACATCCCCACGCCCAACGACTGGGCGGCGCGCTACTGGTCGCCGATCGTCGGCGCGGAGGCCCAGGCGTCCCGCGAGTCCGTCGCGCTGTACGACATGACCGCGCTGAAGCGGCTGGAGGTCGCGGGCCCCGGCGCCCTCGCCTTCCTGCAGCGGCTGACGACCGGCCAGATGGACAAGTCGGTCGGTTCGGTGGCCTACTGCCTGCTGCTCGACGAGGACGGCGGCATCCGCAGCGACGTGACCGTCGCCCGGCTGGGCCGCGACGTGTTCCAGGTCGGCGCCAACGGCAACCTCGACCTCGACTGGTTCCACCGGCACCTGCCCCCGGACGGCTCGGTCATGGTCCGCGACATCACGGCCGGCACCTGCTGTCTCGGCGTCTGGGGCCCCCGCGCCCGCGACCTCGTCCAGCCGCTGACCGACGCCGACTTCTCCAACCAGGGCTTCCGCTACTTCCGGGCGAAGAAGGCGTACATCGGCACCGTGCCGGTCACCGCGCTGCGGCTGTCGTACATCGGCGAGCTGGGCTGGGAGCTCTACACCACCGCCGACCTGGGCGCCAAGCTGTGGGACACGCTCTGGGAGGCCGGGCAGCAGCACGGCATCCTCGCCGGTGGGCGCGGCGCCTTCGCGAGCCTGCGGCTGGAGAAGGGCTACAGGTCCTTCGGCACCGACATGACCTTCGAGCACGACCCGTACGAGGCCGGACTCGGGTTCGCGGTGAAGACGGACAAGGGCGACTTCATCGGCCGCGAGGCGCTGGAGCGGCGCAAGGAGAACGTGCGCCGCCGCCTCACCTGTCTGACCATCGACGACCCCGCGCAGGTGGTCATGGGCAGGGAGCCGGTGTACGACGGCGACAGGAGCGTCGGCTACGTCACCAGCGCGGCCTTCGGCTACACGATCGGCAAGGGCATCGCCTACGCCTGGCTGCCCGCCGAGCTCGCGACGCCCGGACGGACGCTGGAGATCGGCTACTTCGACCGGAGGGTGACCGCCGCGGTCGCCGAGGAGCCCCTTTTCGACCCCGCCATGGAACGGCTGCGCAGCTGACGTGCCCGAAAGGACTGAATTGAACGAATCTGTGATGGACGCGCCGCTCGCCGAGGCCGACCCGGAGGTCGCGGCGGCGATCGGCGAGGAGACGCGCCGCCAGCGGTCCACGCTGGAGATGATCGCCTCGGAGAACTTCGCGCCCGTCTCGGTGATGCAGGCGCAGGGCTCGGTGCTCACCAACAAGTACGCCGAGGGCTACCCCGGCAGGCGTTACTACGGCGGCTGTGAGCACGTCGACGTGATCGAGCAGCTTGCGATCGACCGGGTCAAGGCGCTGTTCGGCGCCGAGGCGGCCAACGTGCAGCCCCACTCGGGGGCGCAGGCCAACGCGGCGGCGATGTCGGCGCTGCTGGAGCCGGGCGACACGATCCTCGGCCTCGACCTCGCGCACGGCGGCCACCTCACCCACGGCATGCGGATCAACTTCTCCGGGCGGCTCTACAACGTCGTGGCCTACCACGTGCGCGAGAGCGACAATCTCGTGGACATGGACGAGGTCGAGCGGCTCGCCCGCGAGCACCGGCCCAAGCTGATCATCGCGGGCTGGTCGGCCTACCCCCGGCACCTCGACTTCGCCGCCTTCCGGCGCATCGCCGACGAGGTCGGGGCCTACCTGATGGTGGACATGGCGCACTTCGCCGGGCTGGTCGCGGCGGGGCTGCACCCGTCGCCGGTCCCGCACGCGCACGTCGTCACCACGACCACCCACAAGACGCTCGGCGGGCCCAGGGGCGGCGTGATCCTGTCCACCGAGGAGCTCGCCAAGAAGATCAACTCGTCGGTGTTCCCCGGCCAGCAGGGCGGCCCGCTTGAGCACGTCATCGCGGCCAAGGCGGTCGCGTTCAAGATCGCGGCGGGCGAGTGGTTCCGCGACCGGCAGCGCCGCACGCTGGAGGGCGCGCGGATCCTCGCCGACCGGCTGCTCGCGCCCGACGCCGCCGAGGCGGGCGTACGGGTGCTGTCCGGCGGGACGGACGTCCACCTGGTGCTGGTGGACCTGCGCGAATCCGAGCTGGACGGCCGGCAGGCCGAGGACCGGCTCCACGAGGCCGGGATCACGGTCAACCGCAACGCGGTGCCGTTCGACCCCCGGCCCCCGATGGTCACCTCGGGGCTGCGGATCGGCACCCCGGCCCTGGCCACCCGCGGCTTCGCCCGTTCCGAGTTCGAGGAGGTCTCCGACGTGATCGCCCGGGTGCTGCGTCCCGGCGCGGACCTGACGGCGCTGCGCGCCCGGGTCGAGGCCCTCGCCGCCAAGCACCCTCTCTACCCGGGTATCGGGGAGTCTCAGTGAGCCGCAGCAGTCAGGGGCACAGAACTCCGGGGGCGGATCTGCCCGACCACCCCGACCTCCTGTGGCGCTCGGCCGAGCCGAAGCGCGCGTACGACGTCGTGATCGTCGGCGGCGGCGGCCACGGCCTGGCCACGGCCTACTACCTGGCCAAGAACCACGGGATCACCGACGTCGCGGTGCTGGAGCGCGGCTGGCTCGCGGGCGGCAACATGGCCCGCAACACCACCATCATCCGGTCGAACTACCTGTGGGACGAGAGCGCGGGCATCTACGAGCACGCGCTGAAGCTGTGGGAAGGCCTGGAGGAGGACCTCGGCTACCCGCTGCTGTTCAGCCAGCGCGGCGTGCTCAACCTGGCGCACAGCCTGCAGGACGTGCGCGACAGCGTGCGCCGGGTCAACGCCAACCGGCTCAACGGCGTGGACGCCGAGTGGCTGACGCCGGAGCAGGTCAAGGAGGTCTGCCCGATCGTCGACATCTCGCCCGACGTGCGTTACCCGGTGCTCGGCGGCACCTACCAGCCCCGGGCCGGCATCGCCAAGCACGACTACGTGGCGTGGGGCTTCGCCAAGGCGGCGGCCGACCTCGGGGTCGACATGATCGAGCACTGCGAGGTGACCGGCCTCGACGTGCGCGACGGCCGGGTCACCGGCGTCCGGACCACCCGCGGCCCCATCGCCGCCAACAAGGTCGCGCTCGCCGCCGCCGGGCACTCGTCGGTCGTCGCCGGGTACGCGGGGGTGTCGCTGCCGCTGCAGAGCCACCCGCTGCAGGCGCTGGTGTCGGAGCTGCTGGAGCCGGTGCACCCCACCGTGGTCATGTCCAACGCGGTCCACGTGTACGTGAGCCAGGCGCACAAGGGCGAACTGGTCATGGGCGCGGGCATCGACGCGGCGAACTCCTACCGCCAGCGCGGGGCGTTCCACATCATCGAGAGGCAGATGTCGGCCGCGCTGGAGCTGTTCCCGGTCTTCGCCCGGGCGCACGTGCTGCGAACCTGGGGCGGTGTGGTGGACGTGACCCCCGACGCCTCGCCCGTCGTCGGCCTCACCCCCGTCGAGGACCTGTACGTCAACTGCGGCTGGGGCACCGGAGGGTTCAAGGCCACCCCGGGCGTCGGCTGGTGCTACGCCCACACGGTGGCCACCGGCGAGCCCCACCCGCTCAACGCCCCCTTCTCGCTCGACCGGTTCACGACCGGCAAGCTCGTCGACGAGCACGGCGCCGCCGCCGTCGCCCACTGATTGTCTCGGAGTGCCAATGCTGCTGATTCCCTGCCCGTGGTGCGGGCCGCGGGACGAGGCCGAGTTCCACTACGGGGGGCAGGCCCACGTCGCCTATCCGGAGGACCCGCCCGCCCTCTCCGACGAGGAGTGGGCCCGCTACCTGTTCTTCCGCGACAACCCCAAGGGCCTGTTCGCGGAGCGATGGAGCCACACCGCCGGATGCCGCCGCTGGTTCAACGCCGTACGCGATACCGCCACCAACGAGATCCACGCCGTCTACCGGACGGGCGAGCCGCGGCCGGTGAGTGCATGAGCGAGCGCAGCGAGCGAACCAGCAGCTCTGCCGAGCGAATCAGCACGTCCGGCACGCAGCCGTACCGCCGCGAGGGGGCGACCGGGCGGGTCCTGCGCTTCCGGTTCGACGGCCGGGAGTACGAGGGCCTGGAGGGCGACACGCTGGCCTCGGCGCTGCTCGCCAACGGCGTGCGCGCGGTGGCGAGCAGCGTCAAGCTCGGCCGTCCGCGCGGCGTGTACGCCGCGGGCTGCGAGGAGCCGAACGCGCTCGTCCAGATCGAGGAGCCCTTCCCCGAGCCCATGCTCCAGGCGACGACCGTCGAGCTGTACGACGGCCTGGTCGCCACGGGCCTGCCGGGACAGGGCAGGCTGGCCGACCGGCCCGACCCGGCACGCTATGACGCCGTGCACGCGCACTGCGACGTGCTCGTGGTCGGCGCGGGACCGGCCGGCATCGCCGCCGCGGGCGTGGCCGCGCGGGCCGGGGCGCGGGTGATCCTCGCCGACGAACGGCCCGAGCCGGGCGGCAGCCTGCTCGGCACGACCGAGACGCTGGACGGCAGGCCGGGCCGCGAGTGGGCGTCCGAGGAGGCCGCCGCGCTGGCCGCCCTGCCGGAGGTGCGCGTGCTGCGCCGCACCACGGTGGTCGGTCACTACGACGACAACTACGTCATCGCGGTGGAGCGCCGGACGAACCACCTGGGCGCCCAGGCACCCGCCGAGACGGCGCGCGAGCGCGTCTGGCGGATCCGGGCCACGCGCGTGGTGCTGACGACCGGCGGCCACGAGCGGTTCGTCGCCTTCGCGGGCAACGACCTGCCCGGTGTGATGCTGGCCGGCGCGGCCCGCACGTACGCGAACCACTACGGCGTCCTGCCCGGGCGCCGGGCGGTCGTGTTCACCACCAACGACAGCGCGTACGCGGCGGCGCTCGACCTCGCCGACGCCGGGGTCGAGATCGCCGCGATCGCCGACGTACGGCAGGCTCCCGGCGAGGCGTGGGCCGCCCGCTGCGCCGAGCGTGGCATCGAGGTCCTGACCGGGCACGTGGTCACCGCCGCGAAGGGCGAGGGCGAGGTCTCCTCGGTCGAGATCGCCCCCCGCTCGGAAACACAGGGCGAGGGTGGCGGAGTGCGGGAGATCCCCGCCGACCTGCTGCTCGTGTCGGGCGGCTGGACGCCGGTGGTGCACCTGTTCAGCCAGGCCGGGGGCACGCTGCGCTACGACGAGGAACTGGGCGCGTTCACGCCGGGCGAGACCCGCCAGGCGGTGGAGGCCGCCGGGTTCGCCGGGGGCGTCCGCACGCTGCGGGCCTGCCTGGAGGACGGCGCCGAGGCGGGCCGCCGCGCGCTGGCGGCCGCCGGGTTCGCCGTGCCGTCCGGCCATCGCCTGCCGGCCGCCGAGGAGGAGCCCGCCGCCGCGCCCGCCGAGCACCTGTGGCTCGTGGAGGCCGGCGATTACAGTGCGCACTTCGTGGACCTGCAGCGGGACGTGACCGTGGCGGAGGTCCTGCGCGCGACCGGCGCGGGGCTCACCTCGGTCGAGCACGTCAAGCGCTACACCACCGCCGGCACGGCTCACGACCAGGGTAAGACGTCCGGGCTGCTGACCAGCGGCGTCGTGGCGCACGCGCTCGGCGTCGACGTCGCCGAACTCGGGACCACGACGTTCCGCGCGCCGTACACGCCGGTCTCGTTCGCCGCGCTGGCGGGCCGCGACCGGGGGCCGCTGCACGACCCGGTGCGCGTCACCGCGATGCACGAGTGGCACGTCGCGCGCGGGGCGCTGTTCGAGAACGTCGGCCAGTGGAAGCGGCCCTGGTACTACCCCCGTCCGGGCGAGGACATGGAGGCCGCCGTGCTGCGCGAGTGCCGGGCGGCGCGCGAGGACGTGGCGGCGATGGACGCCTCCACGCTCGGCAAGATCGATGTGATCGGCCCCGACGCGGCGGTGTTCCTCGACCGGCTCTACACGAACATGATGAGCACGCTCAAGGTCGGCTTCATCCGCTACGGCGTGATGTGCCGCCCGGACGGCATGGTCTTCGACGACGGCACCGTCATCCGCCTGGCGGACGACCGCTTCCTCGTCACCACGACCACCGGCAACGCGGCGGCCGTGCTCGACTGGATGGAGGAGTGGCTGCAGACCGAGTGGCCGGACCTGCGGGTCCGCTGCACCTCGGTCACCGAGCAGTGGGCGACCGTGGCGCTCGTCGGGCCGCGTTCCCGCGAGGTGCTGGCGCGGCTCGCGCCCGGCCTCGCGGTGGGCAACGACAGCTTCCCGTTCATGACGTGGCGGGATACCGAGGTGGCCGGGATCGAGGCGCGGGTCTGCCGGATCAGCTTCTCCGGCGAGCTGGCCTACGAGATCAACGTTTCCTCCTGGTTCGGGCTCGCCCTGTGGACGGCGGTCATGGCGTCCGGCGAGGTCACGCCGTACGGCACCGAGACCATGCACGTGCTGCGCGCGGAGAAGGGGTTCCCGATCGTCGGCCAGGACACCGACGGCACCGTCACGCCGCAGGACCTCGGCATGGAGTGGATCGTCTCGAAGAAGAAGGCCGACTTCATCGGCAAACGGTCCTACACGCGGGCGGACACCTCCAGGCCCGACCGTAAGCACCTGGTCGGCCTGCTGCCCGAGGACCCCGGCGTGCTGCTGCCCGAGGGCGCCCACCTCGTGGAGACCTCGGCGCTGCCCGAGCCGCCGGTCCCCACGCTCGGCTTCGTCACCTCCAGCTACCGCAGCGCCGCGCTCGGCCGTACGTTCGCGCTCGCGCTGGTGAGCGGCGGGCGCGAGCGGGTCGGTGAGCGGCTGTACGCGCCGGTCGGGGCGGACCTGGTGCCCGTCACCGTGACCTCCCACGTCCTGTACGACCCGGAAGGAGCGCGCCGCGATGGCTGATTCTGTGGCTGAATCGATGGCTGAGCTGACGGCTGAGCGCAGGAGTTCCGCCGCGGCGTTCGCGGCCAGGTTCGAGGCGGCGAGCGCGGGCGGCGGCCTGCGCCTGGCCGAGATCCCCTTCCTGACCCAGATCAACCTCCGGGTGGACCCCAAGAGCCCGGCGGCGGAGCGCATCGGGACGGCCATCGGCGTGCCGCTGCCGGTGGAGCCCGGCACCACGGCGGGCGACGGCGACCTGGAGGTGCTGTGGCTCGGGCCCGACGAGTGGCTGGTGGTCGGCCCCGACGGCGCCGCTCGAGGCCTGGTTGAGCGCCTCATCGAGGCGGCGGACGGCGAGCACGTCTCGGTCGTCGACGTGTCGGCCCAGCGCACCACCCTGGTGGTCGCCGGGGACCGGGCGCGGGACGTGCTGGCCCACGGTTGCGCGCTGGACCTGCACCCCCGGGTGTTCGGCCCGGGCCGGTGCGCCCAGACCATGCTGGCCAGGGCGGGAGTCGTCCTGGTCGCCGGTGAGGACGGCTTCCGCCTGCTGGTCCGCTCGTCCTTCGCGGCGTACGTCACGGAGTGGCTGCTCGACGCGTCGGTCGAGTACGTGAGCGGCGGATAAGCGGCGGTTCACGACGCGCATCGGCCCGTGCGAATTCGCATCTCGCCGGGCCGATGCGCGCCGTCGTGCAAGGCTGACGACAGGGCATTTCGGGGCGTGACATACCATCGAGGACGCTCGTGAGGAGGGCCGTCCATACCCCGGTGGGAGATCATGTTCCGCACGCTGATGAAGTCGAAGATCCACCGCGCGACCGTCACGCAGGCCGATCTGCACTACGTCGGCTCGGTGACGATCGACGCGGACCTGATGGCCGAGGCCGACCTCGTCGAGGGTGAGAAGGTCGACATCGTCGACATCGACAACGGCAACCGCCTGTCCACGTACGTCATCGAGGGCCCGGCGGGCTCCGGAGTGATCGGCATCAACGGCGCCGCCGCCCGCCTCATCTCGGTCGGCGACCTCGTGATCATCATCGCGTACGCGCTGGTCGCCGAGGAGGAGGTCAAGGCGCTCAAGCCGCGCGTCGTCTTCGTCGACAAGGACAACAAGCCGCTGCACGTGGGCTCCGACCCCGCCGCCGTACCCGACGGCAGGGGCCTGATCCCCGGCGACCACGTAGCGTAGGAGAACGGTCACGATTTGGTGTGTGGCCCCCGCACACGCCGAGGTCGAACGTGCGGAGGGGGCACGATCCCCATGCTCGAACGCCTCGCCGAAGCGCTGGAACTGCGGCTCAGCGTCCAGCTTGAGCCACTTCCCAAAACGAGCTGACTTTCGCTCCTGGAAGTCCTGACGCTTGGCAGCGTGGCTGAATCCCGCCCGCGAGCGCATCCAGAGAGTGAGTGAGACCCGCCTGACCGTCTGATCAAGGTCGTGTTCCGGCTACTGCATGCTCACGCCGTGCGGGTGGTCGAACGAGACCGGGCAGGTGAAAATCCACAGTGCATACCCACGGCCGATCGTGATCCCCGTAGGCTCCCATCGGTTCGGGTGCTCGTGGAACTCGCTCTCAGGCGCGGCGTCCTCCAGAGGCCGCCAGCTCTCCGTTCCGTCCCACTCTCCGCCGTCGATCTTCAAAAGCAACTCCATGTCGGAGCCGCAGTCATCACAGAGCATCGGGTAGGGGTCGGTGAGGTTCCAGGCCGCGTAACCGCCCACCTTCCAGCCGTCGGCGATCGACAGCTCGGAGAAGTAGTCGTATCCGCTGGACTCCTCCCAGGTCCGGATCCGTTCCTCCAGATCACCGGGAAGGAAGTCCTCGTAGGGGTACTCGACGACCTGCTCGGGATGCAGAACGCAGGGCAGGGGCAGATAGGTGTCGTACTCCATCACCTCGGGCTCTGGCTGTTCGACGAGCACGTCGGTCACGTCGGCCGAGCGTCGCCAGCGCAGCGTGAGCGAGGGACAGTAGTGGGGTCCATGGTCGCGCGGACACCACAGGAGCTGGAGAACATCGGCTTCGGGCGGCCCCACCAGGCCGGGCACGTCTCGTAGGTAGAGCTGGGCGACGGCCAGCATGGTGGCGGGGGTGTCAGGGTCGGCGTACTCCTTGTCGAGGCGGTCGAGTTCGGTCCGTTCCTCAGGCGTGATGGCGAACGGCTCGCCCTTGCGGGTCCGCCCCCAGGCCGCCGAGAGAATGCGCCTGCGGCGCCGGGCGACGTCCAGGCGGGTGAAGTCGCCCCCGTTCTCGTGCGACTCTCCGCACACGGGCCAGGGATCGTCGGAGGGCCAGAGCAGGGGGCCGCCGATCGAGCTGTCGTGCACGCCGGGCGTTCCAGGGCGCGGATGAAGGCGTGTGGCCGTCCGGGCAAGGGGAGCGATCTCGGGAAAGACGGCCGTGATGTCAACAGGGCGCGGCGGGGTCGTTCGAACCATGCCAACAAGATTTATCGGGTCTCACCGACAGAAACCCGTGTCCCTGCGAAGAGAGACCCACGGCGTCGAGGGGGGTGACCTTGACGAGGGCGAGTAGGTTATCCGCCACAATCGCCCCCTTGGTGAGGAGTGTCACTCGTGCCCTTCGTCGTCGATCTCACCGACGGGTCCGTCGAGCGGGAGGACCGGTCCGCCGAGATCGGCCATTTCGGCGGGTCGATCCTCGGCCTGCGGCTGCTGACCGAGCGCACCCCCGCCGGGCTCGACCCGTACGATCCCCGGGCCCTGCTGTACGTCGCGGCCGGGATCCTCGGCGGGGTGGCCGCGCCGGGGCTCGCGAAGGCGGTGTTCCTGGCCAAGTCGCCGCTGACCGGGGTGGCGGGGGAGGCCCACGCGCTCGGGCCGTTCGCGGCCGGGATCCGCGGCGCGGGCGCCAAGGCGCTGGCGATCACCGGCCGAGCGCAGCGGCTGTCGTACCTGCTGGTCGAGGACGGCCGGATCAGCGTCCACCCGGCCGAGGAACTGGGTGGCCTCGGCACCGCCGCCACCACGGACGCGCTGCGCGCGCGGCACGGCGAGGGTGCGCACGTCGCCGCCATCGGGCCGGCGGGGGAGAGACTGGTCCGCTACGCGAGCGTGGTGACCGACTACGCCTACTCCGCGGCCCGATACGGCCTCGGCGCGGTGCTCGGCGCCAAGAACCTCAAGGCGATCGTCTGCGTGGGGGACGCCCCGGCCGCCGTGGCCGACCCGCGCGCCCTGGCGGAGATCGCGGCCTTCTACCGCGCCGCGATGCCCGGCAACGCGCTCGCGGCCTGGCAGCACGCCGATCCGGGGTTCGGCGCCTGGACGGGGGAACCGCTCGCGCCCGGCTACCTGAGCGTGCGGAACTTCTCCCACGCCGGCGACAGCGGGCTGCGCGTTCCCTCCTCGGCCGACTACGACGGACGCGCCGTGGCCACGAGCGGGTGCTGCCCCGGCTGCCCGACCGACTGCCTCAAGACGTACGCGCCGCTCGGAGCGCCGGAGCGCAGGACCGGAGGGCTCGGCCAGGAGGCGTTCGCGTCCCTGGGCTGGAACCTCGGCGTCGACGACACCGGCGCCGTGCTCGCGCTGAACGCCCTGTGCAACGACCTCGGCCTCGACCAGGTCTCCTTCGGCGGCACGGTCGCCTTCGCGATGGAGTGCGCGGCCCGCGGCCTGCTTGCGGAAGGGCCTTCCTTCGGCGACGCGGCGGCGGTGACGGCGCTCGCCCGCGACGTCGCGACCAGGAGCGGCGTGCTCGGCGACCTGCTCGCCGAGGGCTCGGCCCGCGCCGCGGGCAAGCTCGACGCCGAGCCGTACGCGATGACCGTGAAGGGCGCCGAGGTGCCGTGTTTCGACCCGCGGGTGCAGCCGGGCCTCGGGCTCGGCTACGCCGCCGCGCCGGGCGGGCCGCGCTACGACGCGCTGGAGCACGACCTGGACTTCGAACCCGGAGGCGCGCTCGCCTACTGCCTGCCGGAGGCGGCGCGGATCGGCGCCGAGCCCGCGCCGGTCGGCCTGCTCGACGCCGAACGTGGGCGGCGCACCGCGCGCCTGCTGCGCCTGTGGAGCGCCCTCGACGCGTGGAACATCTGCCTGTTCGCCTCGTCGCCGACCAGGCCGCTGACGCTCGACCACCTGACGACGCTGGTCACGGCCGTCTCCGGGGCCGGGTGCACGCTGGACGACCTGCTCGCGGCGGGCGCCGCGCGGCTCGACCTCATGCGCGCGTACGCGCTGCGCGAGGGCGGCGGGCCCGATGAGCTGCCCGCCCGGTTCCACGACGAGCCGGTCACGGCCGGGCCGTACGCGGGGGCGCGGCTGGCCCGCGAGGACCTCGCGCGGGCACTCGACGCCTTCCACGCGGAACTCGGCTGGAATGCCTGACTGAAAATCGCCGACATTCCACGGCAAGATCTGAAACTTTCTTCACAGGATTCGAGGAGAACGTTATGATCTTCCGTTCTGTCGGCCGGGTTGATCAGCCGGCCGCTGTTCCTCTCTGACGGGGGCCCATCGACGGTCCCCATGACCGAATGGGAGATCGACCATGAGACGTGCACTGGCGGCGTTGGGCATCGGCGTGGGTCTGCTGGGCTCCGCCGTCGTCTCCACCCCGGCTCAGGCCGCGAGCGTGGTGACGGCCCCTCTGGCCTCCGACGTCTCGACCGCTCAGCAGGCCGCCGCGTTCTGGCTGGCCGACGGGGGAGCGAACCTGCGGAGCGCCACGCCGTACGCCGTGCAGACCGTGGTCGGCGCGGAACGCTCGTCCACGGCCGTCGTCCCGGACGGCAAGCCCGGCTTGGTCGGGCCGTCTCCGGACGTGCTCTCGAAGAAGACGAAAACGCCCACGACCTCGGGCAAGGTGTTCTTCGTCGGCGCCGACGGTCAGCCGCACTGGTGCACGGGCACCGCCGTGCAGTCGCCTTACCGCAACGTCGTCGCCACGGCCGGTCACTGCGTGTACGACATCGAGCGCACCGGGAGCATGCTCGGCAAGTGGGTCTTCGTGCCCGGCTACTCGGGCGCCAAGACCCCGGAGGTCCTGTACGTCGGAAAGCAGGCCTTCGCCCACTACGACTTCGGCGTGTACGGCGACTACGACCGCGACGTCGCCTTCGTGAACGTGTACAACGGCGTCGTCTCGTCGTCCTCCGGCGTGCTGACCGACAGCGGGCGACTGGGCGAAAACGTCGGCGGGCAGGGTCTCGCCTACAACCAGCCGACGGCCTCCTCGGTCGACGTCTTCGGCTACCCGGCCGGACCCAACCCCGACGGAACCCGGCCCTACACGGGCCAGACCCTCGAACGGTCCACCGGATCGACGTTCGCCGTGAGGCTCCTCGACCTTCCCGCCGACCAGCCCGTGGGCGTCGACTCCCCGTTCACCGGTGAAGGCTCCCTCGGCTCCTCGTGGCTGTACCGCTACAGCGGGGACGCCCGCATCGGCTACCTCGCCGGGGTCACGATCAGCGTCTCCGACACCGACGGCGACAACCGCTACGACACCAGCGTCTCCCCGTACTTCGACGGCGAGGTGTACGGGGTCTACTCCGAAGCCGCCAAGCTCTGGACCGGCTCGATCGTGTAGCCGGCCGGTTGCTTGTCCGCCCCCGTCGCGCCCGCCCATCCCGCGGGTGCGACGGGGGCCTTTTCATTCGTGACACTCCCGTTAATCACGTAAGAAAAACGATTGACCAACCTCTTGTCCGGTTTGTGAGGCCGCTGCTATCGTCTGGTCAATCGTTTGACGAGCGTGGCGGACGGGCGGCGTACGAGGCCCGTCCCGTTCCCGCCCCACGGCCACCGGGACGCGACCGGGATCCACAACCAAGGGAGACCATCGGGGATGGCAGTCACTATCGACCTGAGCGGGCGCACGGCGCTCGTGACCGGGGGAGCGGGAGGGCTCGGCGTCGCGTGCGCCCGCACCCTCGCCGACGCCGGTGCGAGCGTGGTGCTGTCCGACCTGGAGGGGCCGCGGCTGGCCGAGGCCGCGGCCGCCGTCGGGGCGGAGGCACGCGCGGCCGACATCGCCGACCCCGGCCAGGCCTGGGCGCTGGTGGACGGCCTCGACCGCATCGACGTCCTGGTGAACTGCGCCGGCATCATGCGGACGACCCCGCTGCTCGAGGTCGAGGCGGACGAGTGGCGCAGGATCGTCGACGTCAACCTGAACGGCACGTTCTGGCTGACCCAGGCGGCCGGGCGGCGCATGGTGGAGCAGGGGAGCGGGTCGATCGTCACCCTGGCCTCGGTCGCCGCCCGGTCGGGACGGCCGAACGCCGCGCACTACTCGGCCACCAAGACGGCCCTGCTGTCGCTGACGAAGTCGGCGGCACTCGCGCTCGCCCCGGTGCGCGTCAACGCGGTCTGCCCCGGGATCATCCTGACCCGCATGTGGGACGAGATCATGGCCGACCGCGACGAGCACTTCGGCCCCGACGCCGGCGCCCGGTATCTCCAGGAGGTCAGCGACCGATCGCCGTTGCGGCGGCCCGGCCGGCCCGAGGAGATCGCCGCGGCGGTGCTGTTCCTGGCCAGCGACCTCGCCTCGTTCGTCACCGGCCAGGCGCTCAACGTCGACGGCGGACTGGAGATGGACTGACCATGCAGACCTTCAAGCTCCTGCCGGAGCTGTTCGGCGACGCCGGGATGGCCACGATCTTCTCGGCCGAGCGGACCGTGCTCGCCTGGCTGCGGGTCGAGGCCGCCCTGGCGCAGGCGCAGGCCGACGCGGGCGTGATCACTGCCGCCGACGCCGAGGCCATCACCGGCGCCTGCGTGCTGGACAACGTCGACGTCGAGCGCCTGTGGCGGGAGGCGATGAACGTCGGCTACCCGATCCTGCCGCTGGTCCGTATGATCGCCGCGGCGCTGCCCCAGGGGCCGAACGGCCGCGTCCACTACGGCGCGACCACCCAGGACATCATGGACAGCGGCGTGGCTCTGCAGATGGGCGAGGCTCTGGACCGGCTCGCCGCGCTGCTCGGCGCGTTCGGGGACACTCTCGCCCGGCTGGTCGAGGAGCACGCGGGCACCGTGATCGCCGCCCGCACCCACGCCCAGCAGGCCGTGCCCACGACGTTCGGGGCGAAGCTCGCGGTGCTGCTGGCGGAGCTCACCCGTCAGCGCGAGCGGGTCAGGGCGGCCGGGCGCCGGGTCCGCGTCGTCTCGCTCTTCGGCGCCGGAGGCACCTCCGCCGCCATGGGCGAGCAGGCGGCCCAGGTCAGGAAGGGCATGGCCGTACGGCTCGGCCTCGCGGCCGCCGACGTGCCCTGGCACGTGGCCCGTGACGGCATCGCCGAGTTCGGCGTCACGTGCGCGAGCGTCGCGGCCACCGCCGCCCGGTTCGCCCGCGAGGTGGTGGACCTGTCCCGCACCGAGGTCGGCGAGGTGCGCGAGGCGGGCGGGCACCACCGCGGCGCTTCGTCGACGATGCCGCAGAAGGCCAACCCGATCGGCTGCGAGGCCGTCATCGGCATGTCGGCCACGGCCGGGGCGCTCAGCTCGGCCCTGTTCCGGGCGATGGAGGCCGGCCACGAGCGGGCCGCGGGCGAGTGGCAGATCGAGTGGTACGCCGTTCCGCTGCTGGCCGAGCTGGCCGCCGGCGCGCTCGCCACGGCCGCCGAGGTGGCCGAGGGGCTCCGCGTTTTCCCCGACGCCATGCGTGCCAACCTCGACGCGGAGGGCGGGCTCATCATGGCGGAGGCGTACATGATGCGCCTGGCCCCGGCGCTCGGCCGGGAGCGGGCGCACGACCTCGTCTACCAGGCGGCGCACGAGGCGCGGGCCCGGCGCGGCGCGCTGGTCGACACGCTGCGCGAGGTGGCGGGTCCCGACGACCTGGCCACGCTCGGCCCGCTGCCGCTGCCCCCCGAGTCGTACGTCGGCGACGCCGAGGCGGTCTGCGTGGCCGCGCTCGCGGGATGGTGCGGCGAGGCAACCATGGACCACGACAACGAGGAGCCCGGCGAATGAGCGAGCGACGGCTTGCGGACCTGCTGGCGATGTGGCGCGTGCGCGCCTTCGAGGAAAAGGTGCGGGAGCTGCGCCTCGCGGGTCCGATCGTCGGGTCCGTCCACCTGTGCATCGGGCAGGAGGCGATCCCGGTCGGCGCCTGCGACGTGCTGGAGCCCGAGGACGCGCTGTTCGCGACCTACCGCGGACACGGCTGGGCCCTCGCCAGGGGCGTCCCCGCCGAGCGGATGTTCGCCGAGCTGCTCGGCCGGGAGACCGGCGTCAACGGCGGCAGGGGAGGATCGGCCTACTTCACCGCCGCGGAGTACGGCTTCCACGGGGAGAACTCGATCGTCGGCGCGGGCGCCCCGATCGCCTGCGGCGCGGCGCTGGCCGGCCGCTACGACGGCTCCAACCGGGCCGCGGTCACCGTGTTCGGCGACGGCGCGATGAACCAGGGCGCCGTGCACGAGGCGATGAACTTCGCCGCGGCCTTCTCCCTGCCCGTGGTCTTCGTCTGCGAGAACAATCGCTATTCCGAGCTGACCCCGATCGCCGACATGGTCCGCACGAGCAGGCTCGCCGACCGCGCGGCGGCGTACGGCATGCCGGGCTACCGCATCGACGGCAACGACGTGGAGGCCGTCCGCTTCCACGTGCGCGACGCGCTGGAGGTCGCCAAGGAGAACGGCGGCCCGACGCTGCTGGAGTGCATGACCGAGCGCATCGTCGGCCACTACATCGGCGACGCGGAGAACTACCGCAAGCCGGGCGAGATGGACCGGATCAAGGCGCGGGAGCCGATCGCCCGGCTGCGCGCGGGCCTGCTCGCCGACGGGGTGCCGGCCGCCGAGATCGACGCGGTCGAGACCCGTGCGAGAGCCGAGATCGAGACCGCCGCCGCGGCGGCCCTGGCCGCGCCGTTCGCCGACCCCGCGACCGCGAGGGAGCACCTCTATGCCTGAAACCCGCAAGCTCACCTACGGCGAGGCCGTCAACGCCGCGCTGCACCGCCTCATGGCGGAGCTGCCCGAGACCCTCGTGTACGGCGAGGACGTCGGCCTCCCCGGAGGCGTGTTCGGCGTCACCCGCGGGCTGCGCAAGCAGTTCGGCGACCGGGCCTTCGACACGCCGATCAGCGAGTCGGCCATCCTGGGCAGCGCTGTGGGCGCGGCCATGATGGGCCGCCGCCCGATCGTCGAGATCATGTGGGCCGACTTCTCGCTGGTGGCGCTCGACCAGATCGTGAACCAGGCGGCCAACGTCCGCTACGTCTCCGGCGGCCGGTTGACGGCGCCGATGACGATCCGCACCCAGCAGGGCAACGCCCCCGGCGCGTGCGCTCAGCACTCGCAGTGCCTCGAGGCGCTGTTCCTGCACGTCCCCGGGCTGCGGGTGTGCATGCCGTCCACGCCGCAGGACGCCTACGACCTGCTCGTGACCGCGGTGCACTGCGACGACCCGGTCCTCGTCATCGAGAACAGGACCCTTTACTTCGGCGCCAAGGAGGAGGTGACGGTCGGCGGCCCGGTCCAGCCCATGGGCGGGGCGCGGGTGCGCCGTCACGGCTCCGACGTCACGGTGGTCACCTGGGGCGCGATGACCGCGCGGGTGCTCGACGCCGCCGAGACGCTGGCCGCCGACGGCATCGAGGTGGAGGTGCTGGAGACGCCCTGGCTCAACCCGTTCGACACCGAGGCCGTGCTCGCGAGCGCCGGCCGTACGGGCAGGCTCGCGGTGGTCCACGAGGCCAACGTGACCGGCGGGTTCGGGGCCGAGGTCGTGGCGCGGGTCGCCGGGGCGGGCGTCCCGCTCTTGGCGCCGCCCATCCGGGTGGGGGCGCCCGATGTCCGGATGCCGGCCGCGCCGATCCTGGCGCAGGCGCTGCTGCCGGACGCCGATCGCATCGCGGGGGAGGTGCGAGCGCTCGTGAAGGGCTGACGCCCTTGAGCGAGCACGTCATGAAATGTCACTAGCTGATTTGAGCAAACGATTGACCTCCCCTGAGCAGGAGAAACAATGAAGAAGGCACTCTTCGTCGTGGCCGCCCTGGCGGTCGGCGCGACGGCCTGCGGCGGCTCCGGCGGCGACGGCGCCACCCAGGCCGCCTCGGAGAAGAAGGAATACACGATCGGCGTCTCCAACCTCGGCCTGAGCTTCCCGTTCCCCTCCGCCATCGGCAAGGGCATCAAGGACGAGGCCGCCAAGCTCGGCGTGAAGATCACCGAACTGGACGCCCAGGGCAAGGCCGACAAGCAGAGCAACGACGTGCAGGACCTCATCGCGCAGCAGCCGGACGGCGTGCTCCTGCTGCCCGTGGACTCCGGCGTCGCCCAGGGACTCGCCGACAAGCTCAAGGCGTCGAACATCCCGACCGTGGCCGTCGCGTCCCAGGTCGGCGATCCGAAGACCCGTCAGCTCAAGGACGTCTACCCCGGCCTGGTCGCGCTCGTCACGCAGGACGAGCCCGCCGCCGGGGGCAAGGCCGGCGAGATCGCCGCGCGGATCCTCCCCGAGGGCGGCAAGATGGCCGTGGTCGAGGGCGCGGCGGGCTTCGCCGAGGTCGTGCTGCGTTACCAGGACTTCCCGAAGGCCGCCGAGGCGAAGGGCGCGAAGTTCGAGGTCGTGGCCCGCCAGCCCGGCGACTGGGTGCAGGACAAGGCCCAGTCGGCCTGCCAGAACATGCTCGCCTCCAACCCCGACGTCAAGCTGTTCTACGCCGAGTCCGACGACATGGCGGTCGGCTGCGCCAAGGCCGTGAAGTCGGCCAACTCCACCGCGAAGATCGTGGGCATCGGCGGCAGCAAGCTCGGCGTCGACGCCGTCACCTCCGGCGACATCGCCGGCACCGTCTGCTTCAAGCCCGAGGACCTCGGCAAGCTCGCCCTCGACACGCTGTACAAGCACCTGACCGGCGAGCAGAAGCAGGACGCCGCCTTCGTGACGTACGACACCCCGGCCATCACGAAGGACAACGTCGCCGACTGCACGCCGCAATGGTAGACACCCCGCTGCTGTCCCTCGAGGGCGTCGGCAAGTCGTTCCCCAACGGCACCGTCGCCCTCCGGGGGGCGCGGCTCACGGTCCTCCCCGGCAGCGTGCACGGCCTGGTCGGGGCCAACGGCGCGGGCAAGTCCACGATGATCAAAATCATCGCCGGGGCGCACGCGCCGACGGCGGGCACGGTCCGCTGGAAGGGCGAGGAGGTCGTCTGGCGCGACCCCGGCGCGGCCAGGAAGGCCGGCGTCGCCACGATCATGCAGCACGTCCCGCTCGCGCCCACGCTGACCGTGCTGGAGAACGTCTTCCTCGGCGCCCCCGGGCCGTGGCGGCTGCCGCGCGCCCGCCGCCGGGAGTTCGACCGGCTGCTCGAGCGGGTGCACTACGCGATCGACCCGGACGCCGAGGTGGCCGGTCTGGCCATCGGCGAGCGGCAGATGGTCGCCATCCTGCAGGCGCTCGCCATCGGCGCGAACCTCGTCGTCATGGACGAGCCGACCGCCTCGCTGGCCGAGGGCGAGCGCCAGGTGGTGTTCGACGTGGTGCGCAGGCTGTCGGCCCAGGGCACCGCCTTCCTCTACGTGTCGCACTTCCTCGACGAGGTGCTGTCGCTCACCGATCGGGTGACCGTGCTGCGGGACGGCACCGTGGTGGAGGAGGGCCCGACCGTCGCCTACGACGAGGACCGGCTGGTGCAGGCCATCGTCGGGCGGGACCTGCTCGCGGCCGAGCGCCGCGCCCCGGCCCCCGTCGCCGCCGACGCCCCGGTGGCCCTCGCCGTACGGAACCTCAGCTCGCCGGCCGGGGTGCGTGACGTGTCGTTCGAGGTGCGCCGCGGCGAGGTGGTCGGCATCGCGGGCCTGCTCGGCTCCGGCCGGTCGGAGATCCTGCACGCGGTGTACGGCGCGGACTCCCGCGCCCGCGGCCAGGTGCTGGTGGACGGCCGTCCCGTGCGGCGCGGCCCACGGGCGGCGGTCGCCGCCGGGATGGCCCTCGTCCCCGAGGACCGCAACGCGCAGGGCATCGTGGGCGCGTTCCCCATCTGGAAGAACATCTCCCTGCCCGACCTCGCGTCGCTGTCGTCGGCGCGGGCGCTGCCCCGGGAGGCGGCCGAGGCCGAGCGCGCCGAGCGGGCCATCCGCGACCTCGGCATCGTCTGTCCCGGCCCCGACGCGCTGGTCACCGAGCTGTCCGGCGGCAACGCGCAGAAGGTCGTGTTCGGCAAGTGGCTGTACGGCGGGGCCCGGGTGTTCATGCTCGACGAGCCCACGGCCGGAGTCGACGTCGGGGCGAAGGCCGACATCCTCGACCTGGTCCGCAGGTTCGCCGCCGAGGGCGGCGCCGTGCTCGTGGTGAGCAGCGAGTTCGAGGAGATCCTCGCGGTGGCGACGCGCGTGCTCGTCGTGCGCGAGGGCCGGATCGTCGCGGAGCGACCGGCGCACGAGACATCCGAGGAGGAGTTGCTGATGCTGGCCAACGGATTCGGAGGTGCGCACGATGCCGCCTGAGAGCGCGGGAGGCACCGTGGGAGGCGCGGCGCGCGGGAAGACGTTCGGCGCCCGTGCCGCCGCCGCGCTGCGCCCCGGCAACGCGGGCGTCGTCTACGCCCTCGTGCTGATCGTGGCCGTGCTGACGCTGCTGTCGAGCCAGATGGGGCGGCCGAGCTACCTGTCGCCGACCAACGTCATCAACATCCTGGACCAGTCGTCGCTGGTCGCGATCCTCGCGGTGTTCACCACCGTGGTGCTGATCAGCGGCAACTTCGACCTGTCCATCGCGTCGGTGTCCGCCTTCGGCGCGGCGATGGCGCTCAGCCTGGTCGGCTCGCTCGGCCTGCCGCTGGCGATGGCCGTCGCGCTGGCCGCCGGGCTCGTCTGCGGCGCGGTGAACGGCCTGATCGTGCAACTGGTCGGCATCAACGCGTTCATCGTGACGCTGGGCACGATGACGGCCGTACGCGGCCTGGTGCTGATCCTGACCGACGGCCGCACGATCACGGTGAAGGACCCGGAGTCGCAGCGGGCGCTGATCGCGCTGCAGTCGGGCTACTGGACGGTGCCGCACATCCTGGTGATCCTCGGGGTGGCGGCGCTGGTCATCGGCGCCGTCGTGGCGCTGCTCGCCCGCCGCTCCGGAGGCGGTCCGCTCAAGGGCGCGGTGATCGCGGCGGCCGGGCTGGTCGTGGCCGTGCTCGACCCCGTGCTCGGCTTCGAGCTGCGGCTCAGCAAGCCCACCTACTACCTGATCGTCATCGCCGGCGTCACCTGGGCCGTGCTGCGTTACACGGTGATCGGCCGCCGCCTGTACGCCGTGGGCAGCAACGCGGAGGCGGCCCGGCTGTCCGGCATCAACGTCAATCGCTACCGGATCGGCGCGTTCGTCCTGAACGGGCTCGGCTCGGGCTTCGTCGGCGTGCTGTTCGCCGCGAAGCTGCTGGCCATCAACCCCACGGGCCTGCAGGGCACCGAGCTGACCGTGCTCGCCGCGGCCATCCTCGGGGGCACCTCGCTGTTCGGCGGGTTCGGCAGCGTGCTGAAGTCCGTCGTCGGCGCGCTCATCCTGTTCACGCTCGACAACGGCTTCAACGTGCTCAACCTGGGCGCCAACTACCAGGGCGTGATCGTCGGCACGGTCGTCATCGTCGCCGCGGCCATCTACACGATCGCCGGCCGCCAGCGGCAGGTCCGCAGGGTGCGCGACTCGGGAGCCGCACCGCAACCGCCCGAGGAGTCCGGCGTGGAGCCGGAGAGACAGGAGTCGCTGCGATGAGAGGCGTGTGGCACTTCTCGTTCACGGTCGCCGACCTCGACAGGTCCGTCGCCTTCTACCGCGACCTGCTCGGGTTCGCCCTCGTGCACCGGCAGGACCAGGACAACGACTACACCCGCAGGCTCGTGGGCTACCCCGACGCGGTGCTGCGCATCGCCCAGCTCGCCGTGCCGGGCCAGCCCCGGGGCGTGTCCACCCACGACCTGGAGCTGGTGGAGTACGTACGGCCGAGAGGGGAGGCGCGCGACCCGGCCAGGCACCTGCCCGGCGCGGCGCACCTCGCGCTCACGGTCGAGGACGCGCTCGCCGAGCACGCGCGGCTGTCGGCGGCCGGGGTACGGTTCGTCTCGCCGCCCAACGCCATCACGGCGGGGATCAACGCGGGCGGCTACGCCTGCTACTTCCTCGACCCCGACGACATCACGCTGGAGCTGGTCCAGCCGCCGTTGACAGGCCGCTGACCCGCGTCTAGCTTGTGCAGGCTCAACCGATTGATCTTGAGGAGGAGCGGATGCCCGTCATCGATGCGCATCAGCATTTCTGGAACCTGGAGACCGGTTCCTACCCCTGGCTGACGCCCGAGGCCGGGCCGATCTATCGCACCTTCGAGCCGGAGGAGCTGATCCCGCAGCTCGCCGAGGCCGGGGTCGAGCACACGGTGCTCGTCCAGGCGATGGACTCCTACGCCGACACCGACGCGATGCTCGCACAGGCCGACGCGTACGACTTCGTGGCGGCCGTGGTCGGCTGGGTGCCGCTGGAGCGGCCGGACGAGGCGGCGCAGGCGCTGGGGCGCTACGGGAGGCGCCCGAAGTTCGCCGGAGTCCGCCACCTCATCCACGACGACCCCGACCCCGACTGGCTGCTGCGCGACGCGGTGATCGAGGGCTTGGGGGTGCTCGCCGAGGCGGGCCTGCCGTTCGACGTGGTCGCGGTGCTGCCCCGCCACCTGGAGCACGTGCCGGTGCTGGCCGAGCGGATCCCCGGCCTGCGGATGGTGATCGACCACCTGGCCAAGCCGCCCATCAAGGACAAGGGCTGGGAGCCGTGGGCGGGCCTGATCGCCCGCGCCGCCGAGTATCCCCAGGTGTACGCCAAGGTGTCGGGCCTGAACACCGCCGCCGATCCGGAGAGCTGGACGGCGGACGACCTGCGGCCGTACGTGGACCACGCGATGGAGCTGTTCGGCCCCGAGCGGCTGATGTTCGGCGGCGACTGGCCCGTCTCGATCCTCGCCGGCGACTACGCAACGGTGTGGCGCGAGACGAACGTGCTGCTCGCCGGCCTGTCCGAGGCCGACCGCGCGGCCGTGCTCGGCGGCACGGCCGCCCGCTTCTACCGAATCGAGGTGTGACGTGCTGGACGTCTTCGCGCCGATCGCGGCCGCCGCCGACCTGGCGATCCCCGAGGCGCACCGGCTGCCGATCGCGATCGTGGGCGCCGGGGCGATCGTCGACGTGGCCCACCTGCCGGCGTACCGGAAGGCCGGACTGGAGATCGCCGGGATCTTCGACCTGAACGCGGAGCGCGCCCGCGAGGTCGCCGGGCGGCACGGCGTGCCCCGCGTGTACGGCTCGCTGGAAGAACTGCTCGCCGACGAGCGGGTGGCCGTGGTGGACATCGCGGTGGCGCCGAACGCACAGCCCGGCATCGCGAGGGCCGCGCTGGAGGCCGGCAAGCACCTGCTGTGCCAGAAGCCGTTCGCGCCCGACCTCGCGACCGGGCGGGAGATCGTCGCCCTGGCCGCCGAGCGCGGGCTGAAGGTGGCGGTCAACCAGCAGTTGCGCTTCGACGAGGGCATCGCCGCCGCCCGCGCCATGGTGAGGGAGGGCTGGATCGGCGAACCGACGGCCATGACCTTCACCGTGAACATCTTCACCGACTGGAGCGCCTGGGACTGGCTCGTCTCCACCGACCGGCTGGAGATCGTCTACCACTCCATCCACTACCTGGACGCCATCCGCTCGATCCTCGGCGACCCCGAGACGGTGTTCTGCACCGGCAGCCGTACGGCGGGGCAGGTCGCCAAGGGCGAGACCCGCACGATGAGCGTGCTGGTCTACCCGGGCGACGTGCGCGCGCTCGTCCACGCCCACCACGAGAACCGCACCGGCGACGACGAGGCGGCGTTCCGCATCGACGGCACCGAGGGCGCGATCAGGGGCACCCTCGGGTTGCTGTACGACTACCCGCACGGCCGCCCGGACACGCTGGAGGTCAGCAGCCGCGTGCTGCCCACCGACGGCTGGCTGCCCTACCCGGTGACCACCCGGTGGCTGCCGGACGCGGTCGCCGGGCCGATGGGGTCGCTGCTGGCGGCGATCGCCGACGGCGGGGAACCGGAGACTGCGGCGGCCGACAACCTGGGCACACTCCGTCTCATGGAGGCGCTGTACCAGTCGATGGAGACCGGCGAGAGCCGGCGGCCGGGGGCGTTGTGAAGCGCGCCCGGGTGACGCTCGCCGACGTCGCCGCGCTGGCGAAGGTCGACCGTGCCGTGGTCTCGCGGGTCGTCAACAACGATCCCGCCCTCAGCATCCGGCCGGAGACGCGCGAGCGGGTGCTGGCCGCGGTGGCGCAGCTCGGCTATCGTCCCAACGCCGCGGCCCGCAGCCTGCGCACGGCCCGCGCGCACATGTTCGGCCTGTTCCTGCCCGACTTCGCCAACCCCGTGTACGCGGAGATCATCAAGGGCGCCGAGGCGGCGGCGGCCGGCCTCGGCTGCGTGCTGGTGACGGGCAGCTCCACCGGAGCCGGACTCGGCGGCTACATGGACCTGCTTGGTCAGGGCCGCATCGACGGCCTGCTGCTGGCCGGGGCCGAGGGGGAGTCGGAGCTGCTCGCGCAGCTCGACCGGATGGCCGTGCCGTGGATCATGCTCAACCGCCGGAGCCCGGCCGTCAAGCGCTACGTCATCCTCGACGACGAGCGGGCCGCCCGGCTCGCGGTCGAGCACCTCGTGGGGCTCGGGCACCGCAGGATCGCTCATCTGGCCGGTCCCGAGGGCGCCGACACCGCGCTGCGCAGGTCGGCGGGGTGGCGCGCGGCCATGCGTGACGCGGGCCTGCCCGACGGCCCGATCGTCGCGGCCGACTACACCCCGGCCGGCGGGGCCACGGCGATGGCCGCGCTGCTCGCCGCCCCCGAGCCGCCGACCGCCGTCTTCGTCGCCAACGTCGCCTCCGCGATCGGCGCGATGGAGTCCGTACGCGAGGCGGGGCTGGACATCCCCCGGGACGTCTCGATGGTGGCGGTGCACGACCTCGACCTGGCGAGCTACCTCGCGCCCCCGCTCACGACGGTCCGCATGCCGCTCGCCGAGCTGGGCCGTAGGGGTGTCGAACTGCTCGGCAGCCTCAAGCCGGACGACAGCGTGGCCGAGGTGCTCGACGGTCCCATAGAGCTGATCGCCCGCCGCTCCACCGCCCCGCCGGGCTAGGTGTACTCGGGGCGTTTCCCGTCAGACAGGCGAAAGGAACACGCCTTGAGCCGGGAGCCGTACGGTGAAGCACGCGCCGCCGCCGGGGGAGTCGCCGATGACGACGATGCCGCCGTGCCGGGCGGCGATCTCCCTGACGATGGCCAGGCCAAGGCCCGAGCCGCCGGCGTCCCTCGTCCGTGCGTCGTCCAGCCGGGTGAACCGGTCGAAGACGGCCTCCCGGTCCTCCGGAGGGATGCCCGGCCCGTCGTCGCGCACCTCCAGCAGCGCGCCCGCCTTCTCCGCCAGGACCCGCACCTCGACGGCCGACGAGGCGTGCCGTACGGCGTTGTCGACGAGGTTGGTGACCAGGCGGGCGAGGTGGTGGCGGGAGCCGTGCACCACGACGTCGGGATCGGCCGTCACCCGCACCGTCACTCCCGTCTCCGGGCGCGGGCGCAGCGCCTCCTCCGCCGCCACCTGGCCGAGGTCCACCTCGTCGGCCCGGGGCGGCTCCCCGGCGTCGAGCGCGGCGAGCAGGAGCAGGTCGGCGGCGAGCGCCTGCAGCCGCCCGACGTCCGCCAGCGCCTCGCGGGCCGGCTCGTGCCCGGAGGCCAGCTCCAGCCGCGTACGCACGGTCGCGATCGGGCTGCGCAACTCGTGGGCCGCGTCGGCGACGAACCGCTTGTGCTGCCGCACCGCGTTCTCCAGCCGGTCGAGCGTGGCGTTGACCGTACCGGCGAGGGCCGCGATCTCGTCCCCGCTGCCCGGCACGGGCACCCGCCGGTGCAGGTCGCGGGTCGTGATGTCGGCCAGTTCGGCCCGGATCGCGGACACCGGCGCCAGGGCCCGGCCCACGGAGAACCAGGTCATCGCGGCCACCACCAGCAGCAGGGCCGGAATGCCGAAGACCAGCAGCCGCCCCAGCGTCGCGAGCGCCTCCCTGGCCGGTTCGAGGGACGTCCGCGCGACGACGGTCAGCGGGCCCTCGCCGGTCTCGACCGTGGTGCGCGCCGTCAGGTAGCCGTCGCCCGCCCAGTCGGCGCCCGGCGTCTCGGCCGGGACCCCGACCCGCACGTCCGGGTCGGAGACGGAGGTTCCCTTCTCCGCGGCCGCGCCGCTCAGGCTGCGCTCCGGGGGCTCGCTCTCCTGCGTGCCCGATTGCCCGTGCGTGCCCGGGCTCCCGTACGGGCCGGCGGCCGGTGAGGCGGGGACGGCCAGGACGGCGGCGACCTGCGCGGCCCGCCGGTGGGCCTGCGCGGCCGTGCTCTGCTCCAGGCTGGCCCGCAGGACCGCCGTCAGCACGGCCGCCGCGCCGCCCAGGGCGACGGCGACGATGGCGGTGGCGGCGACCGTCGCGCGCAGCCGCACCGACCAGCGCGCGGGCGGGCGCGGGCGGGGCATCACCGGTGCCCGTCGAGCCGGTAGCCGGCTCCGCGCACGGTGACCAGCGACGAGCGGCCGAAGGGTGCGTCGATCTTGCGGCGCAGGGCGCTGATGTAGACCTCCACGATGCTCGGGTCGCCGTCGTAGGCGAAGTCCCACGCCTGCGCGAGCAGGTCGGCCTTGGACACCACCTCGCCCGCCCGCCGCGCGAGGGCGTGCAGCACGGCGAACTCCTTCGGGGTGAGGCAGACCTCCACTCCGGCCCGGCGGCAGCGCATCCCGGCGGGGTCGATCGTGAGATCGCCGACCGTCAGCGAGACCGGGCGCTCCCGGCCGCCCCGCCGTACGAGGGCGCGGAGCCGGGCCAGCAGGACCACGTAGGAGAAGGGCTTGGACAGGAAGTCGTCGGCCCCGGTATCCAGGGCCTCGGCCTCGTCGTACTCCCCGTCCTTGGCGGTCAGCATCATGATCGGCGTCCAGTCGCCGGCCTCGCGCAGGCGGCGGCACACCGCGTACCCGTTCAGCCGTGGCAGCATGACGTCGAGCACGATCGCGTCGTAGGAGTTCTCGGTGGCCATCCACAGGCCCTCGGTCCCGTCGCAGGCGATGTCCACGGCGAACCCCTCGTCCGCCAGGCCGCTCTTCACGAGCTCGGCGAGCCGCCGCTCGTCCTCCACCAGCAGCACACGCATGCCCCACACCATCGCAGGCGGCACCTGAAGCCACGCTAAAGATCCTTCAGGCGGCTTCAGCGTGGCTTCAGGTGCCCGTCGGCACCGTCGTCTCCGTACGGCCCCGCGCGGGGCCGGAAGAGGAGGAGACATAGATGATCAATAAGCGCATGCGGGCGGGGCTGGTGGCGATCGGGCTGGGGGCTGCCCTCGCCGCCACGCTCACCGCCGCCGCGAACGCCGGCGAGACCCCCGATCACAGGACCGGGGTTCCGGGGACCGCCTCCTGCCCGCACAGAGTGAATGTGGTGGAGAAGGACGGCAAGCTCCTGGTCGACGACGGCTCGGGCCTGCGGGAGCTGAAGCCCGGCGACCGGGTGCGTGCCGTCCCGGCCATCCCCGCCGAGCCCGGTGCGGACCTGGGAGCGCCCGGCACCACCGCGAAGGGCACGACCGAGAGCGCGCCCGACGCCCCGGACAAGGGCACCACCGAGAGCGGCACGGCCGAGAGGGTGGCCCCCGAGAAGGCGGTCCCCGAGAGCGAGGCAACTGCGGAGAAGGGCGCGACGGAGAAGGGCACGGGCGGGCACCGCGCGCGGACCACCGTCGCGGTGACCTGCGCCGTCCCGCCTCAGGCCGACTGACCGCCGACGTCTGAGCGCCCCGCCGGGCCCGCGTACGGGCACCCCGGCGGGGCACTTCGGCCCGGGGAGGATCCGCCTGCCGAACGACTTCCGGGGGTCGGCTCTTTCGGGTTCGATGGTAATCCCGGGGCGTCAGAGGAGGGTCATCTGGCCGGAGCCGGCGAGGGGGTCGCGGTGCTTGCGCAGGTGCCGCCACTGGGGGAGGTCGTCGAGGTAGGACCACGACAGCCGATGGTGCGGGGTCGGCCCAGCCTCCGCCAGCGCCTGCTGGTGGACGGGGGAGGGATAGCCGGCGTTGGCGGCGAAGCCGTACGCCGGGTGCTCCTCGCCGATCTCCGCCATCAGGCGGTCGCGGTGGACCTTGGCCAGCACCGACGCGGCGGCCACCGACACCGACCGCTGGTCGGCCTTGACCTCGCACCGCACCCGCCACGGCCGGCCGAGGAAGTCGTGCGCGCCGTCGAGGAGCACCACGTCGGGCCGCAGCGGCAGGGCTTCCAGCGCCCGGCACGCGGCCCGGCGCAGCGCCTCGGTCATGCCGACCTCGTCGATCTCCTCAGGCGCCGAAGCGCCGTACGCGTGGCAGGTGAGCCAGCCCGGCAGGACCTCGGCGAACGCCTCCCGCTGGGCCGGGCCGAGCAGCTTGGAGTCGGTGAGCCGGACGGTGCGCTCCCCGCGTCCGGGCAGCTCGGGCGGCGGGCCGAAGGCGGTGACGGCGGCGCAGACCACCACCGGGCCCGCCCACGCGCCGCGGCCGACCTCGTCCACGCCCGCGACGTGGACCGCCCCCGCGGCACGCAACTCGTCCTCGATCTCGTATCCGGCCGCCCGGCGCGGCGGCGCGGCGGGCGCGGGTGCAGCGCCGGGTTCGGCCCCGGGCTCAAGCCCGGGCAGGGCGTCGGTCATCCCCTCATCCTTCCAGAGCAGGCCCCTGCCACTTCGGCTGAGTTCAACTCCGATGCCGTCCGCTGTACCTGTCGACCCCCAGCCGTGCAGATCACGTCGAATCGCAGAGATCTGGGCATCAGCCGGGAGATGCTCTGGTTGTGGTGCGCCAGGCTCATTGCGGCGGGCACAGCGCCGGCCAGCGCGCACGCACTTGCGCGGCCCGCTACCTTCAGCGAACGTGGGAAGAGGAACAAGCCGGCTCAAGGCCCGGATCCGGGACCTGGAGCCGGAGTATGACATCCTGCGCTGGGCGGTCAGGTATGTCGCCGGGGAGGCGAACTGGTGAGTCGCTCCAGTTCGTCGCCGACCACGCGAGTGCCTTCGGCGTGAAGGGATTGTGCCGTGCCCGTTCCGTGTCGCGTTCGAGCTTTTACCGGTGGCGTGCGTCCGCGGAGCTCTCCGAGCCGAGTGCGACGCACCACCACGTTGCGAGTAGGTGCGGGCGTCGGACATCCGCCTGGCCGGGTGGCGGCACGGGCCAATGGAATCGCCACGGCGACGCCCGCCGCGCACAACCAGACGATCGCGCGTAGACCGAGAATTCCGCCGAGGAGTCCCCCCGCCAGCCCGCCGAGGGTGATCGCTCCCTGCGTGACGCAGGTGACGACGGCGTTGACGCGTCCGACGACGTGCTTCGGGCTGTCGTTCAGCAACACGGCGCCCAGACAGGTCGCGATCAGTACGCCGAGGACACCGCCAAGAAGCGTGCTCGCCGCCACCAGGACGGTCGTCGCCCCGCCTGTGTGGGGCGCCAGGGCGAGCAGCGCGAACTCCGCTGGCATGGCCGAAACGGCGTACCGCAGCAGGCGACGCTCGCCGAGCCGGCGAGCCACTCTGCTTGTCATGCCTCCGGCGGCCAGACCACCGACGCCGAAGCCCGCAGTCAGGACGCCGATCAGGGCTCCCGGGACGGTCAGCTCCCTCGTCAGGTAGAGAACCTGTATCGCCAGGTAGACGGTGCTGAAGAAGTTCAGCGTTACCGTGCATCCGATGAGCCTGCGAAGCGCGCGATCCTCGGCGCTCACCCGCAGCCCCTCAGCCGTGTCGCGCCACAACCCCTGGGAGATACCGGGCCTGTGCCGCTCCGCCCCCCGCAGCAGGCGCAGCAGGCAGGCCGAGATGAAGAACGCCAAGGCCTCGGCCGACAGCGCGAACGGCGGACTCAGGAACGCCAGCAGAAGACCCGCGAGGGCCGGCCCGCCGACCGCCGCGAGGGACAGGGCCACCTGCATCCCCGCCACCGCCTCCGTGCGCCGCGTTGGGGGCACCACGGATGTGAGGTGCACGAAGCCAGCCGCGCGGAACACCACGCCGCATGCGCCCACCATCAACACGACCACGATCAGCCACCACACGGTCAGTACGTCCGCGGCCCAGGCCAGCGGCACCGTGACGACTGCGGCGGCGGACAGCAGGTCACACGCGATCATAAGGGGCCGGTGCCGGGCGAGGCGGTCGGCGACGGCCCCAGCGTGGAGACCGACGGCGAAGTACGGCAGGGAAGCGGCCGCGGTGAGCACCCCCATATCGAACGAATCCGCCTGGAGCAGAGTGACCGCCGTTACCGGCACCGCCACTCGGGAGACCTCGGCGCCGAAGAAGGAGATCGTACGGGCGGACCAGAGCAGCCGGTAATCGCGCTGCTGCCGCAGCGGAATGTCGGTTGACATGTCAGGCAAGCTGCTCGGGCAGCGGCCAGCGGTACACCCGGTACGGCAGCCACCAGAGCAGGCCTCCCACCCGGCCGATCAGATCCGTGGCGGCGAAATCGGCCACGACTCCCGCAGGCACGGCCGCCTCCTCCACCCCTTGGGACAGAGACTCGATCGCCGCCAGATGAGCCGGCCCGGCGACCGTGAAGCGGCGCAGACCACCGGAGCGCTGGTCCCTGATCTGAACGAATCCTGGCCCCTTGCGGTAGAAGCACTGGCAGATGCGGTAGCCGGCGCGCCAGGCGGCGAGGGCTCCGGCGACGTCATCGGGGCCGCGCAGCGCGGCCGGCGGGAAGAGATGGGTGAGGCTGCGCCACGAGTCGCCGGGCTCGGTCGAGAGGTACCAGTCCACGGCGATGCCGCGGGCGGTGAGCTCACGTACCAGTGTGAGAGCGAGCATGGCGACCGCCGGGTCCCCGTTGAGATCGACGCGGTCACGCAGCCGGACCAGTCCGGCACCGTGGGCGGCCATCGCGGCCGCCGCCCCGGCCGTGTCCCCGTCCACTTCCGCAGCACCCAGGTACATGCCTGGGCCGTCGTTGACGGCGGGGTCGTAGTCGCGCCAGAGGGTGAGCCCGATCGCCGCGGTGGTCGCGCGACCCCCCGATGCCAGCAGTCCCATGTTTCCTTCCCCTTCAGCGGTGTGATCAGGACAGTTCGCCGGCTGCGACGATGTCCGGCACGGGGCAGTGGTCGAGGGCGTGGGCGTGGAGCAACTGTTGGTTACCCGCCATGGTGGCGATCTGGACGAACTGCTCGCCGTCGGAGAAGACCAACCCGAGCTCCTGCCAGTGACGCAGCAGTTCGTCGGCGTGGCCCGGGCCCACGTGATACGCGGCGCGAAGCTTGCGGCCGATGGCCTCGGCGGAATGTGGTTGGTCGAGCAGCCGGAACGCCTCCACCTCGACCGGCTCTTCCAGCCTGAGGGTGGACCAGGGGAACGCGCTGCGCCGGTTGGCCAGCACGATCTCCTCACCGAGGTCCCAGAAGCTCAACCGGCTCGCGTTGTACGACTCCCGCCATTCGGTCAGCGTCTTGTCGAGCACGCCCGCCAGGTCGTCGCCGATGCCCCGCTTCGGCGCCCGGAAGAGGTAGGCGAGGTCGAACAGGTGTTCGTCCGGCAGATCGTAGATTAGCCCGTACTGCTCGTCGGGCCTCAGCTCGGAAAAGCCCAGCTCCGGACGGTTGAAGTAAGGGCTGAAGCGTTCGATGGCGATCCGCGAGCTGCCCACGGCCGGCTGGAGGTGATGCAGGGCTGGCATCTGGCGGATCACGCTCTGGTAGTCCTCGTCGACCTCATCCGGGAAGCCGTACAGGTAGTTCCATTCGACCGACATCCCCAGCGATTCGCTGTCGCGCAGCATGCGCACGTTCTGACAGCCGGTGACGCCCTTGTTCATGAGCTTGAGTACGTGGTTGCTCAGGTTCTCGATCCCCGGCTGCACATGTACCACGCCCGACCGCATCAGCGTGTCCAGCTGCCGTAGCCGCAGGTTGGCCTTGATCTCGAAGAACAGGCGGAAGTCGTATCCGGCGTCGATGAGCCGCGGCAGGAGCGACGTGATGTAGCCCATGTCCATGATGTTGTCCACCACGACGAAGTCCAGCACCCCGTGCTGCTCGGCCAGGCCGATCAGCTCCTGATAGAAGTCTGCGGGCGCTTTGCTGCGGAACTCCATGAAGGTGCCGTTCAGGCCGCAGAACGTGCAGTGGTGCTTGGCACCCCACCAGCACCCGCGCGATCCCTCCACCGCCAGACGCGGCTCGACCCACCGGCGGGCAACCGACCGCCGCAGCCGCTCGTAGAAGCCGGAGAAGTCCGGCCCGACGATCTGGTCTGGCGGGAGGGGCCGGGTCTGCATCGCGTTCACCAGTGACGTGCCGCTCCCATCCCGCCAGCACAGTCCCGCGATGCCCGCGAAGTTTCGGGATCCGCGCAACTCGGCGACGAGGGCCGGGAACGCGAGCTCGCCTTCGCCCCGCACCACGAAGTCGATGAAATCGAACCCGGCGTGCAGCGCGGCTCCCTGCGTTCCGTCGCAGTTGGCCCCGCCCATGACGATCACCGTGTCCGGATTCTGGCGCTTCACCTGCTTGGCCACGGCCAGTGAGGCAGCGTTCTGCTGGAAGGTGGTGGTGAAACCGACCAGGTCGGGAGAGAATTGGGCGATCTGGTCGGCCAGTCGGACGATGAACGCAGGGGTGAGTTCGTAAAGCCCGAATATCAGATCGAACTGGGCATCCGTCACCATCTCCGAATAGGTCGCGCGGAACGCCTCTTTACGCCGGCTCTGGTCCTCATAAAGGGCGGACGAGAAGACCCAGTCGCCGAAGCCGCTGAAGTAGCTCTCCTGGGAGAAGTAGTTGTACTCCTCCAGCGTGAAGTCCAGCTCGCCGGTCACCCAGTCGACGAAGTCGAGGTTGGCGTTCAGCACCTCGACCTCGACATCGGGAATGGCGCGGACGACCGCGTTCTTGATGATGCCCAGGGCGAGCGAAGGCGAGTCGAGCCTCGACCAGGGGGCGTTGACCAGCAGGATGCGCATGATTGTCCCAGTGATACGTGGCCAGGGCGCGGCGTGACGCCGGGCTCAGCCGATGGTCAGCGGTCGGAGGTGTGGATTGGCCTTGTGGAAGAGGTAATAGGGGCGCGCGCACGCGACAAAGTCTTCAGTAGTGGAGAAGCCGCGTTCGAGCACAGCGTCATCCATGTCGACGCGTCCCCACTGTTGTGAGAACCAGGCGAGGACGTTGCCCGGGCGCAGCTGACTCAGATGGAGCGAGGGCCTTTCCTCGCGTAGGCGCTGGACGAGGAGCAAGGACTGCGCGACGCGGGACCGTGCCACCCGATAGGCGCCGCTCGACCTGAGGGCGTCCATGAACGGGTCGTGGAAGCCAAGCAGTAGGTCGGTGAACAGGGCCCGGGACGCCGCCTTCACGGTACGCACGGCCTCCGGCATGCTCCGCTCCGACGTCGTGCACCACCGGTCGAGGCCCGGGTCGGCGTATGCCTCCGGCGCCACCAGGCCCAGGGCGCGCAGCCTCGCGAGGACGGCCTGCCGGAGCACCTCCTCCTCGCTCGCCTCACGTAGACCCAGGCCCGCGCGGAGCACCCGCATCAGCGCGGAGTCGCCTGCCGAGGCCGCCTCCCCGGGAGCGATGGCGGTGGCGTGGTCCCGTGCGAGCGTCCAGGTGGCGACGCGCTCGCGAAATGCCGGATAGTCCAAGGCGAGGACCCTGCAGGCGGTGTGCGCCTGGGCGGCGGAGACAAGCCGGCCCTCCTCGCCCTCTCCGGCGGGGAGGGAGCCGCATTCGCCCACGCCTGCCTGCCACGCCCGTAGATAGGCGGTCTCGTTCAGTCGCCAGTGCGGCACGTACGCCGGCCGCGCGTTCTGCGGTGACCCTCCGCAGACGGCGTCCAGCAGCAGTCGGGCGTCGGCATGCTTGACGTCGGCGGCGGACCGGATCGCCTGCTCCACGCTCCGCCGCTCATCGGCGTCACCCACACGGTGGGCCGCGGCTACGATTCTGTCCCGGGTCCGCTCGGCGAACGGGAGGCGTCGCGCCGCGGTGAGGACCGCATGGGCGACCGGGGCCGTGATCAGGCCAGCGCCGACCGCGCCGTCCAACGCGTATCGCACGTTGACCAACGCTTCGGTGAACGGCTGGTAGTCCTCGGCCTCGCTGCCGTGCAGCATGGCGACCTCGTCGTCGGCCTCGATGATGCCCCGGCAGTAGTCGGCGAAGATCCGGCCGTGCCCGACCATGCCGAACGACGCGAGCTCCGCCGCGCGCAGGGCGCCCATGCTCGCTGCGCCGTGGACCGCCACGCCGGCGGACAGCAGCGCGAGGATCTCCTTGTGCCGTACGGCGGCCCGCTGGTGGAAGTAACCGTCCACGATACCCACGACGTCACCGACTCGGGCGCCGAGCCGCAGCAGATCGCCTGCTGCCACTGGCGGCAGCACGACTGCGCGGTCTGCGTACTCGGCACGCACCGTCCGAGGCACCGACGGACCCACGAAGAGATAGACGGTCATCCGTGCCCCCTCGGAAAGTTCAGACCAGGAGCAACCACCTTGACCACGGGGACCTCAAGCTCAGCTTGTGTCAGATCCACCCAGCACACGGTCCCGGTCGCGTGCTTCTCCACCGCTCGCAGCGTCGCTTCCAGGTCCTCTGTGAAGGAGGTGGCGGCCCTGGGGGACGACGATCGGGGAAAGGCCCGGGTGGCCTCCCTGTTCGCGGTCGCGAACGGGTCCCGGAGCACAGGACGGGAGGTCATCCATGATTGGACACCGTCGGCGATGTCGTCGCGCACGCCCGCGATCAGAGTCAGGCGAGACTGGGCCGCCTCGGTCAACGCACGGCACAGGGCGACATCCGGGTCCTGGTGACACCCCCAGCCCTGGAACTGCAGCGGCATCGCGCGCGACCAGATCGACGCCTCGTAGCACGGCATGTCCACCGGATCGCTGAGGTCGTTGATCAGGACCTGCACTTCCGCCTCACAGAACAGGTCGAGAAGCGCCCGCGACGGCCCGGTCACCGTGGACAGATCGACCGCCAGCCCTTCCCGGTCCGCGGCGCTGAGAACCTGTGCCTGGCGTTCCAGCAGCTCGTACATAGCGTGCAGCAGTGCCTCCTCAACCGTGTTGCCGCTCGCCAGGCCGTTGGAGGTGGTGGCGAACATCGGCGGGTGGCAGCGGCCCTCGCGCGTCGCGTCCATCCGGACGAACGCGTCCGGTACCCAGGTGGGGCCGCCGCCGTTCAGTTCCCTGGCGGCGATCCACCCAAGGCGCGTGGCCGGCGACAGCACCGACCGAGGGACCTGCGGCAGGTCGGACACCTCGTAACGCAGGTCAGAGGTCACTTCCGCGACAGTGGCGACGACGGACGGCGCTGCCATCTCCTCGGCGTGCCAGAACTCCACGGCCTCCATGGCCGCCGAGACGCGCGCGAGCATGGGGGTGATCCCCTTGCCCTGGGAGACCGAGAGCGTGCGTGCATTGGGCCGGACCGCCTGGTACACCGGTATCCCGATCACGTCGAGACCGGTCAGTTCCGCGACCCGGGTCACGCCTGTCACGGGCAGCAGGCCCGCGATCCGCGACCAGGTCTCGGCTGCGGGCAGTGCGCGGTGCGTCCCGTCCGTCACTTTCTTCACATGCATTTGCGACCCACATAAGTCTCGGCGCAAAGGCCGGCGCCCACCCGGATGGGGCGCCGGCCTTTGACCCGCCACGCTTCACGGACACGGCGGATCACATTCGGTGCCTCAGTAAAGGGATCCGGCGTCCACCCGGTCCACGCAGTTCTTGATGGTGTTCGCGTAGTAGGCCATCTCGATGCTCGGATCGAGCTCCACGTCGAGATCGATGCCACTGGTCATGTGTCGTCACCCCCTCACACACAGTGCTCTCTCCTGGCACAACCAGCATGCGCGAGCACGCCGCGGGGCGGCATGGGGGCATTCCCTGAGGCGCGCCCCTAAGAATTCGGACACGGGCCTCTTCTCACGTCTTGACCGAGGCAGGGAAGGCGGGGGCCGGATGAACGTAGAGAGCCGGAACCGCGACGGTCTTCAGGAGAAGAGAACCCGGTGAGGCACCGAGCCCGGACGTGGTTCGCGCAGCCTCACCGGCACCAATGAGTGGATGACGTCAGCCGGCTGATCGAAGCCGGTCACGTTCGCGTGCAGGGGCTGCCGTTGAGGGTGAAGGCGGTCGGCTTGGGGTTGCTGCCGGTGTAGGCGCCGTTGAAGCCGAGGTACAGCGACTGGCCCGGCTTGATCGTCTTGTTCCATTCGTAGTTCTCGGCGGTGACAGCGGTGCCGGACTGGGCCCAGACGGCCGACCATCCGTTGGTGACCCGCTGGGAGGCGAGCGGGAAGCCGAAGCCGAGCCTCCATCCGTCGATGGGGACGGTGCCGGTGTTGGTGATCGTGACGGTGGCGGTGAACCCGCCGTCCCAGGTGGTGGTCGCGTATGTCACCGTGCACCCGGAACCGGACGACGGGGACGCCGACGGGCTGGGGGACGGCGACAGGCCGAGGGACGGCGACGGGCTGGGTGAGGACGTTCCCCCGGGCTGCGCGATCGCCGTGTACGGCGCCGACGGGTTGCTCAGGTTGCCGGCCGCGTCGCGGGCGACGACCTGGAAGGTGTACGGCTTGCCTCCTTCGAGGCCGGAGACGATGTCGCGGGGAGTGCCGTTCTCGCCCTCGTACGCGTAGCCGTCGAGGGTCCGGCGGAACAGGTCGTATCGGGGCGGGACCCCGCTGTCGTCGCTGACGGTGTTCCAGGCGAGGAAGACTCCGCCGGGTATGGCCATGCCGGTCACGGCGGTCAGCCCTGTCGGCGTGCCGGGCGGCGTGGTGTCCGTCCCGGGGCTGGGGCTGGCGGCGGGCGGCTCCACCATGGCCCGGGCGCGGACCAGGTCGGAGGGCGCGCTGAGGTTGCCCGCGCGGTCCCGGGCCACCACGTAGAACAGGTAGTCGCGCCCCGCCGTGAGGCCGGTGACGACCGCGGTGACCTGGTCGGCCCGCATGTCGATCGTGGCCTGCGCGCGCAGGAAGGCACCGCCGGTCCACACGTGGACCTCGTAGGTGGAGATCCCGACGTCGTCCGTGGACGGCGTCCAGGCCAGGCCGACCGCGCCGTTGACGTAGACGCTCTGCGTGACCAGGCCCTCGGGACGGGTCGGCGGGGTCCGGTCGATCGGGGTCGGGCTGGGCGGCGGGCTGGAGGGCGGCATGCCGCTGAGGTAGTTCGCGCTGGCCGTCAGTTCGTTCGACGGCGGGCCCGCGTTCCCCGCCGCGTCCCTGGCGATCACCCGGAACGTGTACGACTGCCCGAGAGTGAGGCCGCCGACGATGGAACCGGGGCCGGTCGTGGTGCGGATGGTGGTGAAGGCGCCACTCTGCTTCACCTGGACGTCGTAGCCGGTGACGCCGACGTCGTCGGTCGCGGCGCCCCAGCACAGCGACACGCCGATGCCGAGGCTCGACCCGGGGGCCGCGGGCAGGGGACAGTCCCGCAGCGTCCCCGGTGCGCTGGGCGGCGTGGTGTCCCCGGCCGCCGCGGAGGCCGGCGGGAGGGCCGCAGCGGCGAGGGCGAGCCCGGTGGCTGCGAAGCCGGCCCCCAGGAGACCGGTTCGCACACCTGCGGCCGCTTTACGGAGACCTTGGACGGACATGGGAGTCACCTCTCTGCGAGCGGTCCGGCGCACCCGGGTGCGCCGGACCGCGTGTTGGGGGATCACGAGCAGGTGGTGCCGTTGAGGGTGAAGGCGGTGGGTTTGGGGTTGGCGCCGGTGTAGGTGCCGTTGAAGCCGATCTGGGTGGACTGTCCGGGGGTGATGGTCTTGTTCCAGTCGAGGTTGGCGGCCGTCACGTTCGTTCCGGTCTGGGTCCAGGTGGCGGACCAGCCGGGTGGGGTGATCTTCTGGGTGCCGGGGAAGGCGAAGGCCAATGTCCAGCCGTTGACCGCCGTGGCGCCGGTGTTGGTGATCGTGACGGTCGCGGTGAAGCCGCCGCCCCAGTCACTGGTTCCGTACGTCACCTTGCATCCGCCACCTGCCGACGGTGAAGGCGACGGAGACGGAGACGGGCTCGGCGAGACCGGCGGGCTGGGCGACGGGCTGGGCAGGCCGGACTGGGCGGTCGCGGTGAGCGTCGCCGAGGGCTGGCTGGTGTTGCCGGCCGCGTCCCTGGCCACGACGTAGAACGTGTAGCTGGTCCCGGCCACCAGCTTGTCCGCGACGTACAGCGTGGAAGTGGACGATCCGATCTTGGTGAAGCCGGCGCCCTGCTTCATGTAGACGTCGTAGCCGGTGACCCCGGTGTCGTCGGTCGAGGCCGTCCAGCACATCGGGACCGCGTTGACGAAGTCCGCCCCGCAGACCTGCAATCCCGTGGGCGCGCTCGGCGGCGTGGTGTCCGCCGAAGGCGAAGGCGAAGGCGAAGGCGAAGGCGACGGCGAGCGGGACGGCGAGCGGGACGGCGAGGGGGAGGGCGAGGGCGACGGGCTGGGGATGCCACCGGGCGGGGTGCCCCACACCAGCGTGTTCCCGTCGTACACCGGCACGTGCGACGCCGCCGACGCCGACCAGTCGTTGGCCGGGTCCCAGGTCGCGCCGTTCGGCACCGAGATCCGCAGTTGCGTGCCGCGCCGGTAGAGCTGGGCGTCGCCGGGGTAGATGGGCTTGCCCGTGCAGTCCACCTCGGCGTAGTAGGTGCGGTCCTGCGCGAGGGTCGGCCCGCTCACGGCACAGCCGTTGCTGTCGCCGCCGGTCACCTTCACCTGGGAGATCGAGGTGGAGCCGTCGAGCGTGAAGTAGTAACGCGCCTTGCCCGACTGGAGGACGCGCGGCGGCCAGTTCGACGTGTTGGTGATGGTGACGGTCAGCGAGGTGCCGTCCACGCCGCTGTAGACGTTGCCGGTCTCGGCGTGGATCTCCTCGTACTTCTCCTCCGGGGCGGGGAAGCCCGCCACCGGTGTCCCGCCGAACTCCTTGGCGAACCGCGCGAGCACGTTGGTGATGCCGGAGTTGTAATCGATCGCCACCTCGTTGCGGACGTAGTCCGTGCGGCTGTCGGTGTAGGCGTCGGTCTGGTCCGGGCCGCCGGCGAGCGCGCCGTACAGGACGTGCAGGTTGGGTCCGGTGGTGTCGCTCATGTAGCCGAGATACTGGCCGCTGGCCGCCCGGTGGTGGACGTGCGTCGGCGGGTTGGTTCCGAAGCCGACCATGTAACTGGAGTGGCGGGGATTGTCCCCGAGGGCGTAGTCGACCTGCCGCTTCGCGAAGTCGTGGTAGCGGGCGTAGAGCGGGTCACCGGGGCCGAGGTGGTCGGCGTAGACGAGGGCCACCCAGGCGGTGTTCAGCGCCATGCGCAGCGACGCCCAGTTGAAGATGTAGGCCAGGCCGCCGGGGGTGACCGGTCCCTTCTTGCCCTTGTATCCCGTGGTCCAGTAGTCGAGGTAGCGCTGGACGTCGTCCTTGTACCGCTGCTCGCCCGTCAGCGTGGCCATCAGCGCGTAGACGCCGTATTCCTTGTCGTTCCAGCCGAGGCCGAAGCTGTAGGCGGGGACGGTGGTGCCGCCCGCGCCCTGGCCCACGTCGGGCTCGCTGCCCATCTTCGGGTAGAACTCGCGGGCCTTGTCCAGATAGCTCCCGGTGCCGGTCGCCCGGTAGAGCCACACGGCCGCCCAGGCCAGCTCGTCCCAGTACATCTTGGTCGCGCCCGGGTGGTCGGAGCCGCCCTCCCAGGTCGAGTTGTAGTAGCCGGAGATGCCCGGCACGCAACTCGTGTACGCCGTGTCCTGGCCGTTCGTGCCCTTGGTCGTGTCGGCGAACGTGAACAGCTGCCTGGCGTGCGTCAGCAGCGTGTCCGCGTACGCCGGGTCGGTCGTCCGGAAGGCCATCGAGGAGGCCGCCATGGCCGCCGCCGTCTCGGCGACGACGTCGGTGCCCTTGCACGTCGGGGTGATCTTGTAGACCGGCCGCGACATGCCCTTGATGTCGATCACCTCGGGCGGACCCCAGTACGCGTGGTCCACGCTGCCGTCGCCCACCTGGACGTACAACGTCTCCGGATCGGGGTGCGCGGCGATCAGGTAGTCGGTGGCCCACTTGAGGTTGTTCAGCATGGGCGTGAGCTGGGTTCCGTAGCCGGAGCGGTTCTCGACCAGCCCCCAGGCCAGCATGGTCGTGGTGAACGCCATCGGGAAGCCGAACTTGACGTGGTCGCCCGCGTCGTACCAGCCGCCGGACAGGTCCACCCCGGCGGCCTTCCCGTCGTTCAGCGTGCGGTCGCCGCGCCACTCCACCCGGCTCCAGGCGGGCTTCCTGCCCGACTGCTGCGCCTCGTAGAAGTAGATCGACTTCTGCAGGGCCTCGGTGTAGTTGTACGAGCTCGCCGCCTGGGCGGGAGCCGGGCCCGGGACGAGCAGGGCGGCCAGTACGGCGGCCACCCCGCCCAGGGACAGGAGTCTCATGGATGGCCTCGTCTCAGGAGCAGGTGGTGCCGTTGAGGGTGAAGGCGGTGGGTTTGGGGTTGGCGCCGGTGTAGGTGCCGTTGAAGCCGATCTGGGTGGACTGTCCGGGGGTGATGGTCTTGTTCCAGTCGAGGTTGGCGGCCGTCACGTTCGTTCCGGTCTGGGTCCAGGTGGCGGACCAGCCGGGTGGGGTGATCTTCTGGGTGCCGGGGAAGGCGAAGGCCAATGTCCAGCCGTTGACCGCCGTGGCGCCGGTGTTGGTGATCGTGACGGTCGCGGTGAAGCCGCCGCCCCAGTCGCTCGTGCCATAGGTCACCTTGCACCCGCCACCGGGGGAGGGAGACGGCGAGGGGGACGGGCTGGGCGAGGGGGACGGGCTGGGGGACGGGCTCGCCGAAGGCGACGCGGACGGCGAGGGCGACGCCGACGGGGACGGCGAGGGCGACGCCGACGGGGACGGCGAGGGCGAGGGGGACGCCGACGGGGAGGCGCTGGGGCTGGGCGACGGCTCGGCGCCGGGCGGCGTGCCCCAGATGAGGCGGCCGTCGTTGCCGTACAGGGTCATGTGGTTCGCACCCTTGGCCGACCAGTCGTTGGACGGGTCCCACGTCGCGCCGTCGGCCACGCCGATGCGGAGCTGCACCTCGCGGCGGTACTCCGACTGGCCGCCGGGGAAGATGAGCGTCCCGGTGCAGTCGACCTCGGCGTAGTACGTGCGCCCCTCCAGCAGGTGCGGCCCGGTGGGCTGCTTGCACTGGGTGTAGGACGTGCTCACCGTGACCTGGCTCGCCGTCGTCGAGCCGTCCAGGGTGAAGTAGTAGCGGAACTTCGCCTTGTCCAGCACGGTCGCCGGCCAGGCCGACTTGTTGATGACGAAGGTCTTGGCCGCGGTCTCCCGCGTCGTGTGGGTGATCGTCGGCTCCAGATAGAACTCCGGGCCGTCGGGCGTCTCGCGCGGGAGCGTGGACAGGGGCGAGCCGCCGTACTTGCCGTAGAGGACGGCGAGCGAGCTGGTGATGCCGGAGTTGAAGTCGAGCGCGACCTCGTTCTTGACGTAGTCGCCCCGGCTGTCGGTGTAGGCGTCGGCGCCGTCCGGGCCGCCGACCAGAGCGCCGTACAGGACGTGCCTGCTGACGGCGGGCTCGCCGTCGGGACCGGCGTTGGTCCAGGAGCCGTGCGCGCCGCGGTGGTGCGGGTTGCGCGGCGGGTTGGTCCCGAAGCCGATCATGTAGCTGGAGTGCCGGGGGTTGTCGCCGAGCGCGTAGTCGATCTGCCGCTTGCCGAAGTCGTGGTAGCGCGCGTAGAGCGGGTCGCCCGAGCCGAGGAAGTCGGCGTACTTCAACGCGACGTAGGCCGTGTTGGCGGCCATGCGCAACGAGGCCCAGTAGAAGATGTACGCCAGGCCGCCGGGCGTGATCGTGCCCTTCTTGCCCTTGTAGCCGACGGTCCAGTAGTCGAGGTAGCGCTGGAGGTCGTCCTTGTACTTCTGCTCGCCGGTCAGCTCGGCCATCTGCTCGTAGACGGCGTACTGCTTGTCGTTCCAGCCGAAGCCGAAGTTGAAGACCGGCACCTGCTGCCCGTTGCTGCCCGGGTCCTCCTGGCTGCCCATCTTCGGGTAGAACTCGCGCGCCCGGTCGAGGTAGCCCGCGGTGCCGGTGGCCCGGTAGAGCCAGACGGAGGCCCAGGCCAGCTCGTCCCAGTACATCTTCGTGGCGCCCTCGACCTGGCCGCCCTCGCCCGTGGAGTTGTAGAACCCCTGTGCCGCGCTGACGCAGTTCACGTACGCCGTGTCACGGCCGTTCGTCCCCTTGGTCGTGTCGGCGAACGTGAACAGCTGCTTGGCGTGGGTGAGCAGCGTGTCGGCGTACGCCGGGTCGGTCGGCCGGAAGACGATCGACGAGGCGGCCATCGCGGCGGCGGTCTCGGCGGCGACGTCGGTGCCGGGGCACGACGCCGTGATCTTGTAGACCGGCCGCTTGTGGCCCTTGGCTTCGACGGTCTCCGGCGCGCCCCAGTAGGAGTGGTCCTCACCGCCATCGCCGACCTGGACGTACAGGACGTTCGGCTCGGGGTGTGCGTGGATGAAGTAGTCGCCCGCCTGCCGGAGCGTGTTCAGCAGGTAGGGCAGCTGGCCCGACTTCTCGTAGGACGCCCGGTAGTCCGCGCCGCCCCAGGCCAGCGTGGTGGTCATGGCCGCCATCGGGAAGCCGAACTTCACGTGGTCGCCCGCGTCGTAGAAGCCGCCGGACAGGTCCACCCCGGCGGACTTCCCGTCGTTGACGGTGGAGTCGGCCCGCCAGGTCACCCGGTTGGTGGAGGGCAGGTGCCCCGACTCCTGCGCTTCGTAAAACAGAAACGACTTCTGCAGCGCCTCGCCATAGGCGAAGGAGGCGGCCGAGACGGGGGTGGAAGTCGAGCTGACGGCCAGCAGGGCGCCGGCCAGTGCGGTCGCCGTGCTCGCGCTCAGCAGCCGTCGCGGTAGTCGCATCACGTGCCCCTAGGAAAGGAGGACGGGCCGGCCCCGCCGTGCGGGGCCGCCCCGGGAACGGGCGGGACGATCTCGGGAGGGCTCCCGCCCGGATCGTGCGTACGCGAGGTGGCGCGATCCAAGCACGCTCCGGTCACGGAGCGGTACGGCCAGGTCAGGACGGCCGAGGGCACGCCGCGGAGCTGAAACTTTCAGCTCGCGCTGCGCTTCAGAACAGCAGCATGAGCACACCCGCGAGGAGGATCCCGGCGACGACCAGGGTCACCACGGGCAGCGCCGTCCTGCCGAACCGGCGGCGGATAGCTTCGGATTGTGTGCCCTCGGAAGCGTCCTTCGTCTCGTCGAGTCAGTTCCCGGACGCGGGCGGACGCGTCCGGGTGAGCTCGCGTGCCCGGCGCAGCAGCCCCCTCCGGCGGGCACGGTCGAGCACGGCCAGCACCAGTGCGGCCGGCACGAACAGCCCTCCGACCGCCAGCACCGGGCCGAGGCCGGTGCCGCGCTGGACTGCCAGCGCGGCCAGGGTGGCGGTGGTGGCGAGTGAGGCGGCCAGGGCGATCCACGCGGCGACCACCCGGTCGGTGGCGAACAGCGGCACCCGGCAGATGAGCAGCCATCCGCCGTAGCATGCCCAGGCCAGGCAGACCACGGTGAGAAGGGCGAACATCACCTGCGTGCGGCCGGGCAGCGGGCCGGGCTCGCCTCCCCACAGGGCGGCCAGGAACGCCGTGCCGGACAGCCCGGACAGCAGCGACGTCACCGCCCGGACGCGCCTGGCCCGGGACAGCGCCGGTTCGAGCCGCTCGATCATCTCCCGCGCCGACAGCCGCGGTTCCTCGGTCATGGCCGGTATCCCTTCTCCTCCAGATGCGCGCAACAGGCGACGTGCGCGGTTGAGCCGGGACTTGACCGTCCCGGCGGGGATCTCGCAGATCTGCGCGCAGTCCTCCACCGAGAGGTCCTGCAGGTAGAAGAGGACGAGGATCTCCCGCTCGGGTATGGGCAGGCCCGACAGGAGGCTCACCAGCTCGGCACGGTCCAACGCGGCGTCCACGGGATCGCCGACGGTCACGTCACCGGTCGCCAGGGCTTCGTGCGCGTGCTCGCGTTCCCTGGAGTACTGACCGCGCAGACGGTCGGTGACCGATCGGCGCGCGATGGTGAACAGCCAGGGCGCGAACCGGGCGGGTTCCCGCAACCGGGGCAGGCTACGGATCACGGCCAGCCAGATCTCCTGGGACACGTCGTCGGCCCGCTCGGCGTCGAGCATGCGCCGCACGTACGTCCACACCGGCACCCGCCAGCGGGCCACCAGCTCGGCCAGGCGCCGCGCGATCGCCCAGTTGGGCGCGCACCACCAGTAGCTCGTCGGTCATCTCGTCCTCCCGTCACCCTGCTCAGTCGGACGAGGGGCCGATCAGGTTCACGCGGGCACGCGTGGGACCTGCCTCCGGTGATGAGGCAGGTCCTGGCCGCGAGGCGGCGCGCGCGGGCCATGCCGGACCCGGCGCTCGAGTTCGCCCTACGGGCGGCGGCGCGGTGTGGCTACGCCTGTGCCGGAGCGGGCGCGTACGTCTCGACCTCGTGGTGCCGCAGCCGGTGGATCAGCGTGTCCAGCGCCCAGGCGCCGGGGCCGAAGACCGCGATGAGGAAGAACGACCAGCAGAACATCGCCGCCGCCTCACCGCCGTTCCGGATCGGGAACAGGCCCTGCGGCGCGTGCACCGTGAAGTACGCGTACGCCATCGAGCCGGAGCACAGCAGCGCGCTGACCCGGGTGAGCAGCCCGGCGAGGACGAGAGTCCCGAAGACGAGCTGGATGGCCGCCGCCCACCAGCCCGGCCACGTGCCGAACGCCACGGCATGGCCGGTGCCGCGGTTGCCGCCCAGCACACCGAAGATCGTCGCCGCGCCGTGGCAGACGAACAGCAGCCCCGTCACGATGCGGAAAAGCGAGAGGACTGGTCCCCTGATCTGGTCCGATTTCAAGTGATCACCTTCTTGTCGTGCCTGCCGGACGGGGCCGCGCCGCGTACGCGCGGAGGCGATCCCGACCGGCCGATGGGAACGCGCCGGAAAACTGGATCCGGCGGAAGGGAAACGGGAAACTCCGGCCGTCGCCTATTCGCAGTCATGGCAAAGTAAATCGGCCGTCATTTCCGGCGTTCCGTGGCTCACATTGTCGGCGAATTGGACGTCCGGCCGCGTGAAGCCGCGCGGACGTATGGGCAAAAGACCCAGAACAGCTGGTCAAAGCCCGAAATGAGCAGCATCGTCGCTGATGGCTTCGGTGGTTCGCCCGTGGACCACGGTGGCCGCGCCTCACTTATTCGGCGGCGAATACGCGCTGGGCGGCGTAGTACCAAGAATGCTGATATTGGTGCCGCTAGTCAAGGCTTCAATTAATTCTGCGTCAGGAAATGGCGACACCGCGTCGGGAAATCCGTGACGGCAGTCCGGTCACCTGCCGGTTCTCCGGGACGCGGACGATCCCGTCCCGGAGGGCGACGTGAAACTTTCTCATCGGACCACCGCCGGGAACCCGCGGGTCACCTCGTCCAGAGGCACTCCTGCGCCGTCCGCACGAGTGCCATCACCCCGGCCGACAGCCGTTCGCCCCGCCAGGCGAGCGCGTACGTCAGGCGAAGGTCGCCCGCGTCCAGGGGGACGAAGGCGACGTCGTCCCTGCGGACGGACGTGACGACCAGGGAGGGGGTGGGCAGCAGGCCGACACCGGCCGCGACCAGGTCGAGCGCGGCGGCGAAGTCGTCGATCTCGTCGGCCACCACATGCTGCCGGTGCGGCCCGACGCGGGCGGCGAGCCGTGCCCACATCCCGCCGGGCGGGCGTTCGCGCGGCAGCAGGACGCGGTGCCGCGCGAGCCGTTCGGGCTGCAGGCGGGGCAGGCCGGCGAGCGGGTCCCCGGCCGGTACGGCCAGATGCCCGACGGGCACGTGGAAACGGGCGGCGGTGGTCAGTTCCCGCGGGAAGGGGGCGGCGAGGATGGCCGCGGTCACCTCGCCGGCCGCGAGGGCCGCGACGGCGGCGGCCCGGCCGGCCGGGCGCAGTTCCACCTCGGCCGGGGGATCGAGGCGTGCCATCCTGCGCGCGATCCGCGCCGCGAGGCCGCCGGCGGGCGGGGGATATGCCAGGCGGACAGCGATGCCCTCCGGCGCCGCGAGCCGCCCCGCCTCGGCCGAGAAGGCGGCCGCCGACTCCAGCAACGCCTCGGCGTACGGCAGCAGCGCCTTGCCGGCGGGCGACAGGTGGACCTCCCGGCTGGTCCGCTCGAACAGGCGGACCCCGAGCGCGCGCTCGAGACGGCCGACGGCCTGGCTCGCGGCGGGCTGGGAGACGCCCAGTTCGGCGGCGGCGCGGGAGAAGCTGAGGTGCCGGGCGACGAGGGCGAAGCAGCCGATGTCGCGCAGCGGCGGGCCGGAGTCCACGCTCCAGTATGGGGACCTCAGGCGGTCCTGCGCAGACGCAGGTCGCAGCCCGTCTGGCGGTAGAGCGCAAGCTGGTCGTAGTAGACCCGCCCGCTCGCGAACACGCCGTCCTCCATCGTGTAGGCGCCCGCCGCCGGGAGCACTATGCGGCGGCCGCTGCCCGCGATCTCCGCGCCGCCCGGCAGCAGCAGCGCCCCGGTGTGGGTGCCGCTGAACGTCCACTCCGCGATGATCGTGTCGTCCAGGACGGTCCATGCGGTGATCTCGTTGCGCATGTCGGGAAACGCCGTGAAGAGCTGCCGGAAGTACCAGCCGATCTGCTCGTGGCCCTCGGTCACACCCCCCGGCGTGACGAACACGGCCCCCGGGCTGAAGCAGTGGACCACCCGATAGACGTCCTGGACGTTGATCGCGTCCGTGAGCGCGTCGAACAGCGCGCCGATCTCAGCCATACGCCTCCCGTCCCCGTCCTGGAACTCCTACCCGTGGCGACGGGTCACGACGCCGGCGTGCCGTGGCGTTGACTTGGGAACAGGCCCTTGAGTCTCCAGCCGGTGGAGAGACCAGACTCGGGGTCATGGACGACGAGGGGCTGTTCACCATCGGGTGGCTCTCCCGCCGCACCGGGATGCCGGTGCGCACGATCCGGTACTGGTCGGACGTCGGCGCGCTGCCTCCGGCGGAGCGGAGCGAGGGAGGCTACCGGCTCTACGACGCCGGCGCCGTGGCCCGGCTGGAGCTCATCAGGACGCTGCGGGATCTCGGTCTCGGCCTGGACGACGTACGGCGGGTGCTGGAGCGGAAGGTCACCCTGGCCGACGTCGCCGCCGTCCATGTGGACGCACTGGACGCGCAGATCCGCACCCTGCGGCTCCGGCGCGCGGTGCTCAGCACCGTCGCGAGGCGGCGGTCCGGCACGGAGGAGACGAAACTGTTGAACGATCTGGCACGGCTGTCCGCCGAGGAACGGCGGCGCATCATCGAGAACTTCGTGGACGAGGTCTTCGGCGGCCTGGACGCCGATCCGGAGCTCAGGAACCGGATGCGGCACACCGAGATCGGCCTGCCCGACGACCCCACGCCCGAGCAGGTGGACGCCTGGGTTGAGCTCGCCGAACTCGTGCGCGACCCGGACTTCCGGCGGCGGATGCGCGACATGGTGGAGTACAACACGCGAAACCGTGCGGGGCAGGAGCCGGGAGCCTTCATGTGGTTCGCCAAGAAGGTCGCCTGGCAGGTCGGCCAGGCGCGGGAGAACGGCGTGCGCCCCGACTCGCCGGAGGCCGCCGAGGTCGTCGGCCGCCTGCTCGGCGACATGGACGCCGCCGGCCGGGCGGCGGTCAGGCAGCGCCTGGAGGCCGGCCTGTTCGCCGAGGCCGAGCGCTACCGGCATCTCATGGCCGTGATCAACGGCCGGGAGCCCAAGCCGTCCCACGCCGACGACTTCGCCTGGCTCCTCGCCGCCCTGCGGGCCCATCCCTGAACACCGGGAGGCGGGATCAGTCGAAGCGGATGTGCCTGATCCCCGTCCAGGTCCGCCGCAGGCGACCCCGGAGCGCGCCGTCCGTGTCGGGGGTGAGAGTCAGCCCGGCCGAGGCGGCGATGTGACCGGCGACCTGGGGGACCGTCATGCGGTCGGTCCACACCTGCTCGGCGAACTCCTCCTCGCGCAACCGCTCCAGGCACAGGTCGAGCTTGCGTACGGCGAAGCTCTCCCGCCGCAGCGGGGCGTCCTTGCCCGCGACGAACCGCAGGACATGGCCGAAATTGCGCTCACGCAGCCGTCGTAGCACGGTCTCACGCTCGGCGAGCAGCGCGAAGTGCCGCACGTCGTGACCACGCTCGCGGAGCCCGCCGACGATCTGCCGGAAGTAGGCGGGCTCCACGAGCGTCATCGGGGCGATCACCGTGCCGTCGTGCCCGGTGAGGACCAGGTCGAGCACCTCGAACACGGCTTGCCGCCACGCCGGGATGTCCTGGAAGTCGCCGCGCAAGGACGGCGGTGTCATCCGGTGGATGCCGAAGCCGACGCGCTCGGGGTCGCAGACGACGCTGCCCGGCAGCCGCCGCCGGATCTCGTACGCGGTCTGCGTCTTGCCGCCCCCGAAGGGGCCGTTGATCCACAAGAGCATGGGCCGACTCTACGGAGGTTCGACCGGGGTTGTCCGGCCGGTCGGGCCGGACGCGCTGCCACTCAGGCAGGACGGTCATGCCGGACCGTCTCCGCGAACTCGCGGACTCCGCCACGCTTCGGCGTTGACCGAACTCTCCGTGGGCAGCGATGACGTATGTCGTCGACGAGAACTCCTCGTATCGCCTCCGGCCCCGGCGGGGCCGCGGCGCGCCCGGGACGCCGGACGATCCTCGTCGTGATGTGCGCCGGCATGTTCCTCGTGCAGCTCGACGTGACCATCGTCAACGTCGCCCTGCCGCACATCGGCTCGGACCTCCGCACCGGTCTGCCCGGCATGCAGTGGGTCGTGGACTCCTACACCGTCGTCCTCGCCGCATGCCTGCTCGCCGCCGGCGTCGTGGGAGACCGGCTGGGACACCGTACGGTCGCCGTCGCCGGGCTCGCCCTCTTCGGCACCGCCTCCCTGCTGTGCGGCCTCGCCCCGGGCATCGGCACGCTGGTCGCGGCCCGCGCCCTGCAGGGCTTCGCCGCCGCGCTGCTGCTGCCCAGCACCCTCGCCGTGGTCAACACGACCTTCCCGGAACGCGCGGAACAGGCCCGCGCCCTCGGCATCTGGGCGGGGGTGTCCGCGCTGGCGCTGCCCTGCGGCCCGGTGCTCGGCGGCCTGCTCGTCACCCTCGCCGGCTGGCGCTCGGTCTTCCTCGTCAACCTGCCCGTCGTCGTGGTCGCCATCGTGCTCACCCTCCGCCGCGTCGACGGGGACGAGCCCGCACCCGACCGGCGGCTGGACGTCCCGGGGGTGCTCGCCGCGGCCGTCGCCCTGCTCGCCCTCACCTACTGCGCCATCGCGTACGGCCACTCGGGCGTCTCCGCCCAGACGGCGGCAGCCGCCGTGGTCGCCGTGCTCGGCACGGCCGCCCTGGCCTGGTGGGAGCGCCGGGCTCCCGAGCCCCTCTTCCCGCCGTCCGTCCTCGGCGGCTCCAGCTTCGTCGGCGCCAACGCCGTCGCCGCCCTGATGAACTTCGTCGGGATCGGGTTCGTCTTCGTCGTCACCCTGTATCTCCAGGGTGTCCGCCACCACGACGCCCTGTCGGCCGGCGTCATGCTGCTGCCGCTGTTCGCCCCCCTCGCGCTGTGCGCGCCGATCACCGGGCGGCTCGCCGCCCGTTACGGGCCCCGGCTCCCGATGCTGGGCGGGCTGCTGCTCGGCACGGCCGGCGCCGCGTGCCTGTCGCTGGTCACCCCCACCGGCCCCTACGCGGCGCTCCTCCCCGCACTCCTCGGCCTCGGCCTCGGCATGGGCCTGCTCACCGCGTCCGTGGTCGCGGCGGCGCTGCGCGCCGGGCCCCCGACCCGCCCCGGCCTGTCCTCGGGCGTCAACAACACCGCACGGCAGGCGGCCGGTGCGCTCGGCGTCGCCGTCCTCGGCGCCATCGTGCAGGATCCCGCCAACGCCGAGAGGTTCACCTCGGGCCTGCGATGGGCCGGCGGCCTGTCGGCCCTGCTGTGGATGGCCGCGATCGTCATCACCCTCCGTACGGTGCCGGGCCCGGAGGAGCGGGACGCCGGCGGATGACCGTTCCCGTCATCCGGCGTCGGTGGGCGGCGCGGGAGCCGGCAGGCCGATCCGTTCGCGTACGGCCTGCCGGAAGTGCGCGCAGCCGGTGACGTCGTCGTGGTCGCAGCCCAGCGCGCACTCGACCACCTCCAGCGCCGCCCGGGCCTGTTCGATGCGCCGCCGGAGCTCGGCCTGCCGGCGGCGGAGGATCTCACGCCGTTCGGACGCCGCGCGAGTGGCGATCATCTCGCGGATCTCGTCCAGGCCGAGACCCGCCTCCTTCGCCCGCAGGATCACGGCCACACGGAAGAGGTCGTCGGGGCCGTAACGGCGCCGGTCGCCCGCGACCCGGGCGGGCGTCAGCAGTCCCACCGACTCCCAATGCCGCAGGACGTGCGTCGCGAGGCCGAACCGGGCGGCCGCCTCGCCGATGCCGATGGCCGGGCTTGACTTCATGCCGACATCAAGTCGGACGCTGTCCTCCATGTCGAACCCAACCCTCATCGCCCTTCTCGACCGCGTGGACAGGCATCCGGGCCAGGCGGCGCTGCGTGCTCGCTCCTACGAACTTCTCGGCCTGGCCGCCGGGAGCCGTGTGGTGGACGTCGGCTGTGGCGCCGGGCGGGCCGTCGCGGAGATGGCCGCACTGGGCGCGGAACCGATCGGCCTGGATGTGGACGGCCAGGTGATCGGGGTCGCCCGGTCCCGGCACCCGGGCCTGGAGTTCCGCCAGGCGGACGCCTGCGACCTGCCGTTCGCGGACGGCGAGCTGACCGGTTATCGGGCCGACAAGGTCTACCACGGCCTGGCCGATCCGGTGCGGGCGGTGACCGAGGCATGGCGGGTGCTCGCCCCAGGCGGGCGGATCGTGCTGGTTGGGCAGGACTGGGACACGTTCGTGATCGACTCGGACGACGCCGCTCTCACCCGGGTCATGGTGCGGGCGAGGGCGGACGCCGTCCCCAGCCCGCACGTGGCCCGCCGTCACCGCAACCTCCTGCTCGACGCCGGCTTCGCGGACGTCACCGCCGAGGTCCGTACGGGTGTCTTCACGGATGGTTCGCTCCTGCCGATGGTCACCGGCGTGGCCGAGGGCGCGTACGCGGCGGGGGCGGTCACCCGGCGGCAGGCCGACGACTGGATCGCGGAGCAGACCTGCCGCGCGCGGCGGGGGAGGCTGTTCCTCGCCGTCCCCATGTTCCTGGCCGCCGCCCGGCGCCCGTGAGCGTCGTCGGGGCGGCGGTCGCGCACTGTGCGTGCGACGGGACCGGCCGGAATGTCGGTGGCCGAGGCTACCGTTCGGCCGTGACGATGTTCGATCTTTCATTCCCGGCCACGGCTGGAGCCGTCCGCGTCGAGGAAGGCGTCTGATGGTCACGGTCGACGACGTGCGGCGGGTCGCGCTGGCACTGCCCCGCACCGAGGAGGCGCTGGTGCGCGACCATGTGAAGTTCCGGGTCAGGGGCATCGTGTACGCCTCTGTCTCTCCGGACGAGACCCTGATGGGCTTCGCGTTCCCCAAGGAGGAGCGGGCGGCCCTCGTGGCCTCCGAGCCGGAGAAGTTCCTCATGCCCCTTCCCTCGGACGAGCGCTACCAGTGGGTCCGGGTCAGACTGGCGGCCATCGACGAGACCGAGATGCGGGAGCTCGTCATCGACGCCTGGCGCATGGTCGTGCCCAAACGGGTGGCCGCCGCGTACCTCGCGAGCTGACCGCAGGTCCGGGGTCGTCGAGCCGGGGCGCCAGGGACGGAGACCTTCGCGAGGCGGCGGGCAGGCCCGCGTCGGTGAGAACGACCAAGCTCGACGCGAGGTGTCGAACCCGACGCCTGGCAGAGGTCATTCACGTCACCTGGTATGGCTGAGCACTGTAGACGGTCGACGCTCAGACCCGGGCGCCGCCGTCGACCCGCAGGACGGCGCCGGTCACGAAGGAGGAGCGGTCGCTCAGCAGCCATGCGGCGGCCTCGGCGATCTCGGCCGGGTCGGCCCCGCGGCGCAGCGGTGTCAGCGCCGTGAGCCGCTCCTGGAGTCCGGGGGACTCCGCTTCCCAGGCGCGGATCATCTCGGTGAGCGTGTTGCCGGGAGCGATCGCGTTGACGCGGATGCCTTCGGGGCCGTAGGTGACGGCCGCCGACTCGGTGAGGCTGTTGACCGCCCGTTTCATCGCAGCGTAGGCCGGCAGCTCCGGGTTGCCTCCCCAACTGCCGACGGACGAGTTGTTGACGATGGCACCCGCGCCCGCGGTGGCCCGGATCGCCTCCACCTCGGCGACCATGGCCAGCCAGACGCCCTTGAGGTTCACTGCGTAGATGCGGTCGAAGTCGGCCTCCGGCATCCGGTCCATCGGGCCGGGCTGCTGGCCGGTCGCCCCGTTGTTGAAGGCGACGTCGAGCCGGCCGTACAGGTCCACGGCGCGGCTCACCGCGGCGCGCACGCTTGCCGCGTCGGCCAGGTCGCACACCACGTAGTCCGCGGTGCCGCCCGCCGTCCGGATCTCCTCGGTCGCCGCCTTCAGCTGGGCCTCCGTCCGGGCCGCGAGCAGCACTCGGGCACCCTCCCGGGCGAACAGCCGCGCCGCCGCGGCTCCGATACCGCGTCCGGCGCCGCTGACGAAGGCGACCTTGCCGGCCAGCAGGCCCGCAGCGGCGGGCGTGGCGGGGGTGGATGTGTCAGTGGTCGGTGTGGTGTCCATGGCAGTGAGCCTGCGCCGGTGGGCGTGGCCCATCCAGGCATCGGTTGTACCTGGATCGCCTCCGCGCCCCGGGCAGACTGGAGGGGTGAACCGACGAGAACTGGCCGATTTCCTGCGCAGCAGGCGCGAGCGGATCAGCCCTGCCGACGTGGGACTGCCCGCCGGGCCCAGGCGCCGTACCCCGGGGCTGCGGCGTGAGGAGGCGGCGCAGCTGGCGTTCATCTCGACCGAGTACTACACGCGGTTGGAGCAGGCCCGGGGTCCGCGCCCGTCGCGCGAGGTGCTGGCCGGGCTGGCCAGGGCCCTGCGCCTGTCGGACGCCGAGCGCGCCCATCTCCACCACCTCGCCGGCGCGCCGCCCGCCCCGCCGCCGGGGCCCCCGCGTGAGGTGCGGCAGAGCATCCTCGACCTGCTGGAGAGGCTGCCGCAGGCCGCCGCGTTCGTGACGTCCGCCACGCTCGAGGTGCTCGCCTGGAACGAGCTGGCGGCCGCTCTCATGGAGGACTTCTCGGCCCTGTCGCGGCGTGACCGCAACCTGGTGCGCCGCGTGTTCCTCGGCCCGGGGGACGAGGGACGGCGGTTGTACGGGGTCTCCGACGCCGACGACTTCGCCCGCCACGCGGCCCGGCGCCTGCGTGCCGCTGCCGCCCGCTACCCCGACGCGCCGGAGGTGACCGGGCTGGTGGACGAACTCCTCGCGAAGAGCCCGGAGTTCGCGCGGCTGTGGGCTTCCCACGACGTGGCGGCCGGGCCCACGCTGTGCAAGACCTTCCAGCACCCGCTGGTCGGCCCGATCACCGTGAACTGCGACGCCCTTGACATCGCCGATCGCGATCAGCAGGTGGTGATCTACACCGCCGTCCCCGGTTCGCCGTCCGAAGAGGCGCTACGGCTGCTGTCCGTCATCGGCACACAGCGCATGGACGCCCCCCGCTGAATCTCCTATGGCCGAGGAGTCCGGACGATGAGCGCCGACGGCTGAGCAGAGTGACGTCGCGCGGGAAAATTCGGCGTAGTTACCGCTTGTGCCTACCGTCCTTGTCCCTCTCTCCCGGCTGTATTGGCAGGACCTCCGAGGAGTCCTGATCGCTTCCGTCCTTTGCCCGATGCCGACTGGATCTCGATCGGAGCTGCTTGACGAAGACGCTGGAGACGATATCCGCATCAGACTCTTCGACGGCGAGTTCCACCACGCCCAGCTCGGGATGCTCGCATTCGAGAACGGCGCGCAACCGCATGGGGCGGCTCCACTTCCAGCGTTCGAATGCGGTAACAGGGCGATGTCCCTTCATGATCGCGCCCGTGAGATCTGTGGTCGCCCTTCGCCAGTCGTTCAACCTGCCGGTATACATGAGGCGACCAGCTTCAAGATCCAAAACGCCGTGATGCCAAGCTCCCCAGGTCGTGCCCTGGCGTATGCGCAGGGCACTCATCATTCTGATCCGCCCGCTGGGGAGGCCCAGGCGCTGTGCGGCATCGAATCGTGCGCGACGTTGCCGCGCCCTGCGTGCCCCGACGTAGGCCGCGAACATCGTGAGGAATGGAAGGGCCAATTTGGCGGCGAGTGTGATCGAGTGCCACAGCTGCATGAATCCCCAAGCAAATGAGATCGCCGGTAGTCCGGGGTAGGGGTGGTGTCGCCTTTCTGCTGTCGTGAGTGGGGCGTGGTTATGACGGTACTAGGGCAGCGCGGCCTCCTCGTTCAGCCTGCCGACCGGCCGGGGATCGTCACCCCACGCCTTCGATCACGTTCGCGCCGGCTTATGGATGCCGGCCGCCATCAGGACCACGTCGGAGTGATCCATAAGCACGGTCAATAGATCCGGCCCGGCAACGCCACGTACGGAGAGGATGCGGGCGTTCTGTTCGACACATGAGGAGTGGTGATGACGTCGTCTTTTCCCGCATCGACCGTGCTGGGATATCCGCGGATCGGGCCGGATCGGGAGTTGAAGCGGGCGCTGGAGTCGTACTGGGAGGGGCGCACGAGCCGGGCGGACCTGGAGGAGACCGCGCGGCGGTTGCGCGAGGACACCTGGCGACGGCTCGCCGCGCTCGGACTGGAAGGCCTTCCGTCGAACACGTTCTCCTACTACGACCAGGTGCTCGACACGGCGGTGCTGCTGGGCGCGGTGCCCACGCGTTACCGGCACGACGACGACCTGACGACCTACTTCGCGATGGCCCGCGGCGCCGAGGGGATCGCCCCACTGCGCATGACCAAGTGGTTCGACACCAACTACCACTACATCGTGCCGGAGATCGGCCCGGACACGGTCTTCTCGCTCGACGCCGCCAAGCCGCTGGCGGAGGTGCGCGAGGCCCGCGCGCTGGGGCTGGAGACCCGGCCTGTGCTGGTCGGGCCGGTGACGTTCCTGCTGCTGTCGCAGGCCGCCCCGGACAGTCAAGGCAGCCCGGGCAACCCTGACGGCTTCGCCCCGCTCGACCGGCTGGACGACGTGGTCGAGGTGTACGCGCGCCTGCTGGCCGAGCTGGCCGCGGAGGGCGTCGGCTGGGTGCAGCTGGACGAGCCCGTGCTGGTCGCCGACCGCACCGCCGCCGAGCTGGCCGCGGTCGAGGCGGCGTACGGACGGCTGGGACGGCTGGAGCACCGGCCCGCGCTGCTGGTCGCCTCCTATTTCGGGGATCTCGGCGACGCGCTGCCCGTGCTGGCCGGAACGCCGGTCGAGGCCGTCGGCCTGGACCTCGTCCGGGGCACGGCCCACGGTGTGGAGGCCCTGGCCGGCAAGACGGTCGTCGCCGGCGTGGTCTCGGGCCGGGACGTGTGGCGCACCGACCGGGACCGCGCGCTGGGCACGCTGCTCGCCGTACGGGAGCGCGCCGGGCGGATCGTGGTGAGCACGTCGTGCTCGCTCCTCCACGTGCCGTACGACGTGGAACGGGAGACCGGCCTGGATCCCGCGCTGCGCGAGCGGCTGGCGTTCGCCGAGCAGAAGGTCGCCGAGGTGGCCGAACTCGCGGCTCTGCTCGCCGCCACACCCGGCCGTCACCTGCCCGAACGCCCCGCTGCACAGGGCCGGCCGCACGCGTCCCGGGTCCGGACGGCGGAGGGCCGCGCTCCCTACGCCGTGCGGGCCGCGGCGCAGGCCGAGCACCTGAAGCTGCCGCTTCTCCCGGTCACCACGATCGGCTCCTTCCCCCAGACGGGCGAGCTGCGCCGGGCCCGGGCGGCCCTGGCGGCCGGGGAGATCGGCGAGGCGGCGTACGAGAGCATGGTCCGCGCGGAGATCGAGCAGGTGATCGCGCTGCAGGAGCGGCTGGGGCTGGACGTCCTCGTGCACGGCGAGCCCGAGCGCAACGACATGGTGCAGTATTTCGCCGAGCACCTCGACGGCTTCGCCGTCACCCGGCACGGCTGGGTCCAGTCGTACGGCTCGCGCTGCACCCGCCCGCCCATCCTGCACGGCGACGTGCGCCGGCCGGAGCCGATCACCGTCCGCTGGGCGCGGTACGCCCAGTCGCTGACGAGCAAGCCGGTCAAGGGCATGCTCACCGGCCCGGTGACGATCGTGGCGTGGTCGTTCGTCCGCGACGACCTGCCACTGCGCGAGGTGGTGTTCCAGGTCGCCGACGCCGTACGGGAGGAGGTGGGCGACCTGGAGGAGGCGGGCATCCGCGTCATCCAGGTCGACGAGCCCGCGCTGCGCGAACTGGTGCCGCTGCGGCGCGCCGAGCAGGCCGCCTACCTGGAGTGGGCCGTCGCGGCCTACCGATGGGCCACCTCCGGCGCGAGCGAGCACACGCAGATCCACACGCACCTGTGCTACTCGGACGCCGATGAGATCCTCGCCGCGATCGACGGCCTCGACGCCGACGTCACGAGCATCGAGTCGGCGCGCTCGCGGGGGCGCCTGCTCGGCGCGGTCGGCGCCTTCCCCAGGGGATTGGGGCCGGGCGTGTACGACATCCACTCGCCGCGGGTGCCGGGCGCCGGCGAGGTGGAGCACCTGCTCGAGGAGGCGCTGCGGACGGTGCCCGCCGAGCGGTTGTGGGTCAACCCCGACTGCGGGCTGAAGACCCGCTCGTACGAGCAGGTCGAGGCGGCGCTCGCCAACGTGGTCGAGGCGGCGGCCCGCCTGCGCGAGCGGCTGTTCCACGACTTCCGCTAGAGGCCGGCGCTGGCCAGGACGACGCCCCGATAGAGGACGAGCGGGGCGCCGCCGTCGAGACGCGCCAGAACGATCTCGTCGTCCGGGCCGGGACCGGCGCGCAGGCTGTCTCGGGGGCGCAAGGAGACGATGAGGTGCCGTCCGTCGGCGGTGGGCAGCACCCCGGCGACGGTCTGGTCCTCCCGGGCCCCGGTGGCGATCCGGACCGGCCCGCCCCGCTCGCCGACCGCCGTGAGGGCGCGTCCTTCACCGGAGAACAGGATCCGGTGGCCGGGCAGGGCCGCGATGGGGACCGTTCCCGCCGGACCCGCGACGGCGACCCCGTCGCGGGAGACGGCGATCACGGCGCGGTTCGGGGCGAAGCGGAGCCCTGCCAGAGGAGGCGCGCCGGGGACCGACTCCTCCTGCCCCACAGGGGCCGCTGCCGGGAGCGGCGTGGCCTGCTGGGCCCGCGTGACGACGACGGTTTGCCGGGCCCTGGCCTGCCGCAGGTCCACCTCCCACACCTCGGCGGGCTTCGGGTCACCGATGTCCGCGTTCCGGGCGAGCACCGCGACGAGCGCGTGATCCCCCGCGATGACGATCTTCGCGCTGCCGTCGCTGGTGGGGAAGCCCTTCACCGGAGTGAGCGTGCCCGTCCGCAGGTCGGCCACGACCAGGCGCGGGCGGGCACGGCCCGCCGTCGCGAGGGCACGGCGGCCGTCCGGCGTGAAGGCGACCGCGCCGACGTCGTCCACCAGCCGGCGGACCTTGCCGCGGAAGCCGGCGACGGCCAGAGCCGGCGGACGGTCGCCCTGCCGCAGGATCGTCGCGTACCCGTCCGCGGTGAAGACGCCGGGGGCGCCACGGCTCGACCGCGCTGCCGATATCTGGCCCACGGTCGCCGTGGTGCCGTCCCGGGTGTCGGTGATGACGAGCGCGTCGTCGCGCAGCGAGGCCAGGTAGCGCCCGTCGGGGGAGACGGCCACCGGAAACGCCGGAACCAGGGTCCTCGAGGTCGCGGTGCCGTCGCGCAGGTCGACGCCGCCGGCGCTGGTCGGTCCCGTGCCGTACCAGTACACGCCGCCGTTGGGGGCGCGCTCGCACTGCGCCTCCGGCCCGGGCTGCTCGACTCGGCCGTCCGTACGGACGAGCAGGCATCGCCCGGTGGTCGCGGACACGGTGGGGCCGGCGGGGAAGGTCCCGGTGACGAAGACGTGACCGGGGAGCGCGGCGTCGACCACGTCACCGGAGACCAGGACGGCGTCCCGGGGATCCTCGGCCAGGCCGCGCACCGGGATGGGGACGGCCGGGTCGCCGAGTGCGACCTCCACGTGCCTGCGGACCCACGTGCCCTTCGCCAGCGCGTCGCCGAACCGGCCCACCCGGATCAGGCCGAGCAGGTCGTCCCGCGTCTCGTCGGGCACGCGGGCGAGGAAGACGGCCGCGCCGGGTCCTTCGACTCCGGGGGGCAGCGGGTTGACGCGTGCGGCCAGGTTTTCCGGCCGCGGCGGCCCGCCGGGGGAGCAGGCCGCGAGCGAGAGCAGGGCGAGCACCACGGCCGCGGGCGTACGCAGACCCATGAGCGCGATCTTAGATACCCTCGTCGTCCAGGTCACCAAGATCGGGAGATCCGCTCAGCCCGGCTTGGCGGAACTTCGGGGGACCACCAGGCCGGACTCGTAGGCGAAGACGACGAGCTGGGCGCGGTCCCGCGCGCCGAGTTTGGTCATCGCCCTGCTCACGTGGGTCTTGGCGGTGAACGGGCTGATCACCATGTGCGCGGCGATCTCCTCGTTGGTGAGGCCGCGCGCGACCAGGGCGACGACCTCCCGTTCGCGGTTGGTGAGCTCCTCCAGGGCGGCCGTCGGCACGGCGTCCGGAGGGCGGGAGACGTACTCGCTGATGAGCGTCCGGGTGACCGCCGGGGACAGCAGGGCGTCGCCGCGCGCCGCGACCCTGATCGCCTGGAGAAGCTCCACCGGGTCGGTGTCCTTGAGCAGGAAGCCGCTCGCGCCGGCCCGCAGCGCGTCGAACACATAGCGGTCGAGCCCGTAGTTGGTCAGGATCACCACCCGAGTGGCGGCCAGGCGGGGATCGGCGGCGATGCGGCGGGTCGTCTCGATGCCGTCCATCACCGGCATCTGGATGTCCACGAGCGCGACGTCGGGGACGTGCCGCTCGGCCAGGGCCAGGCCCTGACCGCCGTCGCCCGCCTCGCCGACCACCTCCACGCCGTCCTCGGCGTCGAGCAGCGCCCTGAAACCGGCCCGGATGAGCGCCTGGTCGTCCACCAGCAGCACCCTGATCACGCCGCTCCCTCCCGGACCGGCAAGGGCAGCTCGGCCTGGACGGTGAAACCGCCGTCCGGCCCAGGACCGGTCTGGAGCCGCCCGCCGAGCGCGGACACCCGCTCCCGCATGCCGGTCAGTCCCACGCCCACGCGAACCGCTTCGGGCCGGACCAGCGTGGCCGTCTCGGCGGCCCCGCCGGCTCCGTGCCGTGGTGTGACGCTGTGCCGCGGTGTGACGCCGGGCAGACCCCTGCCGTCGTCCTCGACGCGTACGACGAGGGTGTCGGCCAGGTAGCGGACGTGCACGCACGCCGAGGCGTCGCCCGCGTGCCGCGCCACGTTGGTGAGCGCCTCCTGCACGATCCGGTAGGCGGCCAGGTCGACCTCGGGCGGCAGGGCGCGGGGCGTGCCGGTGACCGCCAGCGTGGCCGGCACGCCCGCCGACCGCGCCCGCTCGACCAGCTCGCCGATCCGGTCGGCCCGGGCCGTGCCGGGCGCATCGTCAGGGCCCGGTTCGCGCAGCACCTCCAGCGTCGCGCGCAGCTCCCGCATGGCGTCCGCACTCGCGTCCTGGATCGCCAGCAGCGCGGCAGGCACGTCCTCGCCCCGCTTGCGCGCCAGGTGGACGGCCACGCCGGCCTGCACCTTGATGATCGAGATGCTGTGGGTGAGCGAGTCGTGCAGCTCTCTGGCGATGCGCAGTCGCTCCTCGCCGGCCCGGCGGCGCGCGACCTCCTCGCGGGTGCGCTCCGCCTCGACGGCGCGCTGCTCGGCCTGGCGCAGGTACGCCCGGCGCTGCCGGGAGACGACCCCCGCCACGTTGGCGGCGACGAACCAGCCGACCAGCAGGCCGACCCGTTCCACCACCTCGCGCGGGGTCCGCGTGCCGAGATCCGACAGGTCCGCCAGCAGGACGCCGCCGAGGTAGGCCGCGCTCACCGACGCCGCCCACACGCGCCGGCCGGTGGCGGCCGCCGAATACACCGTGACCATGACGGGAAAGGCGGGCGCGATCTCGGGCTGCACCCGCAGGGCGTAGGCCAGCATGCAGGCCGCGGAGACGACGAGCGCCGTCACCGGCGCCGACCGGCGCGCGACCAGGGCGGCGGACCCGCCCACCAGGAGCAGGTAGCCCACCATCCCCACCTGCGTGGGGCCGTTCGGCGACCCGGGAATCAGGGTGCCGCCCGCGAGCAGCACCGCCACGACAGCCGCGATCGCGGCGTCCGCGGCGTACGTCCCGGGAACGCGGCGGCGCGGTGCGCCCGCCCGGCTGTCCGGCAGGGCCGGTCCGTCCGAGAGGGCCGGCAGGTCCGCGAACGCCCGTGGGCCGGACGACGCCGGCGCGTCCACGATCACCGGTGAGTCAGGGGACGCCGGTGGGCTGGGGAACGCCTGCCGTCCGTGATCGCCGTCCATGTCCGAAGCGTAACCGCGCCCGACGGGCGCCGCCTCCTCCCGGCGGACCGATCCGGAACTACTCCCGCCGGAGTACGCAGGGCCGCCACTCGCCGTGCCGGGAGCGGCCCGTAACGCCTTCCGCCGTACGACGACGGGGGCGGCCGTGCCCGGCAGGATCGGGCCGCATGACAGTACGACCGACGAGGAGGCCGAAATGCCGACGCCGTACCGCTATGTGACCCCGGTGCCCACGGAGGCGGCGGCGGGGCTGATCGCCGAGGTCTACGCCCAGATCGCCCGTGATTTCGGCATGGCCCGGATGCCGCTGTTTCTGACGCTGTCCCCGGCTCCGGAGGTGCTCGCCGCCACATGGGCGATGCTGCGCGAGTCGCTGCTCGCCGGGCAGGCGCCGAGGGCGGCCAAGGAGGTCGTCGCCACCGGGGTCTCCCTCGCCAACAAGTGCCCGTTCTGTGTCGACGCGCACACCGTGCTCCTGCACGCGACCGGCGAGCACGCCCTGGCCGAGACCGTCGCGCGCGGGCAGACGCCGTCCGATCCGGAGCATGCCCGGCTGTTCGCCTGGGCCACCGGCACGGCCACGGCCGGGCAGGCGCCGCCGTGCCCGCCCGGTCACGCGGCCGAGCACATCGGCACGGCCCTCGCCTTCCACTTCATCAACCGGATGGTGTCGTCGCTGCTGACCGACAACCTCCTGCCCGCCGGCCTGCAGCGGTCCCGGCTCGTACGCGGCCTGGGCGGCAGGGCTCTCGCCAGGACGGTACGCCGCAGGCTGCCGCAGGGCGAGGCGCTGCCGCTGCTGCGTGGGCTGCCGTCGGGCCCGGCCCCGGCGTGGGCGGCGGGAACCCCGGCCGGGACCGCGTTCGCCGCGCTGCGGGCCGCGGCGGAGGAGGGGGTCGCCCTGCTGGGTGACACGGCCAGGGAGGCGGTCGTGGAGGCCGTCGCGGCCTGGGACGGCGAACACCCTCCGCTGTCCGGCTGGCCGTCCGGTCCGCTGGCGGACGTCGCCCCCGAACAGCGCCCGGTCGCCCGGCTCGCCCTGCTGGCCGCCCTCGCGCCCTATCGGGTGACCGACGCCGACGTGGCCGCCTGGCGGGAGGCGGGGGGCGGCCGGCACGACGCCGACCTCGTGCGGCTGCTGGCGTTCGGGGCGATCACCGCCGTCCGGCGGATCGAGGCCGCCCTCGCCGTGCCGGCCTGACGCGACCGTGGGGGAGGAGGAGGTCAGACCTCCAGTTCGCCGGACCAGATGGTCACGGCGTGCCCGGCGAGTTCGACGCGATCGCCGCGCAGGGTCGTGCGTACGGTCCCGCCGCGCCGCGACACCTGCTCCCCGACGAGCGTGTCCCGGCCGAGCTTGCCCGACCAGTGGGGCGCGAGCACGCAGTGGGCCGAGCCGGTGACCGGATCCTCCGGCACGCCCACCCGGGGCGCGAAGAACCGGGAGACGTAGTCGGCGCGGGTGCCCTCGCCGGACGCCGTCACGATGACGCCCCTGGCCTCGACCTCGGCCAGCCGCGTCATGTCGGGGTCGGCGGCCCGCACCTCCTCGGCCGACCCGACCTCGACCAGGACGTCGAACCGGCTGCGCCCGGTCCACAGGGGTGTGACGCCGAGGGCCTCGGCGAGGCCGTTCGGGGGTGGGCACGACGTGGGCGGGTTCGCCGGGAAGTCCATCGCGATCAGCCCGTCGTCCGCCTGCTCGGTGGCGAGCACGCCGCTCTTCGTGGCGAACTCCAGCCGCCCGGACTCGCCCAGTGAGTAGAGGACGTGCGCGGTGGCCAGGGTGGCGTGCCCGCACAGCGCGACCTCGACCGCGGGGGTGAACCAGCGCAGTGAGCGCGGCCCCTCGTCCCGCCGCAGCACGAAGGCCGTCTCCGAGTGGCGCATCTCGGCGGCCACCGCCTGCATCCACTCGTCCGGCACGGTCTCGTCGAGGAGGCAGACCGCGGCGGGATTGCCCCGGAACGGCCGGTCGGTGAAGGAGTCCACGGTGAAGATGCGCATGTCCGCGGATTCTACGGCCGCCCGCCTTCGCCGGCGGACTCGCCGAGCGCGGCGAGGGTCTCCCGGGCGACCTGGAGCTCCTCGCGGGGCCGCACGACGAGGACCGGCAGGCGGGCGCCCGGCGGGCTGACGACGCGATCCCGGTCCACGTCGGTCACGGCGGGCGGTTCGACGCCGAGCAGCGACAGCCTGCCGCACACCGCCTCGCGCACCTCGGGCTGGTCCCAGCCGATCTCGCCGGTGAACACGAGCGCGTCGAGCCGGTCGAGGGCGGCGGCCGAGGCGGCGATCTCCCGGCTCACCCGGTAGGCGAACACGTCGAGAGCCAGCGCGGCGGCCTCCTCCTTCGAGGCGACCAGGTCGCGAGTGTCGCCGGACAGGCCGCCGGAGAGCCCGAGCAGGCCGGAGTCGTGCTCCAGCCCGTCGCGCAGTTCCTCCAGCGTGAGGCGCGAGCCGGACAGCAGCCACAGGAGCAAGCCGGGATCGACACTGCCCGAACGCCTGCTCATGGGCACGCCCTCCAACGGGGTGAACCCCATCGAGGTGTCCACGCTCCGGCCGTTCCGCACGGCGCAGACCGAGCATCCGCCGCCGAGATGCGCGAGGACCAGGTTGACCTCTCCGGCCGGGCGTCCGAGCAGTTCGGCCGCCCGGCGGGCCGCCCACGCGTACGACAGCCCGTGGAAGCCGTAGCGGCGCAGGCCCCACCGCCGCCGCCACTCGGCCGGCAGGGCGTAGGTCGCGGCGGCGGCGGGCAGTCCGGCGTGGAAGGCGGTGTCGGGACACAGCACGTGCGGCACGGACGGCAGCACCCGCCGGGCCGCCTCGACCAGCGCGAGCGCGGGCGGCACGTGCAGCGGCGCGAGGTCGGCGTATCCGCGCACGGCCTCCACCACGCCGTCGTCGGCGACCGCCGGCGCGCGGACGGCCTCGCCGCCGTGGACGAGCCGGTGACCGACGGCGGTCACCTCGGCGTCCGCCCCGGACAGGAAGTCCGACAGCGTACGCTCCGCCGCGGCGGGGTCCGGGCTGTGCTCGCTGTGCTCGATCCGCAGCACGCGGCCGTCCCGCACCAGATGCAGCTGCAGGCTGCTGGAGCCCGCGTTGACGGTGAGCACGGTCGGTGTCATGGCGTCCGTCTTTCCGGCGACCCGGCGAGCAAACCCCGGCCGGCAATCCCGCGGCGGGGCGCAGAGCGAGATTACGGACGTATGGCGCAGAGCAGGCGGTTGTCGCCGCGCTGCCACAGCGTCCCGATCTCGGCGAAGCCCGCCGCGCGGAGGGCCTCGACGTGGGTGGACAGGTGGAGCGACTCCGAGCCGTGGTGCGCCGCGGTGGCCGGCCGGGGCGCCGCGACACCGGCGAGTTCGGGGTCGGCGGCGATCGCGTCCCACCACTGACGCCAGTCCTCGGGACGGCCGCCGGCGAAGCGCCGCCGCTCCTCGCTCTCGTGCACGGCCCGCTCCAGCCTCGCCAGCGCCGGAGTGATGTCCTCCGAGCTGAAGTGGTCGCCGTCGAGGAACAGCCCGCCCGGCCGCAGCACGGTCGCGAGCTCGGCGTACACGGCCCGCAGATCGGGCTCGGCCAGCCAGTGCAGCGCGGTCGTGCTCACCGCCGCGTCCGCCGGGCGGTCGAGGCCGAGTGCCTCGCTCCACCCCGGCTCCCGCAGGTCCAGGTCGGCGAAGCGCAGGCCGTCGCGGTCGCCGTACGCCGCACGGGCCAGCGACAGCAACAGGGGATCGGCGTCGACCGCGACGACCCTGGCCCGGGGAATGCGGCTCAGCAGGCGGGCCGAGAGCGAGCCGGGGCCGCAGCCGAGGTCGATCACCAGGGGATCCGGGCGGCCCACGCCCGCCTCGACGGCGTCGATCAGCGCGGTGAAGCGCTCCTCCCGGTCGGGGAGGTAGCCCTCCTGCTGGCGGTCCCAACGGTCGATCCACCGGGTGGCGACGTCCAGAGTGAGCATGCCGTCTCCTTGTAACTGGCGTGTATGCTTTCGGCAGTTACAACGTAGAACGCAAGGGCGTAACTGGTCAAGTGAACTTCAACAGTCACACTGATGCCGTGGTGGCGGTCGCCGTCGGCCTGGTCAACGCGCTGACCGTGGGGGAGGCGCGGGGCCGGCCGTACGAGCCGCCGACGGGTGAGGCGCGGGCCGCCGCGGTCGCCGACGTCCTCGCGACCGGCGACAGGAGGGCGCCCGAGGTCGCCGAGGCGGAGGCGGGCGCGCTCGCCGAGGTGGCGGGGCGACTGCGCGGGGTGTTCGAGGCGGTGACGCGGGGCGACGTGGACGCGGCGGCGCTCACCGTGAACGGGCTGCTGGCGGAGACGGACGCGCGCCCGCACCTCGACCGGCACGACGGGGAGCCCTGGCACCTGCACTTCCACGGCGCGGGCGGCACCCTGGCCGGCAACTACGCGGCCAGTTGTGCGACCGGCCTCGCCGTGGTGCTCGGCAGCGATTTGCACGACCGGCTCGGCGTGTGCACCGCGCCGCACTGCGACCGCGTGTACGTGGACACCTCCCGCAACGGCACCCGCCGCTTCTGCTCCACGGCCTGCCAGAACCGGGTCAAGACGGCCGCCTTCCGGGCGCGCGGCGCCTGACCGCTTCTCCGCCGTGCCTTCCCCGCGCCCTTCCTGACCTCGAACGCCAGGTCCGAACGCGAGGTCCGAACGCGAGGTCCGAACGCGAGGTCCGAACGCGAGGTCCGATCGCCGCCGGACCTCCCGGCGCCGTTGTCGCCATGCTCGACACCATGAACGAGATCAACGACATGAACGGCAAGGCGGCCCTGGTCACCGGGGGTGGCCGGGGGATCGGCGCCGCCGTCGTCCTGAAGCTGGCCGAGCGCGGCGCGGATGTGGCGCTCACCTACGAGCGCGACCAGGACAGCGCGGCCGCCGTGGCCGAGAGGGTGAAGGGGATGGGCCGGCGGGCGCTGGTCATCCGGGCCGACAACGGCGACGCGGAGGCGGTCGCCGCGGCCGTGGACGAGGCCGCCGCGGAGTTCGGCCGGCTCGACGTCCTCGTGAACAACGCGGCGCTCTTCCCCGTCGCGCCGATCGAGGACCTGGGGCCGGAGGAGATCGACCGCACGCTCGCGGTCAACGTGCGCGGGCCGTTCCTGGCCGCGCGGGCGGCGGCGGGCCACATGACCGAGGGCGGCCGGATCATCACGATCGGAAGCAACATCGCCGAGCGGACCGTCTTCCCCGGGTTCACCCTGTACGCCATGAGCAAGACGGCCATGACCGGAATGACCAAGGGGCTCGCCCGTGACCTCGGGCCGCGCGGCATCACGGTCAACCTCGTCAACCCCGGCCCGACCGACACCGCCTCGAACCCGGCGGACAGCCCCATGGCTGACACGGTCCGGGGGCTGACGGTCCTCGGCCGCTACGCGGCGCCGGAGGACATCGCCGAGACCGTCGCCCACCTGGCGGGCGACGGCGGGCGCTACGTCACCGGCGCGACGATCAACGTCGACGGCGGCTGGGCCGTCTGACGTCCACTGATGGCCGCGGGGACGGTCAGGTGTCAGGCGTCGGCGGCTTCGACGTCGGCGACCACGCACGAGATGTTGTCGGGTCCGCCGCCCTCGTTGGCCAGCTCGATGAGCCGGCGGACCGTCTCCTGCGGATCGGCCACGGTGGTGAGCACGTGGTGCAGCGCCTCGGGTTCGAGCACGGAGGTGAGCCCGTCGGAGCACAGCAGGTAGCGGTCGCCCGGGAACGCCTCGCGCAGCGACAGGTCGGGTTCGGCCAGGCCGCTCGTCTCCAGCGCCCGCAGCAGCAGGGAGCGGCGCGGATGGCGGGCGGCCTGGTCGGGGCTCATCCGCCCGTCGTCCACCAGCGACTGCACCAGCGTGTGGTCGCGCGTGATCTGGTAGAGCGCACCGTCACGCAGCATGTACGCCCGCGAGTCGCCCACGTGGGCCAGGGCGAACTTCCCCTGGCCGTCCCACAGCATCGCGGTGACCGTGGTGCCCATCCGTTCGAGCGCCGGGTCCTGCGCGGCGAGGTCGCCCAGGCGCTGCCCCGCCTCCCGTACGGCGTCCGCGAGGGCGGCCACGGGGTCGGCGGGAGCCGGGCCGTCCTCCAGTCTGGCCAGTGTGGAGATGACGGCCGCGCTGGCGACCTCGCCGTGTCCGTGCCCGCCCATCCCGTCGGCGATGGCGAGCAGTCGCTCGCCGGCGTGCACCGAATCCTCGTTGTTGGCACGCGAACGCCCGACGTCCGACCCAGCGGCGTACCGAATACGGTTGTGCGTCATGGTTTTGAGTAAACCATTGGTTGAGTGACTTCACAAGCACGGTGCTAGGCTCGTGTTCATGAGCCACGACGCCCAGGCGGACAACACGGCGGACACGACGGCGCGCCCGGCCGCCGCCAGCCCGCTCGAGGCCGCCGTCGAAGCGGCGGTCGAAGCGACCGTGAACGCGGGCGACATCGCCCGGCTCGCCGACGTCGGCAGGGCCGCGGTCAGCAACTGGCGCCGCCGCTACGAGGACTTCCCCCAGCCGGTGGGAGGTACCGCCTCCAGCCCGCTTTTCTCGCTGCCCGAAGTGGAGGCGTGGCTGCGCAGGAACGGCAAGTCGTTCGAGGTGTCCCAGGGCGACCGCGTCTGGCAGCGGCTGCGCGCGTCGGCCGACGACCTGCGCCTGGGCGAGGTGCTGGGGGAGGTCGGGGCGTTCCTGCTCTACACGCTCCGCGACCCCGACGGCTGGAAGCGGCTGTCCGCGGCCCCCGACCTCGCCGTACGGCTCCCGCGCGCGGTGGCCGAGGCGACCGCCGACCTGCCTCCGCGCACGGGGGACGGGACGCCGGTCGAGCCCGGCCTGCTCCTGCTGGTCGCCGGGATGGCCGAGCGGAACGGCGCGGCCGGCGCGTTCGAGTTCCTCTGCGAGCGGTACGCCGAGGCGCACAGCCGCAGGCTGGCACTGACCCGGCCCGACGTGGCCGCCCTGATGACCCGGCTGGCCTGCCCGGGGGCGCGCACGGTGCTCGACCCCGCGTGCGGCATGGGCACGCTCCTGCTGGACGCCGCCGGGGCCGGTGCGGCGGGGGACGCGGCGCGGCTGCTCGGCCAGGACGCCAACGAGACGGTCGCGCTGCTCGCCGCGCTGCGGCTGCTGCTGCGCGGGCGGGACGCCCGGGTCGTCCCCGGGGACGCGCTGCGGCACGACGCGTTCCCTCCGGACCGGCCGATGGACGGGCCCGGGGACGGGCTCGGGGACACGCTCGTGGACGCGGTGGTGTGCGACCCGCCGTTCAACGAGCGGGCCTGGGGCCACGAGGACCTCATCGGCGATCCGCGCTGGCAGTACGGCATGCCCCCGCGGGGCGAGCCGGAGCTGGCCTGGGTGCAGCACTGCCTCGCCCACGTGCGGCCCGGCGGGCTGGTGGCCATCCTGATGCCGGGCGCCGCCGCGAGCCGCCGCCCGGGACGTCGCATCCGGGCGAACCTGCTGCGGACGGGCGCGCTGCGCGCGGTCTTCACGCTGGCGCCCGGGGGTCCCGACCTGTGGCTGCTGCGCCGTCCCGAGCCGGGGGAGCGGCAGCCCGGCACGATCCTCGTGGCCGACGCGGGAGACGACCCGGCCGGCGTCGAAACGGTCTGGCGGGCCCACCTCGCGAAGACCGAGCTCCCGCACGGTGGCCGCACGGTCCGGATCATCGACATCCTCGACGACGAGGTGGACGTGAGCCCGGCGCGGCACCTGTCACCCCGGATCGACACGCGGGGCTTTCCGGACGCCAGGGAGCGCTTCCGGGACGCGGTCGCGGCGCTGGCCGACGACGTGCCCGACCTGGAGGTGCTCACCGGCGGCGCGGCGGGCTGGGACGCGTCGTGGGCGACCGTGGCGGAGATGGCCAGATCCGGGCTGGTCACCATCCGGCATTCGACGCTGCGGGCGCTGCCCGCCGACGTTCCCGACGGCGACATCTCCGGCGGTGCGGCGTCCGAGGGCGGGGTGCCGGTGCTGACGGCCGACGACGTCGCGGCCGGGACGGCGCCGTCGCGGCGGATCCCGCGCGCCCCCGGACTGGTCGCCGTCCGCCCGGGAGACGTCGTGGCGTCGGCCGTCACCGCCCGGGTGGTCACGGGGGAGGGCTCGGTCCTGGGTCCCCATCTCAGCCTCTTCCGCGTCGCTCCGGACAAGGTGGATCCCGAGTTCCTGGCCGGGTTCCTGCGCTACGCGGCGGGCGGCGGCCGGCCGCATCTGGGCAGCAGCCGCGTGGAGGCCCGCCGGGCCCGCGTCCCCCAGGTTCCCCTGGCCGTCCAGCGCGCGTACGGCACGGCCTTCCGGCGGCTGCTCGCGCTGGAGGACGGCCTGCGCGAGGCGGCCGCCGCGGGGGAGGCGCTCGCCCGCCTCGGCGTCGAGGGGCTGATCGACGGACGCCTCCGCCCTCGTGGGTGACGCGGTCCGGAGCTTCCCAGCTGAGAGAGTCCTGTCCACCCGGCCGCTGAGCCCGAGCATCGCGGACGAATCCGGTAGCTTTTTCCCCGATAGGCCGACGGGAGGGGCGCATGGTCATCGGCGACCGGTATGAGCTGGACGACCTCCCCCTGGGGCAGGGCGGCATGGGCGCCGTGTACGGCGGGCACGACCGGCGGCTCGACCGCAAGGTGGCGGTGAAGTTCCTGCGGCTGCCCGACGGCCCGGACGAGGAGTTGCAGCGCCGGTTCATCCGCGAGGCGCGGATCCTCGCGAAGCTCGACCATCCGGGCGCGCCCGTCCTGTACGACTTCGGCACCTACGAGCAGCGGCTCTTCCAGGTCATGCAGTTCATCGAGGGTGTGACGGTCGCCGACCTGCTGAGCGAGCACGGCCCGCTGCCGGTGCCGTGGGCCGCGGCCATCGCCGCCCAGGCGTGCGCCGTGCTGACCGCCGCCCACGAGCTGTCGATCTGCCACCGGGACCTCAAGCCGACCAACCTCATGCTCTGCCCGGACGGCAGCGTGAAGCTGCTCGACTTCGGGCTCGCCATGCTGCGTGAGGCGGATGTCGCCCAATTCACCCGGATCGGCCAGATCCTCGGCACCCCGGCGTACATGTCCCCCGAGCAGATCCAGCGGGGCGTCGCCGGGCCGAAGAGCGACCTGTACTCCCTCGGCTGCGTGCTGCACGAGATGCTGACCGGCAACCAGCTGTTCACCGGGCCCACGGAGTACGCCGTGTTCGACAAGCAGGTGAAGGAACGGCCGCCCCGGGTTCCGGGGGTCCCCGCCGAGCTGGACCGCCTGATCGCCGAACTGCTGGAGAAGGAGCCGGACAACCGGCCGTCCGACGCGCACACGCTGTTCGAACGGCTGCAGCCGTTCGCGGTCGACCTGCCCCCGCTGCCCGGCTTCCTCAACCCGTCGTCGGTCCCCAGCCCCGGGCGCATGTACGCCCAGATGGTCGGCCGCGTCCGCTGAAGGGGCCGCTGAAAGCGCTCACGCGCGCCAGGCCGTCAGGACCTCCTCGACTCGGGGGCGGATCCGCTCGCGGGCCGTCATCCGCGGCGTCCCGGCCATCAGCAGTTCGTCGTAGTCGGTGTCCAGATGGCGCACGCTCGCGATCACGGCGAGCGTGATGGCGTTCTCGTCCAGCACGCGGGCGGCGGCGGTGCGGCCCACCCGCCCGCTGCCGCGTACGGCCGCGTGCGCGGCGATGGCCTCGGCCCGCTCGGCAGGACAGCGGGGGAACAGGCGGCGGATCTCCGCCGCCATCCTCGCCTGGAACTCGGCGTCCTCGCCGGCGCGGCGCTCGCGGTCGCGTTCGCGGCGGCGCAGCCGCGCCTCCTCGTCGGCCAGGCACTGCTCCTCGGCCCGCGTCAGCGCCTCCTCCTCGACCAGGACGCCCAGCCGCTCGTATCGCTTGCGCCGCCGGTTGAAGCGGACCACCACCGCCGACAGGCCGCTCTCCTTCTTGGCGCGGCGGCTCAGCGCCGCGTTCCCGGCGGGCAGGAAGCACAGGTGGTCCATGTCGGCGCAGGTCAGGCAGTGCGGCCGGTCGTCCTCCGTGATCAGATAGGGGCCGGTGTCCCCGCACCCGGCGCAGGTCCACGCGTCCAGCGGCGCCACGGCCACCAGGTCGGGGGCCTTGCTGTGCCGTTCGGTGATCTGCCGCCGCCGCGCCTCGCTCAGGTCGGGCGACAGCCAGTGGACGCGGAAGGCCCGCTCCAGATCCTCGTCGCCCGCGGCGGTGAAGCGCAGCGGCCGCCGGTCGCGGGTGCCCGCCGTGTACGCCGTCTCGCTCTCCACCAGGTCGCGGGACACGGCCCACGCGCGCAGATGCGACAGGGCCTCGGCCATCCGGCCGGCGTCCACGGCGGCCAGCCGTTCCAGGCTGTCGGCGCGGCCCTGCCGCCAGGTCTCCACGTGGCGGTCGTGCAGCCACCGCAGGCCGGTGAGGACGTCGATCGGGGTCACGTACTTGCGGGTGGCCAGGGCGATCTCCGCCGCCTGGGCCACCCGTCCGCCGAGCTTGCTGCGCATTCCTCAAAGCCTGCCTTATGCGGGCGTGCGCGTACGCCGGTTCACGGCGGCCAGCAGCCCCACGGCCGCCAGACTGGAGATCGTGGCCGACCCGCCGTAGGACACGAACGGCAGCGGCAGCCCCGCGACCGGCAGCAGGCCCATGGTCATTCCCACGTTCACGAACGTCTGGAACGCCAGCCAGCACACCACCCCGCCGGCCACGACCGTGCCGAACGGCGAGGGGCTCTTGGCCGCGATCCACAGGCCGCGCCACAGCAGGGCGAGCATCAGCAGGATCACGCAGGCGGCGCCGAGGAAGCCGAGCTCCTCGCCCGCGACCGTGAAGATGAAGTCGGTGTGCTGCTCGGGCACGAAATGGCCCGCCGTCTGCTCGCCGTGGAACAGGCCCTTGCCGAGCAGGCCCCCGGAGCCGATCGCGATCCTGGCCTGCGTGGCGTTGTAGCCGACTCCCATCGGATCGGCGTCCGGGTCGGCCAGCACCATCAGGCGCTGGAGCTGGTAGGGCCGGATGAGGTCGAGCCGCCACACCAGGAGCAGCCCGGCGGCCCCGGCGGCGGCGAACGCCGCGAACCACCTCTTGGGCGCGCCGGACACCGCGATCATCCCGGTGGTCAGCACCAGGAAGACGAGCGCGGTGCCGTAGTCGGGCTGCAGCGCGATGAGGCCGACCGGCAGCGCGGCGAGGCCGAGGGCGAGCAGCACGGCCCCGGCGCCAGGCCTGCGCTCGCCGTCCCGCCGCTCGCCGAGGGCCGTCGCGAGCGCGAGCACCGTGGCCGCCTTGGCGAACTCGGACGGCTGGAACTGCAGCCCGTCGCCGAGCACGATCCACGCGTGCGAGCCGTTGATCGTACGGCCCAGCGGGGTCAGCACGGCGACCAGCCCGGCCAGCCCGAGCAGGTACAGCACCGGGACGTAGGCCCGCAGCACCCGCAGGTCGATCCGCGAGACGGCCCACATGAGCGCGAATCCGATGCCCACGCTGAGCGCTTGCCGCTGCGGCAGCGTCGAGCCCGGCTCGTTGCGGGTGGCCGACCACACGAGCAGCAGCCCGATCGCCGACAACGCGGCCGCGGGCAGCACCAGCCCCCAAGCGGGGAAGAAGGCGAGGCGCGCCCACGCCCTGCGCCTGGTCGTCCGGCTCGCCGGCAGCCGTACGGACAGGGGACCGAGCGTCGTCATCGCTTCCTCTTGTCCTTCTTCTTGTCGTGAGTGAGGGCGGCGATGCCCTCCCAGATCTCCCGGGCGGCGGGGGCCGCCGTGGTCCCGCCCGTGCCGCCCTGCGAGACGACGACCACCACGACGTACTTCGGCTTCTTCACCGGGCCGAAGGAGGCGAACCACGAGGTGTCCTGCCTGCCGTACGCCTCGGCGGTGCCGGTCTTCCCGGCGACCGGCAGACGCGTGAACGAGTAGCCCTCGAACGCGCCCGCGGCCGTGCCGGAGCGCGGCACGCCGGCGAGCGAGTCGCGGATGAACCGCAACGTCTTGCGCGAGGCGTCGATCTTGCCCGCGACGGGCGGGGTGATCGTGCGGACCACGGTGCCGTCGGGGCGCACGACCTGCTTGCCGATCCTGGGGCTGAAGACCGTGCCGCCGTTGGCGAGCGCCGCGTATCCGCGGGCGAGCTGGAGCGGCGTCACCAGCACGTCACCCTGGCCGATGGAGAAGTTGGCCGCGTCGCCGGCCCACCAGACCCCGCCGGAGCGGCAGTTGTCGGTCGCGAGCGCCTTGAGGTAGGCCGCCCGCTTGCGGTCGGACAGCTCCGGATAGCCGGCCTTGGCACGTCGGCAGGAATCCGCCTTGGTCCGCTCCCAGTTGGCCTTCTTCCAGGCGCGGTCGGGCACCCTTCCCGAAGCCTCGTGTGGCAGGTCGACGCCGGTGGGCGTGCCGAACCCGAACTCCCTGGCCATCGCCTGCATCGGGTCCTTGGGGTGTTTGACCGGCTTGAGCCCGCCGTCGCGCTGCCACATCTTCTCCGCGAAGCGGTAGAAGATCGTGTCGCACGACACCACCAGGGCCCGGCGCATGTCCATCCGGCCCAGCTCGGCGCTCTCGAAGTTGTGGAACACCCGGCCGCCGATCCTGTAGCCGCCGGGGCAGTCGTAGGAGGACCGCAGTGAGTAGCCCGCCTTCGCCGCCGCGGCCGTCGAGGTCACCTTCCACGTCGAGCCCGGGGGCCACTGCCCTTGCACGGCGGCGCTGACCAGCGGCAGGTCCTCGTAGTCGTGCTGGGAGATGCCCCCGGTCCACACGCTGGGGTCGTAGGTGGGATAGTCGGCGATCGCCGTCACCCGCCCGGTCTTCGCCTCCAGCACCACCGCCGCGCCGCTGTCGGCGGGCTCGCCCCGCTTGCGCGCGGCGGTCACGGCCCGGGCCAGCGCCCGCTCGGCCACCTCCTGGATCCGCGCGTCGATGCTGGTCACCAGCGTCTCCCCGGCCACGGCGGCCTCCTCGCGGATCAGGCCGGTGACCTTGCCCGTGCTGTCCACCGCCACCTGCCTGATCCCGGTGCGCCCGGCCAGCTCGCGGTCGTACTGCGCTTCGAGGCCGTCACGGCCGACCAGCTCCGGGCCTCCCTCGGGATCGTCGGGGGAGGGCGGCTGCAGGTAGCCGAGCACGTGCGCCGCGGCCGAACCGAGCGGGTAGGTCCTGACCGGCCGCAACGCGGTGCTGACGCCGGGGAACTCGTCCTGCCGCTCCGCGATCCACAGCGCCGTGCGCACGCTCACGTCGTCCGCGACGACGATCGGCTGGTAGGGCGAGCCGGGCCAGCACGGCCGGGGCACGTCCGCGGCGCACAGCCGCGCACGGTCGGCGATCTCCTGGTAGGGCCGGCCCAGGGCCCGGGCGAGCCGGGTCAGCACGTCCTTCCCGCCGTCGGGTTGGTGGATGAGGGCCATGTAGTCCACCGACACCTGGGGTTTGGTCTCGTTGGCCACTAGCGGCCGGCCGTGCGTGTCGAGGATCTGCCCCCGCACCGGCGGCAGGACGACCGAGCGCACCCGCGACTCCGTGGCCGCCCTGACGTACGACGGACCGGTGACGATCTGCAGGTACCACAGGCGGCCGAGCAGGGTCAGCATGAGCGCGGTGACCACGACGAACACGAGCGTGAGACGGCCCTGGGGCCGGTGACGACCCCGATGGAGAGGGCGCTGCCGGGCGGTCCTACGCAAGCCGCCTCCCCCGGCCGTACGGATCGCGGGACCTGTCCCGCGATCTCGGCACCCGCCCGAACGACCGGCGGCGGGGCAGCAGGGCGAGCGCCGCCGCCACGAGCGCGGCCAGGCCGACGGTCCAGGCGACGGCGCCGGGCGCGAGGGCCGTGCCCCACGGGGTGCCGTCGAGCAGGGCCGCGAGCACGCCCCCGGCGAGCGTCGCACCCAGGGCCACGGCGGCGGCGACGGCGGCGCGTCGCCCGGCCGTGCCGTCCGCGGTGACCCGCGCGCACGCCCACCCGGCCAGGCACAGGACCAGGGCGAGCCGCCCTATGGTGTGGTCGGCGGGCGGCGCGATGTCGGCGGCCAGGCCCGCGGCGAACCCCAGGAACGCCCCCGCTCGGGGTCGCAGATGCGGCGCGAGCGCGATGACGCCGACCAGCACGACGTCGGGCCCGCCGCCGGGCAGCGACAGGCCGTTCACCACGGCGACCTGGAGCACCGGTGCGACGAGGACGACGAGAACGGACAAGACGACCGCCTTCATCAGGCCCCCTTCGCCTTCTTCGAGCCGCCCTCGTCTCTGTCCGCGGCTCTGTCCTCGTCTCTGTCCGCGTTTCTGTTCTCGTCCCCGGCCTTCGCCGTGCTCCCGTCGGCGGACGCGTCCGTCGCCGTGCCGTCCGGCTGCGGTCCCAGCACCACGGTGACGAGGTCGAGCGCGGTGAACCGGGCGAAGGGACGCACGAGCGCCGTCCTGGTCAGCGCGTCCGGCGCGGGCTCGGCCGTGACCACCGTGCCGATCGGCACGTCCGGCACGTACGGCCGCATGTCGCGCGAGCCCAGCGTCACCACCCGGTCGCCGGGCTTCACCTCGGCCGAGGGGTTGAGCAGGCTCAGCCGCAGCAGCCCGCGCTCGGGGACGCCGGTCACCAGGCCGACCTCTCGCGAGCCCTCGAGCCGCGCGCCGATCGAGGCACCGGAGGCCGTGGCCAGCTGGACCGTCGCCGTGCCGGGCCCGGCTCGCAGAACCCGGCCGACCAGCCCGTTCCCGTCGAACACGGTCATGTCGCGGGCAACGCCGGCGTCGGCGCCGGTGTCGACGGTGACCGTGCCGTCCCGGCCGAAGCCGATGACGTGGGCCGGCACGGCCCGGTAACCGTCCGCCTGAGCGGGGGAGGGCGTCGTCCCGCGGGCGGCCAGCAGGTCGGCGCGCAGCCGGGCGTTCTCGCGTTCGAGCTCCTCCAGGCGGCGCTCGCCCGACACCCAGCGGACGCCGGCGGACGCCGCGTCCTCCAGCCCGCCGTACACGGCCGCCCCGAACGCACGCAGCGGGCCGAGCGGGGTGACGGTGTCGGCGACGATCAGCGCGGCGGAGACGAGCGCCAGCAGCGCGGGCGCCCGGCGACCGGCGGCCCTCATCTGCGCGTTTCGGGGAGGAACACGTCCTGCATGTCGTCGAAGCGCTCGACGCACCGGCCCGCGCCCAGCACCACCGACTGGAGCGGCTGGTCGACGAGGTGGATCGGCATGCCGACGGCCTTCTCCAGCCGTTCGGCCAGCCCGTCGAGCAGTGCGCCGCCGCCGGTCAGCACGATGCCGTTGTCGATCAGGTCGCCCGCCAGCTCGGCCGGGCACTGGTCCAGCGTGCTCTGCACGGCGTCGACGATCGTCTGGACCTGGTCCTCGATCGCCTCCCTGACCTGCGCCCGGTTGATCGTCGCGGTCTTCGGCAGGCCGGTCACCAGGTCGCGGCCCCGGATCGGCAGCGGTGTGGTGTCGTCGCCACCCGGCCGCGCGCTGCCCAGCTTGATCTTGATGTGCTCGGCCGTGCGCTCGCCGAGCATCAGGGAGTGTTCCTTCTTGACGTAGTTGACGATCGCCTCGTCGAGCTCGTCGCCGCCGACCCGCACGGACTTCGACACGACCACCCCGCCGAGCGAGACGATCGCGACCTCCGTCGTGCCGCCGCCGATGTCCACGACCATGTTGCCGGTCGTGTCGCCCACGTTGAGTCCCGCGCCGATCGCCGCGGCCATCGGCTCCTCGATGATGTGGACGCGGCGGGCGCCCGCCTCGTACGCCGCCTCCCTGACCGCGCGCTGCTCGACGCTCGTGGTGCCGCTCGGCACGGCGACGACGACCCGGGGCTTGGCCAGGTAGCGGTTCTTGTGCGCCACCTGGATGAAGTGCCGCAGCATGCGCTCGGCCGCGTCGAGGTCGGCGATCACGCCGTCCTTGAGCGGGCGCAGTGTGGCGATGTGGGGCGGGGTCCGCCCGATCATCTCCTTCGCCGCGGTCCCGACCGCGACGATCCTGTCCGTGTGCAGGTTGATCGCCACCACCGAGGGCTCGTCGAGTACGACGCCCTTCTTGCGCACGTACACGAGCGTGTTGGCCGTGCCGAGATCGACCGCCATGTCCCGGCCGAGCAATCCCCACGGGAAACCCATCGCCGACCAGCTTTCAGAGAGGAGGGAGAGCACGCGTGATCGCTGCCCGGCGGCCCCGCCTCTAAACAGAACGGTCCTTCCCGTACGAACCGGACCGCTAGGCGACGCTGAGATAGAGGTCTCTCGCCAGCTTCGTCACCCGCTCGGCCGACTGCGTGAAGGACGCCCCCGAGGGCTGCAGGGTGAGCACCACCATGATCAGCCGGTCGCCGATCACGCCAGTAGTGTGGAGCACCGGACGGCCGAAATCAACCGGGTTGCCGCCCATTGTGACCGCCCCGATACGGTACGACGTCGCCCTCGCGCGGGTGCACCTGACGGGAGGAACCGCGCCATACCCGGACCAGCCCTGCTTGATCGCCCAGGGCCGGGGAACGGCCCTGGGGATGCCGAAGAACTGGTCGAAGCCGTCGCGGGCGCACTGGGACGCCTTGCGCAGGTTGCCGAGGACGAAGTCGCGGACGCGGGGCTCGGCCCGCCGCAGCAGATATCGGTAGACGAGCGCGATGTCGGCCGCGCTGATGGCGGTGTAGCCCCAGAAACCGGGTTTGGCGGCGGGCGGTGGGGAGGTTTCGGTCAGGCCGATCCTGCGCGCCATCCGCCGCACGATCTCGCCCTGGCCGCCGCGCCGCCACAGGGCCGTCGCCGCGTCGTCGTCGCTGCCGCGGAGCATGGGCGTCAGGAGCGCCAGGTCCCCGGCCGGGATCGTCCCCTTGCGCCGCTCCAGGTAGTCGACGGCGATGAGGATCTTCACCACCGACGCCGACCGGAACCGGTGGTGCGCCTGGCGGGACGCGACCGTCTTGCCCGTGGTCACGTCGACCACGGCGTACCCGGCCGTCACCCCGGCGGGCACCCGCACGGGCTTCGCGGGGGACCGGACCGGGCGGGCGGCTCCTTCCGACGCCTCCCTGGTCGCCGGTCCGCTCGCCCGTGCCCCCTCGCCCGTGTCGGCGGAGCCGGCCGGACCGGGGGAGCCCGCGTTCGCCCGGCCCGATGAGGCCGCCTGGGACCGCGTGCCCGGCATCGCCAGGGTCGTCGCTCCGGTCGCCGTCGCGGCATCGCCTGAGGATGGCATGTCCGGCGTGGCTCGCGTCGCCGCCGCCCGCGCCGAGCCCGTGACGTGGCCGTCGGCCGCGCAGCCGGTCAGGAGGGCCGGGACCACGGCGGCGACGGCCAGGACTGCGGCGGTTCTCGATCGCGTCACCCGACCATGCCTACCAGACCGCCGATCGCCGATGTGCGGAAATGTCCGGTGCCGGCCGGTCCTACCCCACCGGCTACCACCGCCCAGGCATACTCCCCGACGACCGGTCGGGGGGCGCGCCTGGGCGACCAAGCCGGTCTCGTAGGCGAGCACGACCGCCTGAACCCTGTCCCTGAGGCCGAGCTTGGACAGGATGCGCGCGACATGAGTCTTCACCGTCGTCGGGCTGAGGCTCAGCCGATCGGCGAGCTCGGCGTCGCTCAGCCCGAGCAGGCGCAGCACCTCCAGCTCGCGGGGTGTCAGCTCCGACGGATCCCGGTGTACGGCCGCCTTGGCCTCGTCGCGGCGGGCGAACCGCTCGACCAGCCGCCGGGTGATCGCCGGTGCGAGCAGGGCGTCCCCCGCGCACAAGACGGACCGCGGCCACCAGATGCTCGGGCGTGACGTCCTTGAGCAGGAAGCCGCTGGCCCCCGCGGTGAGCGAGGCGTAGACGTAGTGGTCGAGGTCGTAGGTGGTCAGAATGAGGACGCGGGTCTCGTCCGCGCCTTCCGCCATGATCTGCCGGGTGGCTTCGAGGCCGTCCATCTGCGGCATCCGGATGTCCATGAGCACGACGTCGGGCCGAGTACGCCGGACGGCGGCGACGGCTTCCGCTCCGTTGGCCGCCTCGGCCGTCACCTCGATGTCGTCGGCGGCGAGGATCATCCCGAACCCGCTGCATACCAGCGCTTGATCGTCGGCGATCACCACGCGCATAGAGCCGTTCACGTGGTCGTCCACGGAACCCGCGCCTTGATCTGGTAGGCGCCGTCGCCTCGCGGCCCGGCCTGCGGGGTGCCGCCGTAGAGGGTGAGCCGCTCCCGCAGCCCGATCAAGCCCCGGCCCTGGCCCTCTCCGGCGCGGGTCGTCTGCCTGCCGCCGGTATCGGTGATCTCGATCTCCAGCCGGTCGCCGCGGTGGCCGATGGTGACGGACGCCGCCGCACCGGCCGCATGCTTGATCGTGTTGGTCAGCGCCTCCTGGACGACGCGATAGACGGCCAGCTCCACCCCGGGCGGCAGTGGGCCGGGCGGTGGAGAGATCGCGACGCACGTTCCTGTACCTCAAGGACACCTCACGCGTCGATCCCTGGTTCCCCGGCGCGAAGGCGAGGGAACCGGCCGTGTCACGTCGAGCGGTGCGCGATCACCCAGCACCGCGCGCGAGGCGGTTGGGCGGTGTGGATCAGCGGCCGTCGAGGAGGGGCTGGGCGGGGTCCCAGCGCGTGCCGTCGGCGGCGTCCCTGCGGCGGCGGGCGATCGCCGACAGCGCCTCCAGGACGACCCGGTTGCCGAGATACGCCGTGATGTCCGCGTGGTCGTACGGCGGGGCCACCTCGACGATCTCCAGACCCACGACGGGCAGCTCGTAACAGGTCCTGCGTACGGCGTCGAGGAGCTGGCGGGCCGACAGGCCGCCCGGCTCGGGCGTGCCGGTGCCGGGCGCGTGGCCCGGGTCGCAGACGTCCACGTCGACCGACAGGTAGACCCCGTCGCAGTCGTCGAGCGCGATCGCGTACGCCTCGGTGAGGCACTCGTCGAGGCCCCTGGCGACGATCTCGGTCATCTCGTACGACCGCATGTGCTTCCCGGCCATCCAGTCGAGGATCTCCGGCCCGGGCCAGTAGCCGCGCAGGCCGATCTGCAGGAAGCGGTCGCCCCGGATGGCCCCCGACTCGATGAGCCGCCGCATCGGCTGCCCGTGGCCGTGCAGGTGGCCGAACTCGATGTCGCCGGTGTCGGCGTGCGCGTCGAAGTGGATCATCGAGACGCGGCCGAAGCCGTGGTGGCGGGCCACGCCGGTCGCGTCGGGCAGGGCGATCGTGTGGTCGCCGCCGAGGACGACGGGGATCGCCCCGGAGGCCGCGATCCTGGCGACCGCGTCCTCGATCGCACGCAGGCTGCCCTCGATGTCCCCGGCGTAGGTCTCCACGTCCCCCGCGTCCAGCACCCGCAGGTCCTTGAGGGCGTCCACGCGCAGGGCGAGGCTCGGGCGGGAGCCGTCGTGGGGGAGGTAGCAGGTCTGGCGGATGGCGTTCGGGCCGAAGCGCGCACCCGGGCGGTGGGAGGTGCCGCCGTCGAACGGCGCGCCGAGGATGACGATGTCGGCGTCCGCGTAGCCGGCCGGGTCGCCGAGGTCGCACCGCTCGACGCCGAGGAACGTGATGTCGGGGCCGAACATCTGGCCGTAGCGGGACAATCCAACTCCTCAGGTAAAACCGGGCTTATCGGGCATCACATGCTATTAGGCGACAGGGTTGGCGCGGACTCGACGAGGAACGGGTCGAGCAGGCCGGGCGTGCCTGCGGCGGCCAGGCGCAGCGCCTCGGCGAGGTCCACGTCGCGCACCTGGTAGCCCTGCTTGCCCGCCGCCGTGGTCGCCGTCAGCGTCGCCAGGCGGGCCCGGCGCTGGAAGAACGACCGCTCGATGTTCCAGCCGATCACGCCGTCGCACTCCAGGGCCACCCGGCGGCGTGCGAGCGAGCCCCAGCGGGTGACCAGATAGCCCGACGTCAGAGTGTGGCCGAGCGAGCGGTAGCGGTCGGCGGCCAGCAGGGCCGTCAGCGGCAGCAGGGCGGCGGCGGTGACCCACGTCCACGAGGGCAGTCCGGCCCACCACCACAGCGCGAGCAGCGCGGCCAGCACCAGCGCGTGCACGCCGTACGCCCGGGTGAACCTGCGGCGCAGCGCGGCAGGGCCGTGCGCGGTCAGGTCCGCGGTGACCGGCGAGGGGTCGGAGGCGGAGGAGGCGGCGGGGGCATGGGCGGCACGGGGGAGCACGAGCCGGGCCACCGACACGGCGTCGGCGCGCGGCGCGGGCGGCAGCAGCAACGACCCGCCGCGCTGGGCGCCCTGCGCCGACCGCAGACCGGTCGTCACCGCGGACAGGCGGGCCCCGCGTACGGCGCGCAGCAGCAGCGGCTCGCCGACCTCGACCCCGCGCAGCCGCCGTTCCTCGATGGTGGTGGCCCGGGTGGTCAGCAGCCCCCGGGTCACGTGGAGGGTGCCCTCGGCGTGCCGGGTGAGCCGGAAGTTGCCGAAGGCGAGGACGTAGCCGAGCGTGGAGGCGACGCTCACGAACACCACCAGCACGAGCACCACCGTCGCGATCTCCAGCGGGAGCGACATCGCGCTGAACCACCGCCAGGTCTCCTGGACGGGCCCGACCCTGCCGAGGTCGACGTTGCCCTCCGAGACCAGGCGGGACACGAAACCGGCGACGACGCCCACGGTGACGAGCCCGGACATCGTGAACGGCCCGAACCTCACCCACTCGGGACGCATCCGCGCGAGTTCGGTCTCGGCGGCCGGTGTGCTTCCGGCGGGCGGCGCCACGGGGGAGGCCGTGGCGGACACCGTGGCGGACACCGTGGAGGACGCGGCGGCAGGGGTGGCGGGAGAGCGGTGCAGCAGTTCCACGCGCAGGCGGGCGGCCTCGGCGGCGGTCAGCGCGTCCAGCTTGAGCCGGCCCTCGTGCCTGCGCTCCGACGTGCCCGTTCCCACCTCCACCCGGGCCAGGCCGAGCACGCGGTGCAGCACGTGGGAGGTGACGTCCACCGTGCGGACCCGGTCGCGGGGCACGGTCACCACCTTGCGGGTCAGCAGGCCGCGGCGGACCTGCACGTGCTTGGGGGTGATGCGGTAGGTCGTGGTGAACCAGCGGAGCATGCCGAGCACGACCATGAGAGCGACGCCCGCGACGCTCCACAGATGGCCCTGCCCGCCGCTGCTCGACCCCGCGACCAGCAGGCCGAGCAGCGCCGGTGCGGCCCGTACGACCTCCTGGAACGGGTGGATCACCAGCATGCGCGGGCTCAGCCGCCGCCAGGTCAAGGTCGTCTCGATGACGTCGATCACGTGGCGTCACCCGCCGTCGCCTGCGCGGTGGCGGTGAGCTCGGCGACGAGGCGCTGGGCCGTGTCTCGGTCGAGGCCGCTGACCTTGATCGGACCGGCGGCGGAGGCGGTGGTGACGGTGACGTTGGCCAGGCGGAAGATCTGCTCCAGCGGGCCGCGCTCGCTGTCCACGGTCTGGATGCGGGAGACGGGAGCGATGCGCCACTCCTGCTTGAACCAGCCCGACTGGGTGAAGACGGCCGCGGACGTCGCCTCCCAGCGGTGCACCCGATAACGCCACTGCGGCATGACCGTGACGTGCGCCACCGCGACGACGGCGGTGACGGCGAGACCGGCCACATGGGCGGTGACGGGCAGGGCGTTCCCGTCGCTGGCGGCCACGAGCCAGACCACCTGGGCCGCGAGGATGACCAGCCAGCCGAGGGCGGCCCGCGCGGTCCAATACCAGATGGCGGTACGGCTCACACGGTGCTGAGGGGATCGGAGGGTCGGGGTGTCCACGCCCCAACTCTGCCCGATCGTGCGCGTCCCGGCGTAGTGGGGCCGATCCTGGTTCTCCCCGGGACAAATGTCATGCCCTCGGCGCCGTACGGCGGGTCAGAGGGCGGACAGCAGCTTGTGGACGTGGGAGAGCGGGTCGGCGCCCACCGGGCGGACGGCGACCGTGGACACGCCCGCCTCCCACAGTCGCCTGACCTGGGTGGACGCCTCCTCCGGCGAGCCCGCCGCCATGACGACCTCCTCCGGCGCCACCTGCAGGAACCCTGCCTGCTCCTCCGCCGCGTGCCGCATGGCCTCGCGTGCGTCGTCGCCGACGTAGAGGTGGACGAACCCCACCACTTCATGATCGCCGGTCGCGCCGATCCGCTCGATCATCGACCGCAACCGCTCCGGACTGAGACCCTCGGGGAGGATCGTGCCCTGGGCCACCCGTCCCGACAGGGCCAGCGAGCGCGGGCTCACCACCCCGGCGAGGACGGGCGGCGGCTCGGCCGGCGGGTGAACGAGGCGGACGCCGTCCAGGCTCACCTCGCGTCCGTGCAGGGTGACGGTCTCACCGCGCAGCAGCGCGCGTACGGACGTGATCGTCTCCTCCAGCAGCGACAGCGGCGACGCGGCGGCGGCGCCCACCTGACGCATCCACGCCTGCACACCGTGCCCGATTCCCGCGGCCAGCCGCCCGGGGTGGAGACGGGCCAGGTTGGCCAGCTCCATCGCCAGCAGCATCGGGTTGCGCAGGGGCGCGGGGGTGATGCCGATGCCGACGCGCAGGCGCGAGGTCGCGGCCAGTGCGGTGGCGGCCGAGGAGATCGCGCCCGTCCAGCCGAGGTCCTCCACCACCCACAGGTCCGAGACCGCCGTGCCGTCGAGTTCCCCGGCGAACGACGGAAGCGACTCCGGCGGCAGGTCGCGGTCGAAGACGACTCCAAGCCTCACGGGTGGCCCTCCAGAACAAGCGAGATCGGCTTTACGGCCCTCCGAGTATCCAGGACGGAGGGAGGCGTCGCATACGGGGGCGGGTGGTGAAGAAGGTCCGGGTGAAGGAGGAGGGCCGGGCCACGGGGGCCCGGCCCGGATCATGGTGGCACCGGCCGTGCGGCCGTCACTCGCTCGCGCCCTCGGCGGGGCGGTTGGCCTTCTTCGCCTGCTTCGCCGAGCGGGCTTCCTTGATGGCCGTCCTCTTCGCCTTGCCGGTGGACTTCGCGGGCTTCTTCTTCTGAGCGTCGTCAGCCATGATTCCCCCGAATGTACGAGGATGCGCCTTATGTGCGCATCTGAGGGGATTGATACCCAGGAGAGCCGTGAGACACCCGGCCAGGTACGGCTCGCACAGTGAAGGTGCGAGCCGTACCGGTACGCCCGGTCAGACCATCTGGCGCTGCTCGGCGCTGAGCGGGGCGGCGATGTCCTCCAGCGAGCGCCGGGCCGCCTCCACGCCCATGAACCACTGCACCAGCCCGGCCGCCATCATCAGGAGGGCGCCGACGACGTAGCCGACCACGACGTTGCCGACGACCCCGCTCTCCACCAGGCGGCCGAACAGCACGGGCCCGATGATGCCGCCGAGCCCGGTTCCGACGGCGTAGAACAGCGCGATCGCCAGGGCCCTGGTCTCCATCGGGAAGATCTCCGAGACCGTCAGGTAGGCGCTGCTCGCCCCCGCCGAGGCGAAGAAGAACACCACCATCCAGCAGGCCGTGAGGGTCACCGGGGTCAGCACGTGCGCGTTGAACAGCGCGGCGGTGCCCAGCAGGAGCAGGCCCGACAGCACGTAGGTGCCCGCGATCATCGTCCGGCGCCCGATCGTGTCGAAGAACCGGCCGAGCAGGACCGGGCCGAGGAAGTTCCCGATCGCGATCGGAACGAGGTACCACGGCGTGCTGCCGTCCGGCACCTTGAAGAACGTCGACAGCACCAGCGCGTAGGTGAAGAAGATCGAGTTGTAGAGGAACGCCTGGCCGATGAACAGCGACAGGCCGACGGTCGTGCGCTTGGGATAGCGGCGCAGCAGCGTGGCCGCCACCTCCGACAGCGGGGTGTGACTCCGCTGGTTGATCCGCATCTCCCCGTGGGCGGGTTCGAGCGTCTTGCCGCTCTCCTCCCGGATCTTCGTCTCGATGTCCCGCACGATCTCCTCGGCCTCTTCTCCGCGGCCGTGGATGAACAGCCAGCGCGGGCTTTCGGGCACGGTCTTGCGGACCAGCAGGATGCCCACGCCGAGGACGGCGCCCAGGCCGAACAGCAGGCGCCAGCCGAGCTCGGCCGGCAGCAGGCTCGTGTTCAGCGCCGGGATCGCGATGAGCGCGCCGAGCGCGGTGCCCAGCCAGTAGGAACCGTTCACCACCAGGTCGACCGTGCCGCGCACGCGGGCCGGGATGAGCTCGTCGATCGCCGAGTTGATCGCGGCGTACTCGCCTCCGATGCCGGCGCCGGTGAAGAACCGGCACAGGTAGAAGTACCAGGCGTCGTGCGAGAAGGCCGTGGCCACGGTGGCGGCGAGGTAGAGGGCGAGCGTCACCAGGAAGAGCTTCTTGCGCCCGAACCGGTCCGTCAGGTGGCCGAAGAAGAGAGCGCCGAGGCAGGCTCCCGCGACGTACACACCGGCGGCGATCCCGACCTCGCTGTCGGTGAGCCCCAGCCCGCTGCTCGGGTCCGTGATCCGGGGGCCGATGACCCCCACGATGGTCACCTCGAGCCCGTCGAGGATCCAGACGGTGCCGAGTCCGATGAGCACGAGCCAGTGCCAACGGGCCCAGGGGAGCCGATCCAGCCGCGCGGGAATGTCGGTGCTTATTTGCGCCATATCGTCCCCTTCTCCGCAAGATATGGCGCCCGTCTACCCCGGATCCGGCCAGAAATTCGTTCTGCTTCTCACCGGTCTCGGCCGTGGCGGTGCGGACCGGCGTTCAGGCCGTTCTCGTGCTCTCGCTCTCCACGCTCCTGGGCGGCGGCACGGCGGCGTCGTGCCCGAGTTCGAACCACACGCAGACCCCGGTGCGGCTGGCCGACACCCCCCACCGCCGCGTGAACAGGTCCACGAGGTGGACGCCGCGGCCCGGCGTCAGCTCGGGAGACGTCCAGCACCCGCAGCCCTGGGTCGACAGCGTGACGCGGACCGCGGCGGATGTGGCCAGGACCGACACGCCGTACCCCGGCGGGCGTCCGCAGGAGACGGCATGCCGCAGGGACTCGGCGACCAGCTCGCCGATCAGTTGCACGGCGTCGTCGCGGCAGGGGTGGCCGTCGCCGAGACGGCTCGCCACGAACCGCCGGGCGGCCCGCACTTGGGACGGGTCTCCCGAGAAGGGGCGTGAGATCGCGATTCTCCCCGAGAGGTTGAGAATTGTCATCCCGTGATAACTCCCTGTGCACCCGTCTGCGGATGGCGATTCGAGGTCCGTGTAAGACTTCGTTCATCCTGCACTTTGCAAAACGACTACGCAATATGGCGAATGCACGATTGCATAGTTTCCTTTTGCGGCGAAAGGGAGAGTTCGGTTCATGAGGGGAGTTGGCGGCCCTACGGTCCGGCTCCGTCGGCTTTCCGGTGAGCTGACGCGTCTGCGGCGTGAGGCCGGGTTCGTCCGCGAGGAGGTCGCGCGACGGCTCGGCATGGCGGTCTCCACCGTCTACCGGATCGAGGCCGGTCACACCCGCCCGCAGGCCCGGACCATCCGCGACCTGCTCGACCTCTACGGCGTCGAGGGCTCGGAACGGGAGGCGCTGGTCGCGCTGGCCAGGGACGCCGCCCGGCGGGGGTGGTGGCGCGCCTACGACGACGTCCTGCCCGGGCCGTACGTCGGGCTGGAGGCCGAGGCGTCGTCGGTGCGCAACTACGAGCCGCTGCTGGTCCCCGGGCTGCTGCAGACCGAGGACTACGCCCGCGCGGTCATCGGTGCGGCCCTGGTCAAGGACCCGGCGGAGATCGAGCGGCGGGCGGCGGCCCGGATGGAGCGCCAGCGGCGCCTGACCGGCCCCGCCCCGCTGGAGCTGTGGGCGGTCCTCGACGAGGCGGCGCTGCGCCGGCCCGTGGGCGGCCCGCCTGTGATGGCCGAGCAGTTGCGCAGGCTGCGGGAGATGGCCGTCCAGCCGAACGTCACCGTCCAGGTGCTGCCGTTCGACGCGGGCGCCTACCTCGGCATGGGCAACTCGACGGCGATCCTGGCCTTCCCCGATCCCGGCGACACCGACGTGGTGCTGCTGGAGAACATGAGCGGCGAGCTCTACCTGGAGGATCCGGCGGAGATCCGCGGATACGTCCAGGTCTTCGATCATCTTCGTGCCGCCGCGCTCGGCCCGGAGAAGTCCATGGAAATGATCATTTCGGTCGAGAAGGAGATGGCAGGACGATGAGGGGACTCGTACCGGCGGACGACCTGGCCTGCGCGGTCTGGCGTAAGGCGGCGCGCTCGAACACCGTCGGCAACCAGTGCGTGGAGGTCGCGCGCCTGCGTGACGGCGTCGCCGTACGCGACTCGAAGGATCCGCAGGGGCCGCGGCTGATGTTCACCCCCGGCGAGTGGGAGGCGTTCGTCGAAGGGGTCAAGGGCGGGGAGTTCGACCTGTCCTGAGAGCTCCCGTACCCGTAGGGCCCGTCTCCGTCGTGGATGGAGCGGGCCGTACGGCATTCGGGGGCGGTGCGGTGCGGCCGGTCCGGAATGGCGGGCGCTCCACCGGGCAGGAGACCTGGCATGCGAAGGGAAGACGACCGATACATCGATACCGAGGATGAGCCGGATATCGCCGGCGAGTGGACGCCGTCCGCCACGGATCCGCCCAACGCGGAGCCGGACGACAAGAACCCTGACGAACGCTGGGACAAGCCGACAGAGGTGTGAGGGAGGACCGTCATGACCATGGGAGTCGACCCGCGGGACCTGGGCGACGAGGACCTGATCCGCGAGTTGCGCCACCTGCACGAGACCCGGTCGGAGACGTTCTTCCACGGGTCGGATGACGCGCTGGAGCGCCACACCTCGCGGACGCAGGAACTGGAACGCGAGTACCTCGAACGCTACCCGGACCGGCAGGTCGATCCGGAGCGGCTGCGTGAGGGGGCGAGACAGCGAAGTGCCTGACGAGGAGAGCCTGGAAGACGTCCAGGAGATGACGACGGCGGACATGACGGTCTACGAGGCCGTCGCCGCCCTGAACACGGAGGAACGGCCCGCGACGTCCGCCGAGGTCGCCGAGATGACCGGTCTCCCGGAGGACGACGTACGGCGGTGCCTCGCCGGCCTGGCCGAGGGCGGCAGGCTGGTGCCCAAGGGAGACGCCTACCTCCTCGGCACCCACGACTGGGGGCTCGAGTACTGACGCCGCGGCGGGCTTTGCCCCACCACCAGGCGGACACGCGCACGGGCGGGCGGGTGCTCCGGCCGGCCGTGATAGTGGCGGTCCGGTGAGCCGCGGGAGCGGCCATCGCGGGCGCGGTGGTACCTGGCACGGTCTTACGCCGGCCCGCCTCGCCCGCCCCCGGCGCTTCGCGCCGGCGGGCGAGGCGGGCCGGAGGTCAGGAGCAGGCGGAGGCGAGCTGCTGGGTCGCCTGGGTGGCCTTCTGGCCGAACTCGGCGAGCTTGGTCGCGGCGGCCGGGTCCGACAGGTCGATCTTGAAGGACGCCCACGAGTCGGCCATGCCGGTGAGCGCCACCTTCAGGTCGCCGTCGGCCTTGCCGGACAGGTCCTTGAGCTGCGCGGCCAGGTCACTGGTCGCGGCGTTGATGCCCTTGATGTCGCCGGCCGCGGCGGCGGCCTTGCCGCTGTAGTCGGTGAACGCCTTGGTCGCCTCCTCGCAGACGGCCGTCTGGCTCCCGCTGCAGGCGGCGGTCAGACCGAGAAGGGCGGACGCCGCGACGACGGCGAGGCTGTTCCTGAGGATGTTCATGATGCCTTCCTGAGTGATCTGTAACGCGTCAGACACTAGGAATGGCCTCTTTCACGGTGCTTTCAGCCCGCTTGCAACCGTGTCGTCGAAGATCCTTGGCCTGTCCGCTCCGCGTCGTATGCTTGCCGCCATGACGCGACGGCTTGCGGAGGTTGCGAAGAAGGTCGGGGTCAGCGAGGCCACGGTGAGTCGCGTCCTCAACGGCAAGGCCGGGGTCTCCGAGGCCACCCGGGAGGCCGTGCTGACGGCTCTCGACGTGCTCGGGTACGAGCGGCCCACGCAGTTGCGCGGCGAGCGCGCCCGCCTGGTCGGGCTCGTCCTGCCCGAGCTGCAGAATCCGATCTTCCCGGCGTTCGCCGAGGTCGTCGGCGGGGCGCTGGCACAGCAGGGGTTCACCCCCGTGCTCTGCACGCGTACGGTCGGCGGGATCTCGGAGGCCGACTATGTGGATCTGCTGTTGCAACAGCAGGTGTCCGGCGTGGTCTTCGCCGGGGGGCTCTACACGCAGACCGGCGTCGTCCACGAGCACTACCTGCGGCTGGTGGAGCGGCGGCTGCCCACGGTGCTGGTCAACGCCGCAGCCGATCACTGGGACTTCCCCCGCGTCTCCTGTGACGACACGATCGCGGTGGAGCAGGCGCTGGGCCACCTGCGCGCGCTCGGCCACCAGCGAATAGGCCTGGTCGTCGGTCCCGCCGACCACATGCCGTCCATACGGAAACTGGAGGCGTTCCGGGCGGCGGGCGGCGAGCTGGTCGAGCACACGATGCACTCGCTGGAGGGCGGCCACGCGGCGGCGCTGAAGCTCGTGCGGCAGGACGTCACGGGGATCATCTGCGGCAGCGACCCGCTGGCCCTCGGAGCCATCCGCGCGGCGCGGCGGGCCGGTCGGCGCGTGCCCCACGACGTGTCCGTCGTCGGATACGACGACTCCGCGCTCATGACGTGCGTGGACCCGCCGCTGACGACGGTGCGTCAGCCGATCGAGGCGATGGGCCGGGCCGCGGTGGAGCTGCTGGTCAGCCAGATCGAGGGCGCCGCCGTCGCGACGGGCGAGCTGTTGTTCGAGCCGGAACTGGTGGTCCGCTCCTCCACCGGCCGCGTCGGCGTCCCCGTCACCTGACGGCCTGCCGGGGGTCATGCTGTGTGGGGGAGCCCGGAGGAGGAGGCGTCCACTCCTCCTCCGGGCGTCCCGTTCCGGGTTACGAGGCGTACGCCTCGAACTCGGAGATCTGCGCGGCCGGCCAGCCGGTGTTACCGGTGACGCTCAGCCGCAGGTAGCGCCGGGCGGCGGCGGGCACGGCGACCGTGACGGTGTTGCCGGTCGCCGGGTCGAAGGTGTGGCCCGCGGGTCCGGCGATCGTGGTGTAATTCGTGCCGTCCGTGCTGCCGAGGACCGAAAGCGTCTGGGTGCGGGCGCCCCAGGCGGCGCTCGGCGGCAGCTTGAGCACAACCCTGCCCACCGTGACGGACGCGCCGAGGTCCACGGTCAGGGTCTGCGGGAAGGCGTTGCCGGCCGACTCCCAGTAGGAGTTGGCGTCGCCGTCCACGACGTTGGCGGGGACGTACGTCTGGGTGGTGCTCGTCGCCGTGACCGTCTTGCCCCGGGCGAGGTTCCCCGTGGGCGGCGGGCTGGGGGAGACGCTGGGTGACGGGCTGGGGGTGGCGCCGGTGCCGTACACCTCGAAGGCCGACAGCTGCCCTGCGGGCCAGCCGGTGTTGCCGGTGACCGTCACCCGGACGTAGCGGACGTTCGCGGTCGTGAAGGGGATGCTCGCCGTGTTCCCGGTGGCCGGGTCGAACGTACGGCCTGCCGAGGGGGACAAGGTGGTGTAGTTCGTCCCGTCCGCGCTGCCCAGGACCGCAAGGGTCTGGGTGCGGGCGCCCCAGGCGGCGCTCGGCGGCAGCTTGAGCACCACCCGCTGGACCGGGGTCACCGCGCACAGGTCCACGGTGATCGACTGCGGGAAGGCGTTGTTGGCCGACTCCCAGTAGGTGTTGGCGTCGCCGTCCACGACGTTGGCGGGGACGTACGTCTGGGTGCTGCTCGTCGCCGTGACCGTCTTGCCCCGGGCGAGGTCGCCGCTGCCGGGATCGCACCCCGTGGGACTGGGCGAGGGGGAGGGGGAGACGGAGGGTGAGGCGGGCGGCGAGGGGCTCGGGCTGGGGTCGCCGCCGTCGTAGATGTAGTTCGGCGCGGGCCACTGGCCGGTGCAGACGGTGGAGCTCAGGCTCCAGCCGGAGTTGCCCGTGCCGTACGTGGGGGCGAATCCGGTGCCGACGCAGTTGTGGATCGCGACGCCCGCGCCGATGTGGGCCGCCCGGACGTTGGTGAAGCTCGCCTTCGCCGCCGCCTGCGCCTGGATCATGTACGTCCCGGTGCCGTCGATGTTCACGTTCGAGAAGTTGACGGTCTGGGTGCTGCCCTCGATGAACTGGATGGCCTCGTAGGAACTGTCGATGATGTCGGTGTCGGTCACGTTGATCGTCGCGTTGATCGGCTCGTTGAGGCCGTCGAACCAGATCGCGCCGACGCCGAAGTTCCAGTTGTAGTCGCTGTTGCCGGCCCGGATGAGGGTGTTGCGGGCGACGGTGATCGTGCCGGCGACCGCCGTGCCCTGGCCGGAGTTCACTCCCGGATAGCGGTTGGCGACGTGGATGCCGCCGCCGTTGGTGAGTGTGTCGCTGACCACGTTGTCGGTGATCTTTATGTCCCGGCCGCCGTACGTCACGATGTTGTTGGCCAGGACCGGCGCGACCACGGTGTTGAACGTGAACGCGTTGTTCGCGTTGGCCATCCGGTCGGGCCACATCGCCAGGCCGTCGTCACCGCTGTTGCGGACGAAGGTGTTGGTCACCGTGGAGTTGGTGACGCCGGTGTGGAAGTTCACGCCGTCGGCGGTCTGGTCGAGGATGCGGCTGTTCTTCAACGTGAAGTTGTCCATCGGGCCGTCCATCCAGGCCCCGACCTTGGTGTGCTGGATCCACAGGTTGTCGACCACCGAATTGGTCATCGCGCCCCCGAGGGCGTTGACCTGGTCGTCGTCCACCCGTTCTGTGATGTCGCCGATGATCGCGAAGTCCCGCAGGGTGACGTTGCGGCTCGGCCCGCCCGCCTCGTGCGGCCGAATCCCGCCGGTGTAGCCGCCGCCGCTGACGTACTTGCCGTAGACGCCGACGGCCCGGTTGCGCTGGGTGGGATGGCGGCCGGTGAGCACGCTGTACCAGGGCCCGGCCCCGCGCAGCGTGACCCCGTCCACGACCACGTGGTCCCACAGGGTGTACGTCCCGGCCGGGATGTAGACCTCCTTGCCCTGGGCCTTTCCGGCGTCGACGGCGGCCTGGAAGGCGGCGGTGGAGTCGCTCGTGCCGTTGCGGTCGGCGCCGAAGTCGTCGACCGACAGCGACCCGGCGGGCCGGGGGATCGCGTCCGGCACGAGTTCGAAGTCGGCGAGGTCCACGACGACCCACGGCGCGACCGAGGTGGAGGCCACCTGGATCCTGACCTTGGTGCCCGCCGCCAGGGTGGATCCGAACATCGTCCGCGTCTCGTCGTAGAAGTGGTGCGGCTTGTCGCCGGGCGTGTTGCCGAACGGGTAGCCGCCGTAGAACCAGCCGTACCGGGAGGTGAACTGCAGGTCCTTGAGCTTGGTCCCGTTGATCCGCAGGTCCACCGGTGCCGTGATGCCCGTTCCGGCCGCGTTGTCCGGCACGCTGTAGCGCACGGTCATGGCGTTGGCGGGCTTGGGCAGGGTGAACTCGACGTACTCTCCCGGCGCGTCGAGCCGTACGGTTCGGCGGCCCGACGCCTCGGACGGCAGATGCGTGTAGACGCGGTCCGGGCCGATCTGCTCGCCGTTGGTCGCGGCGGCCTCGGCCTCGATCTCCGTGAACGGCACGGTCGCGCCTCTTCCCGGCACGGAGAAGGGCGACGGCGAGGTCGCGGCCGACGACGTGCCGGGGAACGCCACCACGCTCCCCACAGCGATCAGCGCCCCCGCCACCGCGATGGCGGCTCCGGATCTTCTCATGACGTTCCTTTCTGCATGCGAGACCCGGGAGATGCGGCGTGGACGCTGGACCGCCACACCTCCGAAGAAGGTGAGTGGCCCACACGATAAGTTGGCGAACAACCTTCTGCAATATTCCGACGAGAAGTCGCAAGATGACATGCAGGTTACGACATCACGTAAGCCCAGCCCCGGACCGTCTGGAACGCTCCGCGCATCGCCCGGAGGAGTGCACGGGACGGCGCCCCACGGATCGCGATCGGCGCCGGCCCACCCCGTGGAGCGAGGCAGCGTCTGACGTGCCGTTCGTGACCGGATGCGCAAGCGGATGAAAGCGTTTGCGTTCGCTGTCGTATAGTTGCGTCCATGACACGACGGCTTGCGGAAGTGGCCAAGAAGGTGGGCGTGAGCGAGGCGACGGTGAGTCGCGTGCTCAACGGCAAGCCGGGGGTCTCCGACGCCACCAGAGAGGCCGTGCTCACCGCGCTCGACGTGCTGGGATACGAGCGGCCCACCCAGTTGCGCGGCGACCGCGGCCGGCTCGTCGGCCTGGTCCTCCCCGAGCTGCAGAACCCGATCTTCCCGGCGTTCGCCGAGGTCGTGGGGGGCGCGCTGGCCCAGCAGGGGTTCACGTCCGTGCTGTGCACCCGGACCGTGGGCGGCGTCTCCGAGTCCGACTACGTGGACCTGCTCCTCCAGCAGCACGTGTCCGGCATGGTCTTCGCCGGCGGCCTGTACGCCCAGGGGGACGCCTCCCACAGTCACTACCGCAGGGTCCTCGAACGCAAGCTGCCGACCGTGCTCGTCAACGCGGCGGTCGAGCATCTCGGGTTCCCGCAGGTGTCGTGCGACGACGTCGCCGCGGCCGAGATCGCGCTCGCCCATCTCATGGCGCTCGGGCACCGCCAGGTCGCGATGCTGCTCGGCCCACCCGACCACGTGCCGTCCCAGCGCAAGCTCGCCGCGTTCCGGGCGTACGCGGCCGCCAACGGACTGGAACTCGACCCCGACCACGTCGAGCACACGATGTTCTCGCTGGAAGGCGGGCACGCCGCCGCCACACGCATGGTCGCCAGGGGCGTGACCGGCATCATCTGCGCCAGCGACGTGCTCGCCCTCGGCGCGATCAGGGCCGCCCGCCGCGCGGGGCTGTCGGTGCCCGAGGACGTCTCCGTCATCGGCTATGACGACTCGGCGCTGATGAACTGCGTGGACCCGCCGCTGACCACGGTCCGCCAGCCCATCGACGCGATGGGCAGGGCGGCCGTCGAACTGCTGGTGGCCCAGATCGACGCGGCCGTGGTGCCGGGGGACGAGCTGCTGTTCGAGCCCGAACTGGTCGTCCGCGCCTCGACCGCCCCCGCACCCCGCTCCTAGTTGAGCCTGGGCGGGCCGGTCAGTGCCATGGACCATGGGCAGGCCTGTCTCTGTCGCGAAGCATGGGCGAGCCGGTCAGTGTCATGGACATTGGGCGGGTCGTCACTGTCATGGACCTTGGGCGGGCCGGTCACTGCGCCGGAAGGAACCTCCGGTCCTCGCGAAGCCCGCTCCGCTGGGCCTTCGCTGCGGTCCTCGCTCCCTTCCGCTCCGCTCCCTCCACCCCGGTGAACGTTGTGTAGACCGTCAATCAGCACGGAGCGCCGGGGGCGGGCGGGTGCGGAGGCCGGCGTAAGACCGTGCCAGGTACCACCGCGCCCGCGATGGCCGCTCCTGCGGCTCACCGGGCCGCAACTATCACGGCCGGCCGGAGCACCCGCCCGCTCTTGAGCGCGTCCACTCCTGACAAGCCAAAGTGCAATACAACGTCAACAAGCCAAGCAGCTCTTGAGCGCGTCCAGCCCCCATAAAGCACGCTTCTGAGCGCATCCAGCCCTACAAGCCCGCTCGTGAGCGCGGCTTCCGGATTGCCGTGCCTTGCCCGCTCGCCATGGCATGCCAGTCACAGACCGATCACTGTCACTTTTTTGCAGAGTTAATGACGAACTATTGCTCAGTCCTGCATGTCTCTGTATGTTTCTCGCAACCGAGCGGATCGGGGCGCTCCAGTCGGCCCCGAGCCGTGTGCTTCGACGGGTCGTGGTGCGCGGTTCCAGAAGGGAACGAGGATGAAATCCCACAAGCTCTCGATACTGCTGGTCTCGGGACTTGCCATTGCAGCGGCCGCGGCGTGCGGCACCGACGACAGCGGTAACAGCGGCGACAAGGCCGGCGCGGCGCCCGGCAGCGCCGGACCGGTGTCGATCTCGGTCAACTGCGAGCCGCCGAAGACGAACAAGGCGGAGCGGGCGACCTTCGAGGAAGACCTGGCGGCCTTCCAGAAGCTGAACCCCAACATCAAGGTCTCGAAGGTCACCGACGCCTTCCCCTGCTACGACCCGCGCACCTTCGAGCCCAAACTGGCCAGCGGCGAGCTGGAGACCGTCTTCTACGTCAACTTCCCCAACGTCGGCCGCCTGATCGAGAGCGGACAGGCCGCCGACATCACGCCGTACGTCAACGAGATCAAGACGTTCCAGGACTACAACAGCTCGATCGACCTGTTCAAGAAGGACGGCAAGGTCTACGGCCTGCCGACCGACGGCTACGGCATGGGCCTCGTCTACAACAAGGAGGTCTTCACCAAGGCCGGGCTCGACCCGAACAACCCGCCCAAGACGTGGGCCGACGTGCAGGCCGCCGCGAAGAAGATCGCCGGGCTCGGCCCCGGCTACGTCGGGTACGGCGAGTACAGCGGCAACAACGTCGGCGGCTGGCACTTCACCGCCTCCATCTACGGCCGCGGTGGATCGGTCATCACCGACGACGGCAAGAAGGCCGCCTTCAACACCCCCGAGGGCAGGGCCGTGCTGGAGAACCTCCACCAGATGCGGTGGGTCGACAACAGCATGGGCTCCCAGCTCTACATCGACTGGCCGGCCCTGATGAAGGCCATGGCCGGCGGCAAGATGGGCATGATGCTGGGCGCGCCCGACGTGCTCATCTCGCTGCGCAACGACTTCGGCGGCAAGTTCGAGAACTACGCCATCACCGCCCAGCCCGAGGCCAAGGCCCTGTTCAACGGCGGCGCCGGCTACATGATCAACCCGAAGGCCACGCCGGAGCAGATCAAGGCCGGCCTCAAGTGGATCGAGTACAAGTTCCTCACCCCCGGTAAGGGCCAGTTCGACTACGTGCGGGCCAAGGGCGCGAACCTGACCGTCGGCCAGCCGTACCCCGACCTGTACGGCGCGGACACGCCGTCCGGCCAGGCCGTGAACGAGCTGCGCAAGGCGAACGCCAACATCGACGCCGCGCAGTTCGCCGGATGGGTGGAGGGCTCCAAGGGCATCCCGCCGAAGGCCGAGCCCGGGCCGTACGCCCAGGAGATCTACAAGATCCTCGACACTCCGATGTCGGCCGTGCTGACCCGCAAGGACGCGAACATCGACCAGCTCCTGTCCGACGCCGAGTCGAAGGTCAACTCCCTGCTGGCCTCGAAGGGCTGACCGCCCTGATAATCCGGGCCTAATCCCGGGGCGCCGCCCGCGGCCGTGACCCTCGCGCGGCCGGCGCCCCGGCAAACACGTCGAGATCGGATTCACAACGATGACCACAGCGAGCATCCCGGCAGCGGGCGGCAGGCGGCGGCAGCCGACGAAACTGCGGCGCGCCGTGCGGCGCAACGTCACCGCCTACGGCTTCCTGTGCGGCGCTCTGATCTGTTTCGCGTTCTTCTCCTGGTATCCGATGGTCCGGGAGGTCATCCTCAGCTTCCAGAAGACCAACTTCGTGGACCCGCCCGAATGGGTGGGGCTGGAGAACTTCCGCACCGTCGTCAACGACCCCGCGTTCGGGCCGGCCTGGGTCAACACCGCGGTGTTCACGCTGCTCGCCCTGCTGTGCGGCTACGGGATTCCCTTCGTCACCGCGATCGTCCTGAACGAGCTGCGGCACGCCCGCGCCTACCTGCGCTTCGTGGTCTACCTGCCGGTCATGCTGCCGCCCGCGGTGAGCGTCCTGCTCTTCCAGTGGTTCTACAACCCCGATTACGGGCTGTTCAACCAGGTCCTGGACCTGTTCCACCTGCCCGGCCTGCAGTGGCTCAACTCGACGAGCACCGCGCTGATCTCGCTGGTCATCGTCTCCACCTGGATGAACATGGGCAGCGGCACCCTGATCTACCTCGCCGCCCTGCAGACGATCCCGAGCGAGCTGTACGAGGCCGCGGAACTCGACGGCGCCGGCCTGTTCAAGCGGATCTGGCACGTCACGATCCCGCAGACCAAGCTGATCCTGCTCGTGATGCTGCTGTTGCAGATCGTGGCGACCATGCAGGTCTTCATCGAGCCCTACCTGCTCACCGGCGGCGGCCCCGAGAACGCCACGGTCAGCGTCGTCTACCTCATGTACCAGTACGCCTTCAACTTCGGCAATCTCAACGCGGGCAACGCGCTCGGCCTGATGCTCATGATCGTGCTCATGGTGTTCTCCGCGATCTACCTGCGCGTCTCGCGCGACAACACGGTGTGAGGGGAGCGACCATGTCCAACATCACCGTCATGCCCGACCGCTCGGCCGGGACACCGGCCACCTCCGCCCGGCACGAGCGCCGCGGGCAGCGGCGGCCCCGCAAGCCGATCAACACGCAGTTCCGCACCGCCGTCTCGCCGCATCAGCTCAACACGACGCGTGGCCGGATCATCTACTGGATCGTGCTGGTGATCGTGGTGGTGAGCTTCACCGCCGCGTTCGTCTTCCCGCTCTACTGGATGATCACCGGTGCGATGAAGTCCACCGAGGAACTCAACGCGATCCCGCCGACCTTCCTGCCGTCGCACTTCTCCCTGGACGGCTACCTGCAGGCGTGGGATCTGCTCGGCCTCGGCACGCTGCTCGGCAACACGGCCCTGTACGCCGGCGGCGCCTGGCTGCTGACACTCGCGGTGGACGTCTCGGCGGCCTACGCCCTGTCGAAGCTCCGCCCGGCGCTCGGCAAGGTCGTCCTGGCCCTGATGCTGTCGACGCTGATGATCCCGCCCATGGTCATCATGCTCCCGGCGTATCTCACGGTGAAGGACGTGCCGTTCTTCCACTGGAACCTGCTGAACACGCCGTGGGCGATCTGGCTGCCGGCCGCGGCCAACGGCTTCAACGTCTTCCTGCTCAAGCGGTTCTTCGACTCGATCCCGCGGGAACTGCTCGAAGCCGCCGAGATCGACGGAGCGTCGCCGGGCCGCATCCTGTGGTCGGTGGTGATACCGATCTCCCGGCCCATCCTCGGCGTGGTCTCCATCCTCACCGTCGTCAACGTCTGGCGCGACTTCGTCTGGCCGCTGCTGGTCCTGCCGGACAGCGACAAGATGTCGGTGAGCATCGGCATCGCCTCGCTCTCCTCGCAGATGCCGCAGAACGTGCTGGTCGCCTCCCTGGTGATCGCGAGCATCCCGACCATCGTCGTGTTCTTCCTGTTCCAGCGGCACATCATGGCCGGTCTCACCGCCGGCAGCCTCAAGGGCTGACGCCCCGATCTGTCGCCTTCACCCGTAAGGAGTTGTATTCAGCATGCCCGGCAACACCTCGACCCCCGATTGGTGGCGCGGGGCCGCGATCTACCAGGTCTACCTGCGCAGCTTCGCCGACGGGAACGGCGACGGGACGGGTGACCTGGCGGGGCTGCGGTCACGCCTGCCCTACCTGGCGGATCTCGGCGTCGACGCCATCTGGCTGAACCCCTGGTATCCCTCCCCCATGGCCGACGGCGGTTACGACGTCGCCGACTACCGCAGCATCGAGCCGGTCTTCGGCACCCTGGCCGAGGCGGAGAAGCTGATCGAGGAAGCCCACGGCCTGGGCATCCGTACGATCGTCGACGTCGTCCCCAACCACGCGTCCGACCAGCACGCATGGTTCCAGGAGGCGCTGGCGGCCGGTCCCGGTTCGGAGGCCCGGGAGCGGTTCTGGTTCCGCCCCGGCGTCGGCGACGGCCCGCCCAACGGCTGGCAGTCGATCTTCGGCGGCCCGGCGTGGACGCAGGTGCCGGACGGCGAGTGGTACCTCCACCTGTTCGCCCCCGAGCAGCCCGACTTCAACTGGAACAATCCCGCCGTACGCGAGGAGTTCCTCGACGTGCTGCGGTTCTGGTTCGACCGGGGCGTGGACGGCGTACGCATCGACTCCGCGGCCGTCCTCGTCAAGGACCTCGACAGCGTGGAGGAGTCGTACACCGACCACGACGGGGTCCACGAGATCTACCGCGAGTGGCGGCGGGTGTCCGACTCCTACGGCGGGCGGATCCTCATCGGCGAGGTGTGGCTGCCCGACCAGGAGCGGTTCGCCAACTACCTGCGCCCCGACGAGCTCCACACCGCGTTCAACTTCGACTTCCTGTCGAGTGCGTGGGAGCCGGCCGCTCTGCGCGCCAGCATCGACCTGACCCTCGCCACCCACGTGCCGATCGGCGCGCCTGCGACCTGGGTGCTGTCCAACCACGACGTCGCCCGTCCGGTCACCCGGTATGGCCGGGCCGTCACGTCCTGGGACAACGCGGAACGCCGGGACGGCATGCCGTCCGACCTGGAGCTCGGCCGCCGCCGGGCGCGGGCGGCGGCGCTGCTCGCGATGGCGCTGCCCGGGAGCGTCTACGTCTACCAGGGGGAGGAGCTCGGCCTGAACGAGGTCGAGGACATCCCCGAGGAGCTCATCGACGACCCGATGTGGGAGCGCTCCGGCCACACGGTCCGCGGCCGCGACGGCTGCCGGGTGCCGCTGCCGTGGTCGGGCACCGAGCCGCCCTTCGGATACAGCACCGGCGAGCCCTGGCTGCCGCAGCCGACCGGCTGGCGCGACCTCACCGTGGAGACTCAGGAGGCCGATCCGGGCTCGATGCTCTGCCTCTACCGTTCGGCCCTGCGCCTGCGCCGCGAACTGCTCGGTGACGGCACGCTGACCTGGCTGCCGTACGGGGACGAGGTGATCGCGTTCCGCCGCGATTCCGGCCTGGTCTGCCTGGTCAACCTCGGCGCCGAGCCGGTCGCGCTTCCGGAGACGGGTTCGGTGCTGCTGGCCAGCGGCCCTCTCGACGGCGACCTGCTTCCGTCCGACACCGCGGTCTGGATCACGGAGGGCCGATGAGAATTCTGCTGGCGGCGGCCCTGGCCGCCACCGGGCTCGCGGTCTTACAGACGCCCGCGTCCGCCTCCGCGAAGGCCCCCGTCGTGACGCGGGCCGCCCTCGACCCGGCGCTCGTGTCCGGGCGCGGCGCCGATGTCGACTTCGCCGAGCAGGAGGCGGAGAACGCCGCCACGAACGGCACGGTCATCGGCCCCGGCCGCGACGCGTACACGCTGCCCGCGGAGGCGTCCGGCCGCAAGGCGGTCAAGCTGACCCCCGGGCAGTACGTCGAGTTCACGCTGCCCAAGGCGGCCAACGCGATCACCGTGCGGTACAGCATCCCGGACGCTCCCGGGGGCGGCGGCATCACCGCGCCGCTCGACGTCGCGGTCAACGGCCGCAAACGGGCCACCATGACCCTCACGTCGCAGTACGCCTGGCTCTACAACCAGTATCCGTTCTCGAACGATCCGAACGCCGGGCTGCTGCACCCCGACTGGTGGATCACCGAGTGCTCCTGCGTGCCGGACGCCACCACGCCGGCCCCGGAGATCGCCAAGCCGTTCCGCCCGAACCACTTCTACGACGAGCAGCGCCTCCTGCTCGGCCGCACGTACCGGGCGGGCGACACCGTACGGCTGACGGTCCCGGCAGGGAGCAACGCGGCATGGACGGTCGTCGACCTGCTCGACTCGCACCTCGTCGGCCCGCCGCGCGTCGAGGTCGTCGCGGCGAACGTGCTGGCCTTCGGCGCCGACCCCACCGGCAGGCGCGACTCGGCCGGAGCGATCGACAAGGCCGTCGCCTTCGCCAAACGGGCGCACCTGAAGGTCTACATTCCGCCGGGCACCTACCAGGTGAACCGCCACATCGTCGTGGACGACGTGACGATCACGGGCGCCGGAAGCTGGTACACGATCATCAAGGGCCGCCAGGTCGACCTGGACGCCCCGGCCCCGGACGGCTCGGTGCACACCGGTGTCGGCTTCTACGGCAAGGACGCCTCGGCGGGCGGCAGCCGCAACGTCCACCTGTCCGGCTTCGCCATCGAGGGCGACGTCCGCGAGCGTATCGACACCGACCAGGTCAACGGCGTCGGCGGCGCGATGAGCGACTCGACCATCGACGGGCTCTACATCCGCCACACCAAGGTGGGCATGTGGTTCGACGGTCCGATGCGTAACATCAAGATCACCAATAACGTGATCGTCGACCAGATCGCGGACGGGCTCAACTTCCACACCGGCGTGACGGGCTCCGTCGTGTCGAACAACTTCGTCCGCAACACCGGGGACGACGCGCTCGCCATGTGGTCCGAAAAGACCGCCGACGCGGGCAACACGTTCGACCACAACACGATCCAGACGCCCGTGCTGGCCAACGGCATCGCGATCTACGGCGGCACGGACAACACGGTCTCGAACAACCTGATCGCCGACCCGATCAGGGAGGGCAGCGCCATCCAGGTCGGCTCCCGGTTCGGCGCCGAGCCGTTCGCCGGCAAGCTCCGCATCACGGGCAACACGACCGCACGGGCCGGCACGTTCGAGCTGAACTGGAAGATCGGCCTGGGGGCCATCTGGTTCTACGCCCTGGAGAAGGACATCGACGCCGACATCGAGGTCGGCGGCGACCACTACCTGGACAGCACGTACAACGCGATCATGCTGGTCAGCGAGTGGTCGGTGAAGGACCTGTACGCGATCCCGAAGGTCCGTTTCACGGATATCCGGGTCGACGGCACGGGCACCTCCGTGGTCAGCGCCCGCGTGAAGGGCTCGGCGTCCTTCGAGAACGTGGACGCCCGCAACGTCGGCGCGGTGGGCGTCAACAACTGCGGGTCCTTCAACTTCCCGCCCACCGGGTCGGAGTTCTCCCTGACCGACCTCGGCGGCAACGACGGCGGCTGGCTCGCTCCCTGGATGCTGCCCAACACCATCACCTGCGACGACCGTCCCCCGGTCGTCCCCCCACCCGCCCCGTCCCCCTGGTGACGGAGCACGCGTAGAGGTAGAGGGCTTCCCCGGCGCCGGCCGGGGAAGCCCTTCGTCCGTTCGCGCGCGGAACGTCAGGGCAGGTCGAAGCGGCCGTCCTTGACGTGCTCGACGAAGGTCTGCCATTCCTCGGCCGTGAAGGTGAGGATCGGGCCCTCGCCGCCTCGCTTTCCGTCACGTACGCCCACGTGTCCATCCTGGAAGGCCACTTCGACGCAGTTCCCGCCGCCGCATGCCCGCCGCCATGTCACCTCGCTGAACGTGGGTCGGCCGGCCATTCACCCTCCCGAATGCTCACCCGCAGGCTGCGTGATTAACCGCGAAAGTACCTAGTTACGCTAAATGTACCTTCGGAGGCCTTGCGCGCATAGTGGCGAGTGAGCACGTCACTTCGTCACGTCGTAGGCACCCGCCTTCGCGGCCGTCAGGAAAGCGCGCCATTCCTGTGGCGAATAGAAGAGCGTGCCCATGCTGGGATTCTTCGAATCCCGCAATGCGATCCCTTCGTTGACCTGGGCAAACTGTACGCAGTTCCCGCCGCTGCAACGCGAGGAGATACGCCATTCCGGCTCGGTGGCCGGCAACTCGTCGGATGGTTTCATCTGTTCATGTCTCTCGGCTAGAGTGTCCGCAGAGACGTAGGCGCTCCTGAGTGGTCAATATTTCAGGTGGTGCTGAAGTCCGTTTTCGCACCGGCAATGTGCTTGAGGGACTCGTTGGGGGAGAGCGCCACCGCGCGCAGGCGGTCGACCGCTTCCCGATAAATGGCTAACTCGTTCGGCCTCTCCAGGTACTCGACCCGGTCCAGGGACTCCCGGTAGACGACGTCCGACAGGCTCTGGTCCTTGAACTTGAACATCACGAACGGGTCGTCCGCGCACATGTACGGCCCGGCGGTGAACGGGATCACCTGCACCGTCACATGCGGCGCCTGTCCCAGGACAAGCAGCCGCTCCAGTTGCGCCTCCATGATCGCGGGATCTCCCGTCACCCGGCGCAATGCCGCTTCGTCAATGAAGGTCCAGTAGCGAGGTGGATCGGTGCCCAGCAGGAGTTTCTGACGATTCATGCGGGCTTCGACCCGTCGTTCCAGTACTTCCTGCTCGATGCCCGGGAGCAGACCGCGGATCAGAGTGCGGGCGTACTCCTCGGTCTGGAACAGAGCGGGCAGGTAGGTGATCTGCAACTCGGTGATCGAGGACGCGGCCGCCTCCAGATCCATATAGGTGTAGATCGCGTCGTAGCCGAGGTCGCCGTACTCCTGACGCAGGCCAGGAAGGCGGGATTCCCTCGCCCAGTTCATCAGCTGCCGAACCAGGTTCTCGTCCGTCACCCCGTAAATGCGGCACAGGTCGCGCACATCTCGCTGGCTAACGCCCCGTTGCGCGGTCTCCATCCGGCTGATCTTGGCTGGGCTGCATAGCAGTTCCTCGGCTGCCTGCTCCACTGTCAGGTCGGCGGCGTGCCGCAGTTCTCTCAACCGGTTGGCCAGCTGGCGCCGGCGAAGTGTCACGTTCGTCCCGGCCATGTGCGGTCACCTTCTGGGCCCGTGAAGCTTCTAGATCCGCACGTTACCACGCAGCTGGCATATGCCGCTGGGGAATGCCAATGGCAATTGCCAAAAGGCGATTGCCAACGGCAAAGAAGGGGTACGAACACGGCATAAGCCTCAACGTGGTGGCTGCGCCAGTCAGTTCCCGAGGGATGCGGCATCGCGTCCCGACGGCACCCGGAGGGCTTCAGATCGCGGCCCTCTCGTTCAAAACGTCGCTGGGCCGATGGTGGCACATCGACCCAGCGGAGAGACCATCCGACCCGCTGCTCGGCGAAGGAATGATCCCATGGGATACAACCACCAGAACACCCGTAATCGTCCACCAATCGGATTACGGATGCGCATCGTCGGTCTCGTGTGGAAGCTCACCGGCGAGGCGTTCGCCGAGATCGACGCGTTCGCGTGGGTGCAGCGCTGGGAGATCCGGCGCACCTGGCACACGCACACCTACCGCGACACGCGGTTCGATGCTCTCACCGCCTGCAAGGTCTGCTCCGCGAAGGGGCTGTGCCCGACGGGGCTGCCGTGCCGCCGATGCCGGGGCACCGGGCGGGTCAACCTGCTCGAACCTCCTGCCTCCCGCAGGCCCGAGCGACCCTCGGGCGGCCGGGCATGAGGCACCCCGTCAGGCGGAACCCGCACCTGGTCCTGCGTTTCATCGAGCGGGAGACCTCTCCCGTCGCGCGGCCGGGACCGCTGGTGGTGCTGTGGAGATGGCGTTACGAGGTGATGCTGCTGGTGGGAGGGCCGGCGGTCGGGATCGTCGCCGTGCGGACGGCGGGTCCGGCCGTCACGATCGTCGTCGGCTCTCTGGTCTGCCTGCTCGTCCTGCTGTGGCCGCAGGCCCGCCGGGAGGTGGCGGGCCGCTTCTGGTGCGTGGTGACGCCCCACCGCGTACGGAAGGCCTGCGCCGAGGCGTTGATCGTCAACCGGCGGGGCAAGCTGCCCGTGATCCTCCGTACGAGGCCGGAGCCGTTCGGCGAGCGCCTGTGGGTGTGGTGCAGGGCGGGGACCAGCCCGGGCGACCTCGAACGGGCCCGGGACGTGATCGCCGCCGCGTGCTGGCTGGCCCACGGGGTGCGGATCAGCAGGGATCCGCACCGGACGTCGCTCGTCATCGTGGACGTGTTGCGGCGCGCCGGCCGCCCCGTTCCCCAGGAGCCGGCGGAAACGGGGGAGCGGACGCTGACCCGGTTCCGGCCCTGACGAGGAGAGGACGGGCCCGCGGAGAGGTCAGGCAGGGGGCTTCTCGGCGGCGGGGACGGTGGACAGTTCGACCGTGCAGAAGGCGCAGCGCCGGGCGTCGACGGGGATGTCCGACAGGCACTCGGGGCACTTCTTCTCGGTGGTTTCCTTCTTGGTGTCGAAGAGGCTCAGGAAGCGGGTCATCGGCAGGACGACCAGCCAGTAGACCACGGCGGCGACGATCAGGAACGTCAGCAGGTGGTTGACGAAGTCGCCGTACTTGAACACCGCGCCGTTGACGGTGAACTTGTAGCTGGAGAAGTCGGGCTGTTTCCCGCCGGTGACGGCCGCGATCAGGGGGGTGATCAGGTCCTGTACGAGCGCCTGGATGAGCCCGCTGAACGTCGCGCCCACGACCACGGCGACGGCGAGCTCCACCAGGTTGCCCCGCATGAGGAACTTCTTGAATCCGCTCATGGGGCAACGACCTATCCGGTTTTGCCTTGCCTATGCAAGGGCGTGACCCGGACGGGGTACTCCGAAAAGATCAATAGAAGGAAGGGGAAGAAGTTGCCGGAGCGATCGGAAAGCCTCGCCGACGAGCCTTTCGGTGGCCGTTGTCCGACCAGCCATGAACGGATGACGGGGCTGCCGTGGGACGCGTCGTACCACGACGGTCCCGCGCCTTGGGACACAGGACGGCCGCAGCCGGCGATAGTGCGTCTGGCATCGGAAGGCGGATTCGCCGGCGCGGTTCTCGACGCGGGCTGCGGGACCGGGGAGAACGCTCTTCACGTCGCCTCGCTGGGATTGCCGGTCCTGGGCGTCGACGTGGCCGAGACGGCACTGGCGATCGCCCGGGCGAAGGCCGGTGACCGCGGGATCGAGGCCGAGTTCGCCGCGGCCGACGCGCTCCGTCTGGGGCGATTGGGGCGCAGGTTCGAGACCGTGCTGGACTGCGGGCTGTTCCACACCTTCGACGGCGACGAGCGCTCCGGATATGTGACGAGTCTCGCGTCGGTGACCGAACCCGGTGGCACTCTGTACGTGCTGTGCTTCAGCGATGATGGTCCCGATACCGGCCCGCACCCCGTCAGCCGGGATGAGCTCGGAGCGGCGTTCGCTCCCGGCAACGGATGGAGTGTCGTGGCCATCGAACCGGACCGGGTTCAGACGAGATATCACGACGACGGCGCGCCGGCGTGGCTCGCGACGATCCGACGGATCCGACCGCCGGCCGGGGGCTGGGCGTCGTCGGCCGGCCCCACGGCAGTAGAAGATAGTTTCGGTCGCGAGCTGAACGCTTAACGGACGCGGTCGGACTTTTGGTCCTGACCGAACTCAACAGAGGGTTGTTCTGGGAGCGCTCCCACTTCAGGTGTCGCTGGCCTCGGTGAGGGCGGCTTCGACCCGGTCGAGCGCGGCCAGCAGTTCCCCCTTCAGCGTGAGCGGCAGCCGTCCCTCCTGATACCGGACCTCGATCTTGGTACGTAGGGTGGACAGCCCCTGACCGTTGCCGACGGCGTTGCGCAGCACCTGCTTGAGGTCGAGTGCGACGTCGTCGTCGATGTCGTGGGTGGCCTCCGCGCCGTCCACGAGCAGGTTGAACTGCCGCACCGCGGTGTCGACCCGCAGCGGCGCGGCCGTGGTGGCCAGGGGTAGTGGCGCCACGTCGGGCTTGCGGGTGGCCGAGGTCTTCGGCCGCCTGACGGTGTCCCCGGCGTGCCGGTCCTTCTTGACGACCTTGACGCTGACCGAGGGGGAGGGGTGGTGCCGGGCCGGCGCGGCGGTGCGTACGGGGTCCGCGACGGGCGCGACCGTATGCCGGGGTTCGGCGGCGGCTTCGGCCTGCGACGGCGGCGAGGCGGTGGCCTGCGCGTACGCGGGCGACGGGCTGGGCAGGACGGTGACGGCTCCGACCTCCGGGCCGTGCGCCTGGGTGAACCAGAGGATGCCGCCCAGGGCCGCGGCCCCGACGGCGGCGGCGCCCCAGCCGGCCCCGCGTGGTCCTGGCGGCTTCTTCACCGCGGTCAGCGCGGCGGCGACCGCCCGGGCGCTCGGCCGGTCCACGGGGTCGGGGCACAGGCAGCGCCGGCACAGGTCGGCGACCTCCTGCGGCAGGCCGGGAACCCCTTCGGGCGCCGGCGGAGGTCCATCCCGCCGTGCCGCCTCGATCGCCTCCCAGGTCTTCTCCGGGTAGGGCAGGGCGCCCGTGAGCATCTCGAACAGCAGCACGCCGAGCGCGTAGACGTCCACGGCCGGGTCGGCCGTCGTCCCCTTCAGCCGCTCGGGCGCGACGTACGGCGGCGTGCCGAAGTCGGCGACGAGCTGGTCGTCGGCCTCGCCGATGAACGCGGCGATGCCGAAGTCGAGCAGCTTGGGCCCGTCGTCGGCGAGCAGCACGTTCTCCGGGGTGACGTCCCGGTGGACGATGCCCCGGTCGTGGGCCGCCGCCAGCACCTTCGCCAGCCCGGCGGCGATCTCCACCGCCTCGGCCCAGGGCAGCGCGCCCTCGATGATCCGGTCGGCCAGCGACCGGCCCTCCAGCAGGCGCATGACCACGAAGGACGCCAGCCTGCCGCCGTTCGTGACCGTCTCGCCGTAGTCGTAGACCTCGATCGCGTCCGGGTGTATCAGCCGGGCGGTGGCCCTGGCCTCCCGCCGCATGAGTTCCCGCCCGGGATTGTCGTCGTCGAGCGAGCCGTCCAGCACCTTGATCGCTACCATGCGCTGGAGTGATTGGTCGAAGGCACGCCAGATGACCGACATCCCGCCCGTCGCTATCCGCTCCTGGAGCAGATAACGACGGGTCAGGACGTCGCCTTCTCGAAGCTCAGGCCGATTCACGAACCACCAGTTCCGTGGGCAGCACCGGATTGCCCTTGGGATTGTCCCCGTCCCCGAGTGTCATGAGAAGCAGTCGTGCGGCGAGCGTGGCCATTTCCTCGACGGGCTGCCGGACCGTGGTCAGCGTCGGCGAGGTGTGCCTGGCCACGGGCGCGTCGTCGTATCCGATGACGGCCACGTCGTCCGGCACCTTCCGCCCGGCGCGGCGCAGCGTCTGCATCGCCCCGGCCGCCATCACGTCCGACGCCGCGAACACGGCGTCGAGGTGCGGCGCCCGTTGCAGCAGCCACTGCATGGCGTGCGCGCCCGACGCGTGGGTGAAGTCGCCGTACGCCACGGGCATGTCGAGCACCCCGGCGTCGCGGAGCGTCTGCCGGAAGCCCTCCAGCCGGTCGCGGGCGGCCGGCAGGGTCGGCGGCCCGGCGATGGTGGCGATGTGCTTGCGGTTGTTGAGCAGCAGGTGCTCGGCCGCCTGCCGTCCGCCGTCACGGTTGTCCATGTCGACGAACGGGAGGTCGATGCCGTCTGGCGGCCGCCCGGCACAGCGCACCGGGACGCCCGAGGCCGCCAGCGTGACCGCGAGGGGATGCCGCGCGCGTGCCCCGATCAGAAGGACGCCGTCGACGGCGCCCGCGACCAGTGGCGGTGCGGCGATGGAGGCGGTCGCAGGGGTCGCGGTCATCACGACCATCGGGACCCCGTGCGTCGTCAGCACCTCCTCGCAGGCGGACAGGAGCCTGGCGTAGAACGGCTCGGTGAAAAGGCGTGGACTGTGCTCGCAGACGACCGCGGCGATGATCTGCTCGGCCCGCCTGCCCGCGGATCCCCTGGGGGCGCGGCGCCGTACATAGCCCAGACGCGACATCGCGTCGTGGACCTGTCGGCGGGTCGACGTGGTCACGCGTACCGAGCCGGTCAGGACCCGGGAAGCTGTTGCCGGGGAGACGCCGGCTGCGGCGGCTACCTCTGCGAGGGTGGGAAGATCGGCCATCCGGTCTCCTCGGCCCGAAGGTTCACACGGCTTGGGAGCGCTCCCAAGCGAAAGTATCACTGTTTCGCTCGTGTCAACAGAGGTTTCCTCGGTGTGAAACCTTTCGTAGAGTTTCGCTGCCCTTTGGCACAGTTGGAGGCTAGAGCACAGGGGTGATCCAGGGAAGCGAATGGGAATTTTGACACGGGATGCCCAGCTTGTCCGTTAATCACCGTAAATATGCCGAAACGACGTGCGAGGGCGGCCGAAGCCGCCGCCCGGCTGTAGGGTCCTGCGGCAAGGGATCACGGACGGACCCGATCGCGCCCGGCCCCGGCGGCCGTCGCGTCCGTCCCCGAGCCAGAACCGGAAAGGCCCTCCAGTGACGACCACTATCCGCCGGCTCCCCGCCGCGACGGCTCGTGTGACGAGCGCGTTAACGGGCGTGCTCGCGACGGCCCTGCTCGCCGGATGCGGCGCGCCGGACCTGGCGGGCGATGCCGCCTCGCCCGCCCCCGCGGTCCCGGCATCCGTCTCGTCCGCCACCACCCCCGGGACGGCGCTCAGCCCCGAGGCGACGCCGAGCTCCGAGGCCACGGCGACCCCCGAGCCCGCGCTCAGCGCCACGCCGGACGAGACCGGCGCGGCGGAGCCGTCCACCGGGACCAACGCCGCCGACGTGGCGTTCGCCCGGCAGATGATCCCGCACCACCTCCAGGCCCTGGAGATGGCGAGGCTCGCGCAGACGCGGGCGGGCGACCCGTGGGTCGGCGAGTTCGCGGCGAAGGTCGCCACGGCCCGCGACACCGACATCCGCACGTTGAAGGACTGGCTCGACATGTGGGGCGCGGAGCCGCTGCCGCGCGACCACGCGATGCCGGGCACGCAGACGCGGGCCGAGATCGAGGCGCTCGCCAAGTTGCACGGCCCGTCCTTCGACCGGAAGTACGTGACGCTGATGATCGAGCACGACAACGGCGCGATCAAGCTCGCCCGGGCCGAGCAGGCAGACGGTGCCTTCGGGGGAGCCAAGGCGCTGGCCGTCGCCACCGCCACCTCGCTGGGCGCCGAGGTCAAGGAGCTCAAGAAATACCGCGCCCTGCTGGACTGACGTTCTCCCGGCGGAAGGCCGGAGCCCTCAGTTCTCGTACGTGTCGAGCCTGGGCGGCAGGGCGTTCCACGTGCAGAACGCCGACGACTCGTGGACGTCCCGGAGGAACGCGACCCGCAGCCACTGGTCGGCCTCCCAGACCTTGACCTCGTAGCCGTCGTTCGGAGTCGCCGTCACGACACGGCAGTCCTCGGAGGTCACCGCGATCGTCGCCCTGCCGCCCTTCAGCGTGAAGGTGTGCAGGCTCTCCCCGTCGGCGGCCTTGCGCTGCCGGGCGGTGGAAGAGGACTCCGCCGACCTCGCCGGCTGTGTGGGACGGGACGGGCGCGGCGCCGGGGAGGTCCGTGCCGCCCGCGCGGTCCGCACCGGAGTGACGGCGGCCCTGGAGGGCGACGGCTGCCCGGTCGGCTCCTCGGCCGGCCCCTCTGACGGTTCCTCGGACGTGCCGCCGGAGGCTCCGTCGTCCGGCGTGCCCTGCGGAGTGGGAACGGGGGCGCCCGGCGAGGCGGACAGGGGCGCGGCGACGGCCACCACGGGGGCGAGGGGCGCCTCGTCCAGGATCGCGCTGCGCAGCACGTCGCGCACGCCGAGCCAGGACACGCCGACGGCGAGCGCGGTGGCCCCGCACCAGGCGATCAAGTAACCGGCGGCCCTTCTCATGTGGCCGCTCACTCTATCTCCCCATCCGATTGGCCGCTCGATTGTTTTCGGTCAACCTCTATGGATTTGTGCATGCCTTAAATAGCCGCAAATCCCCGTGTTTCGGATTGGTCTTCCCGGGACGCCGTACCGGGCGGGAGTGTACGTTTCTGCCCCATGGCGACCGTTCTGGTGGTTGAGGACGACGAGTTCGTCCGATCCGCGATCATCCGCGACCTGACCGGGCGCAGCCACGCGGTCCGCAGCGCGGGCCGGGCACTGGACGCCCTGCGGGAGATCGCCCACGCCGCCCCCGACGTGGTCGTCCTCGACCTGGGGCTGCCCGACCTCGACGGCGCGGAGGCGCTGAAGATGCTCCGGGCGATCTCCGACGTCCCGGTCATCGTGGCCACCGCGCGGGACGACGAGGCCGAGATCGTCCGCCTGCTGCGCGGCGGCGCGGACGACTACCTGGTCAAGCCGTTCTCCGGCGACCACCTCAACGCCCGCCTGGAGGCCGTGCTGCGCCGGGCCAGGCCCGGGGCGCCGTCCTCGGTCGCGAGGGTCGGCGGCCTGGTCGTCGACGCAGACCGCAGGCAGGCCCGCCTCGACGGCGTGCCGCTCGACCTCACCCGCCGGGAGTTCGACCTGCTGGCCTACCTCGCCGCCCGTCCCGAGCGCGTGATCTCGCGCAGGGAACTGCTGGCCGAGGTGTGGCGGCAGTCGTACGGGGACGACCAGACGATCGACGTCCACCTGTCCTGGCTGCGGCGCAAGCTCGGCGAGAGCGCCTCCCGTCCCCGATATCTGCATACCGTCCGGGGTGTCGGCGTACGCCTCAGCCCCCCTGTCGGGGGCTGAGCCCTCAAGGCCCTGAGCGGGAGCGGCGGTGAGACGGAGCCTGGCCCTGGTGGCGGTGGCCGTGACGGCGATGGTCGCGCTGGCCTTCCTCATCCCGCTGGCCGTGGCGGTCAAGGAGATCGCCGAAAGCCGCGCGCTCGCGGACGCCGAGCGCCAGGCCGCCACGATCGTGCCCGCCCTCGTGGTGACCGACGACGCGGCCGCGCTGGAGCGCGCACTCGCCAGCACCCCGGCGGGGACCTCACGCCTGGCCGTCCACCTCCCCGGCGGGCGTACGGTGGGCGGCTCCCGGGTCACGGCCGCCGACGTCGCGGGCGCGGCGGAAAGCGCCAGGACCGTGCCGGTCCGGAAGGGATACGTGCTGCTCAGGCCGGTCGCGCTGGGAGGCGGGCGGCGGGCCGTCATCGAGGTGTACGCGCCCGAGGCGGACGCGAGGAAGGGCGTGTCCACCTCCTGGGCCGTGCTGACCGGCGTCGCGATCACCCTGGTGGTGGGGTCGGTGGTGGTGGCCGACCGGCTCGGGGCCCGGGTGGTCCGGGCGGCCCGCAGACTCGGGCAGGCGGCGGCGGCCCTCGGGGCGGGCGACCTGACGGTGCGCATCGTCCCGGACGGCCCGCCCGAGCTGGTGGCCGCCGGGCGCGCGTTCAACGCGATGGCCGACCAGGTGGCGGGACTGCTCGCGGCCGAGCGCGAGCTCGCCGCCGACCTGTCGCACCGGCTGCGCACTCCGCTGACCGCGCTGCGGCTCAACCTCGGCGGCACCGGCCCCGAGGCCGAGCAGCGCAGGCTCGCCATCGACCGGCTCGAACAGGCCGTGGACGAGATCATCGAAGCCGCCCGGCGGCCGTCCCGGGCCGTGCCGGCGGGCTGCGACGCCGCGCTCGTGCTGCGGGAACGGCTCGCCTTCTGGTCGGCGCTCGCCGAGGACCAGGCGCGGCCGTGGCAGCTCGTCGGCGCCGACGAGCCCAGCCCGGTGCCGGTCGCCGCGGCCGATCTCGGCGCGGTGGTCGACGCGCTGCTCGGCAACGTCTTCCGCCACACGCCGCAGGGGACGGCCTTCCGCGTCACCCTGCACCGGGGGAGCGGCATGGTGGGCATCCTCGTCGCGGACGCGGGCCCGGGCATCCCCGATCCGGAGAAGGCGCTGCGGCGGGGCAACAGCGGGGCAGGCTCCACCGGGCTCGGCCTCGACATCGCCCGGCGCCTGGCCGAGTCGACCGGCGGCGGGGTGCGCATCGAGCCCTCGGCGCTCGGGGGGACCGGCGTCAACCTGTGGCTGCACACCGACGGCCGAGCCGCCGGTCCCCGTCGCCGTCTGCTGCGGCGCACCCGCGCCCGCGGCTTCCGTCACTGACCCTTTGTTGCGAATCGTCCGCCGATCGTCCGAAAACTCCTGCTGTGGCGGGATACATTCGGGGGACCGCAACCGGAGGGGATCGCGTTGGAGTTCCGCGTGCTCGGCCCGGTCGTCGTGCTCGACGACGGAGGGACGCCGCTCGACATCGGGCCGTCCCAGCAGCGGGCGGTGCTGGCCCTGTGCGTGCTGGCGGCGCCGCGCCCGGTGAGCACGGCCAGGATCGTGGACGCCCTCTGGGAGCAGGAGCCGCCGCCGGGGGCGGTCAACACCGTGCAGGCGTACGTGTCGAAGCTGCGGCGCGTGCTCGAACCCGGCCGGGTGCGCAGGGCGAAGCCGTCGGTGCTGGTGAGCAGGCCGGGCGGCTACGCGATCGAGCTGCCGCCCGAGCGCTTCGACCTCGGCCGCGCCGGCGCCGCAGTCGCGGCGGGCAGGCGGCTGCTGGAGGCGGGCGACCACGCGGGAGCCGCCGGGCAGTTCCGCCTGGCTCTGCAGGAGTGGCGGGGCGAGCCGCTGGCGGGGTTCGAGGACGAGCCCTGGGCGCGCGACGAGATCGCCCATCTGGCGGAGCTCAGGCTCTCGATCGTCGAGGACGCGGCCCAGGCGGAGCTCGCGCTCGGGTCCGGGCGGGCGCTGGTGCCCGAGCTGACGAGGCTCGTGGCGGCGCATCCCCTGCGCGAGCGGCTGCGCAGGCTCGGCGCGCACGCCCTCTACCAGGCCGGTCGTCAGGCGGACGCGCTCGCCCTGCTCACCGAGGGCCGCCGGCTGCTCGTCGGCGAACTCGGCCTGGACCCCGATCCGCGCTCCCGCGAGCTGGAGCGGCGGATCCTGGAGCAGGACCCCGCGCTGACGCCCCCGCCGGCGACTCCCCAGGACCCCGCTCCCGCCGCCGAGGCGGACATGGAGGACGCCGGACAGCGGGAGAGCGCGCTCGTCGGGCGGGCGGCCGAATCACGCGTCCTGCGCCGCGCCGTCACCGCGGACGGCCCGCGGATCGCGCTCGTGGCGGGCGAGCCGGGCATCGGCAAGACCAGCCTGGCGGAGGACGCCGCGGCGCACGCGCCGGTGGCGGTCTTCGGCCGCTGCTGGGACGGCACGGGCGCGCCGCCGTTCTGGCCCTGGGCCCAGGCCGTACGGCAGCTCACCGGACGGCACGGCGAACTGGCCGAGATGCTCGGCGCGACCGGGGAGTTCGCGCTGTACGAGGCGTTCGCCCGGCTCGTCGCCGAGCACGCCGCGGCGCACGGCAGGGTGCTCGTCGTCCTCGACGACCTCCAGTGGGCCGACGTCTCGTCCCTGCGCCTGCTGGAGTTCCTCGCCACCACGCGGGCGTGCCCGGAGCTGACCGTGATCGCGACGTACCGCGACACGGAGGTGGGCGGGCCGCTGGCCCGCACGCTCGCCACGCTCGTACGGCTCCCGCAGGTCGAGCGGATCACGCTGGGCGGCCTCGGCGAGGACGCCATCGCCGAGTATCTGCGGCGGGCGGGCGCGGACGCGACGCGGGCGGCCGAGGTGGCCAGGCGGACCGGCGGTAACCCCTTCTTCCTGGGCGAACTGGTCCATTTGGACGGCGGCGAGGTGCCGGGCGCGGTCGCGGACGTGCTGCGCGGCAGGATGGCGGCGATGCCGCCGGGCGCGCCGGGCGTCCTGTCGGCGGCGGCGCTGCTGGGCCGCGACGCCCCGCTGGACGTGCTGCTCGACGTGGTGCACGACGTGATGGACGTGCCGCGCGACGAGGTGCTCGACGTGCTCGACGCGGCCGTCCGGGCGCGCCTGCTCACCGAGCACGACATGGTCTACCGGTTCGCCCACGACATCGTCCGCGACGTGCTGCGCGACGGCCTCGCCCCGCTGCGCAGGCGGCGCCTGCACGCCGGCATCGCGGCCGTGCTCGAACGGCGCGGCACGCACCTGGCCGAGCTGGCGCACCACTACCGCGAGGGCCTGGTCATCTCGGGCATGGCGGCCAAGGCGATCGAGTACGCCCGGCAGGCGGCCGCCCACGCCATGGCCCAGTTCGCCTACGAGGACGCGGTCGAGCACCTGCGGCACGCCGTCGCCCTCACGGGTCAGCTTCCGGTCACCGCCGCGAGGGAGAGCCGCGTGCTGCGGTGCGACCTGCTGCTCGGCCTCGCCGAGGCGCAGTCGGCGGCCGGGATGAGCGTGCAGGTCCACGCCTCGCTTGAGGAGGCCGCCGAGATCGCCGACGCTCTCGGGGACGACGACCGGCTGGCCCGCGCCGCGCTCGGGTTCTCCGACCCGCTGTCGTGGGCGATGTACGAGGAGTGGGCCGCGGGCGGCGCGCTGACCGGGCGGATCGAGCGGGCGTTGCGGAGCCAGGGGGAGGGCTCGCCCTGGCGGTCGCAGCTCCTCGCGGCCTTCGCCGTCACGGGCTGTTTCACCCGGCCGGTCGAGGAGAGCTGCGCGCTCGCGGCCGAGGCCGTACGGGAGGCCCGCCCGCGGGGGGACGACAGGTCGCTGCTGCGGGCGCTCAGCGCGTACGAGATCCTCTCGCGGGGGGTCGCCGGGCACGCGGAGCGGCAGGCGGCCATCGACGAGATGACCGAGGTGGCCCGCCGGACCGGCGACCTGGTGGCCGAATGGCTGGCTCGGGAGGCCGAGCACGTCGAGCTGGTCAAGCAGGGCGAGCTGGAGCGGGCGGACCTGCTGCTGACCTGGCTGTCGGACACCGCGCGCAGGATCAGGCAGCCCGCTCTGCTCAGCCTCACCGCCTGGCTGTCGGCGATCCACGCCTATCTCCGCGGCGACCCCGGCCGCGCCCTGGCGGAGGCGGAGGAGTCGGCCCGGCTCCATCCGGAGGGCGCGCTCGGCCGCGACCACGCCGAGAGCCGGGCCGGCGTCTTCCGCTGCCTGGCGGCGCGGATTCGGGGTGACGCGGCGGCGGCGCTGACGCTGGCGGAGGAGGCGCTGGCGCGGCGGCCCGGCCAGCCCGGATGGCTGGTGCTGCGCTGCGCGGCCCTGCTCGACCTCGGCAGGAGGGACGAGGCCGCGGAGGTCCTCGCCGGTCTGGCCCGCGACGGCTTCGCCGGGATGCGGGGCGATCTCGCCTACCGGTTCGTCCCCGACCTGCTGAGCGAGGCCTGCCTGGCCCTGGGCGACACGGCCGCGGCGGCGGCGCTGCACGACCTGCTCCTGCCGCATCAGGGCCGCCTGCTCGGCTGGTCGGTGACCGACCTGTGCCTGGCCCGCCTGGCGCTCGCGCGAGACGACCGCGAGGCCGCGGGCCGCCGCCTGCGCGCCGCGCTCGCTCTCGTCCGCCGCTCCGGGGCGGCCCTGTACGAGAAGCCGATCCTGGCGCTGCTCAACCGGGTGTGAGGTCAGTGGGCGAGCCTGACGGAGGTGGCGATGCTCCACGGGCCGCAGTCGGAGCCGAAGGTGCCGCGATCGCAGCCCTGGACGACGAAGACGACCCGGTTGACCTCGTGGCCGTTGGTGCTGCTGCAGACGCCGTTCCCGCAGTAGGGGTTGACGGAGTACGCGCCGCTCCACGGGGTCAGCCTGCCGACCTTCACCTGGGTGACGGGACCGCCGTCGACGCTCCAGCGGACGTTGAAGAAGTCCCAGTCGCGGCCGAGACCGCTCCACCGGAACACGGCCTTGCCCTGCGCGTAGTAGGCGCGGACGAGCGCGCCCCCGCCGATGTTGGGCGACCACACGATCTTGCCGTTGCGGAACTCCTGGTACGAACCGCGCTTGCCGGCGAAGCCGTACTCCTTGGTGATGGGACAGCCGTACACGCTGTTCTCGCCGCCGTTGGACCGCCACAGGTCGCCGACGAGGCTGCCCGCGGGGGCCACGAGGGCGGGGTCGCAGGTGGCCGCGGCGGCGGGGGAGACGCCGGCGGCGAGGGCGATGGCCACGGCGCCGAGGGCGGTGCCGGCAGCGGTGGCGAGGCCGAGGAGGGAGCGGGAGGCGCGGCCCATCGGACTGGTCCTTTCCAAGAGGACGGGGTGGACGCCTCAGGTGTACGACCGGCCGCTTACAACAGGCCGACATGACTTGCGAGATGCTTGCCCGACACGGCGAGGGTCCGGCGGAAGGCGACCGGGAGCCGTACGGGTCCCGGCCGCCGCCGGTCACTCGCCGTTCTTCAGGGCCTCGGCGAGGGTGTCGCGCAGCGGGGTGGTCGGGCGGCCGATGAGGCGGGACAGGTCGCCGGGGGTCTCGCCGAGCCACCCGTCGGCGATGTCGGCGTCGACCTGGGCGAACAGGGCCGCGACCGGTCCGGGCAGGCCGCTCGCCTCCAGCGCCTCGGCGTACTCGGCGACGGGCAGGTCCTGATACTCGACCGGCGTACCGGACAGTTCGGAGACCACGGCGGCCAGCTCGGGCATGCTCCAGGCGACGTCACCCGTCAGCTCGTACACCGCGTTCCGGTGCCCTTCGCCTGCCAGGACGGCGGCCGCGGCGGCGGCGAAGTCGGCGCGCGCCGCCGAGGCGACGCGGCCGTCGCGGGCGCTGCCCGGGATGACGCCGCTCTGCGCGCCCTGCCGGGCCGCCGCGACGTAGTTCTCGTGATACCAGCCGTTGCGCAGGAAGGCGAAGGGCAGCCCGCTCGCGCGGATGTACTCCTCGGTCGCCCTGTGGTCGGGCGCGAGGCCCAGCGGGGTGGTGTCGGCACGCGGAATGCTCGTGTAGGCGAGCAGCTCGACGCCCGCCGCCTGAGCGGCGTCCACCACGGCCTTGTGCTGGCCGACCCGCCGGCCGGGATCGGTGCCGGAGACGAGCAGGACCCTGGTGGCGCCTTCCAGCGCCGATTCCAGGGTGGCGGGACGGTCGTAGTCCGCCTCGCGCACCTGGATGCCCCGCTCGGCCAGGTCGGCGGCCTTCTCCGGGCTGCGCACCGCCGCGACGATCCGCGAGGCGGGGACGCGCCCGGCGAGTTCCTCGACGACCAGCCGGCCGAGGTGCCCGGTGGCTCCGGTCACGACAATCATGGTTTCTCCTCCACAGTGCTTTCTACTGGTTAGTGCTTTCTATCAGAAAGTACTACGAGAGCGTAAGCTGGCGGCCATGGAGGAGTTCGAGGACCTCGTCGCCGACGTCTTCTCACGGAAGTGCACCTCGCGCACCGTGCTGGAGACGCTCACCGGCCGGTGGGCGATCCTGGCGCTGGCGGCCCTGTACGAAGGGCCCTACCGCTTCAACGCCCTGCGCCGCCGGGTGGACGGGGTGAGCGAGAAGATGCTGTCCCAGACCCTCCAGGCGCTGGAACGCGACGGCATGGTGCTGCGGGAGGCCGAGCACACGATCCCGCCCCGGGTCGAATACAGCCTCACCCCGCTCGGCCGTGAGGCCGCCGAGCGCCTGCTTCCCCTCATCGACTGGGTGGAGGAGCGCATGCCCGAGGTCGTCACCGCCCGGGAGCGCCACGCGGGACGGTGACCGGGCAAGCCCGTGCCAAGTTCGGAACAAGACCGCCCGCCGAGCCTGTGGGGCATGGACACACAGCTGACAGGTCCCTGGCGGATCGCGCCCGACGTGGTGCTCGTCCCGATGATCGAACCCGCGGCGGCGGGGTACGCGCACATCAACTCGATGGTCATCACCGGGCGCGAGCCGGTGATCGTGGACACCGGCGCGGCCGAGCACCGCGAGCGCTGGACCGAGGACGTCTTCTCCGTCGTGGAGCCGCGCGACGTGCGATGGATCTTCCTGAGCCACGACGACCCCGACCACGCGGGCAACCTGGAGGTCGCCCTGGAGATGTGCCCGGGCGCGACGCTCGTCACCGGCTCGCCCCCGCGTCCCGGGCGCGGCTTCGCGCCGCCGCCGGGCCGTACGCGCCGGATCGACGACGACGAGTCGTTCGACGCGGGCGACCGGCGGCTGACCGCGGTGCGGCCCCCGCTCTACGACGCGCCGGCGACCCGCGGCCTGTACGACGACCGCAGCGGGGTCTACTGGGCGGCCGACTGCTTCGGGGCCGGGACGCCGGTCGCGACCGCGGACGCGGGGGACCTCCCGCTGGAGCTCTACCTGGAGGCCGTGCGCGCCTTCGGCGCCGGGCTCAGCCCCTGGCACCGCTGGCTCGACCCGCGGATCTTCGGCCGGTACGTCGACCGGCTCGCCGCCATGGAGATCATCGCGATCGCCTCGGCCCACGGGCCCACCGCGACCGGGGACCGCGTCGCCGGGGTGATCGGCGCCGTACGCCGCCTCGCCGGCAACCCGGATCCCCGGCCGGACGACTGCGGTCCGTGACGGACGGGACGGAGGCCCCGCGCCCGTACGCGGCGAGTCGGTCCAGGTCACCGGTGCTTTGCTCGTTGATGGGCGGTTCAACCCGTTGCCATACACGCAGTTAACGTGGCGGGACTGTCGAAGCCTTTTCTGGGCAGGCACGATGTCTTGTGAACGACATCCAGCACCACGATCTCGCGCGCGGGGTTCCCGGGAGGGGCCGGACCGTGAGCGAGCGCGACCATAGAGCCGGTGGGCTCCGGGACCTTCCCGGCGTGACCGCCGAGCCGGAGGGCGAGGAGGTCCAGTGAGGGAGATCTGGCCGGGGGATTCCTATCCGCTCGGGGCGACGTACGACGGCGCGGGCACCAACTTCGCGCTCTTCTCCGAGGTGGCCGAGCGCGTCGAGCTGTGCCTGTTCGACGACGACGGCAACGAGGAGCGCGTCACGCTGAGCGAGGTGGACGGCTTCGTCTGGCACTGCTACCTGCCCGGGGTGGGTCCGGGCCAGCGGTACGGCTACCGCGTCCACGGGCCCTACTCGCCCGCCGACGGCCTGCGCTGCAACCCCAACAAGCTGCTGATCGACCCGTACGCCAAGGCGGTGGAGGGCTCGGTCAACTGGGACCAGGCGGTGTACGGCTACCGCTTCGGCGAGCCGGACAGCCGGGACGACAGCGACTCGGCGCCGTACGTGCCGAGGTCGATCGTCGTCAACCCCTTCTTCGGCTGGGGACACGACCGGCCGCCGGCCACGCCGTACCACGACACGGTGATCTACGAGGCGCACGTGCGCGGCCTGACGATCAGCCACCCGAAGATCCCCGAGCGGATCCGGGGCACGTACGCCGCCCTCGGCCACCCCGAGATCATCGACCACCTCACCTCGCTCGGCGTCACCGCGATCGAGCTCATGCCGGTCCACCAGTTCGTGACCGACCACATGCTGGAGAAGCGGGGGCTGTCCAACTACTGGGGCTACAACACGATCGGCTTCTTCGCGCCGCACAACGCGTACTCGAGCTCGGGGCAGCGCGGCGGGCAGGTGCTGGAGTTCAAGGCGATGGTGAAGGCCCTGCACGAGGCGGGCATCGAGGTGATCCTCGACGTCGTCTACAACCACACGGCGGAGGGCAACCACCTGGGCCCGACCCTGTCCATGCGCGGCATCGACAACGCCAACTACTACCGGCTGGTCGAGGACGACCGGCGCTACTACATGGACACCACCGGCACCGGCAACAGCCTGCTGATGCGCAGCCCGCACGCGCTGCAGCTGATCATGGACTCGCTGCGCTACTGGGTGCGCGACATGCACGTGGACGGCTTCCGCTTCGACCTCGCGGCCTCCCTCGCCCGCGAGCTGCACGAGGTCGACCGGCTGAGCGCGTTCTTCGACCTCGTCCAGCAGGACCCGGTGCTGTCGCAGGTCAAGCTCATCGCCGAGCCGTGGGACGTCGGCCCCGGCGGCTACCAGGTCGGCAACTTCCCGGCCCGCTGGACCGAGTGGAACGGCCGCTACCGCGACACGATCCGGGACCTGTGGCGGGGCGAGCCCGCCGCGCTGCCGGAGTTCGCCAGCCGCCTCACCGGGTCGAGCGACCTCTACCAGGACGACAGCCGCCGCCCCGCCGCGTCGATCAACTTCGTCACCTGCCACGACGGCTTCACGCTTCAGGACCTGGTGTCGTACAACGACAAGCACAACGAGGCCAACGGCGAGGACAACCGCGACGGCGCGGACGACAATCGCTCCTGGAACTGCGGGGTGGAGGGCCCGGCCACCGGCCCGGTCGCCCAGCTCCGCGAGCGGCAGAAGCGCAACTTCCTGGCCACGCTGTTCCTGTCGCAGGGCGTGCCGATGCTGTCGCACGGCGACGAGATCGGCCGCACTCAGCAGGGCAACAACAACTCCTACTGCCAGGACAACGAGATCAGCTGGGTCGACTGGGGTACGATCCTGGAGGCCGGCGCGAGGGACGACGCGGGGACACGGGAGAAGCGCCAGCTGCTCGACTTCACCCGGCGCCTGGCCCGGCTGCGCCGCGACCACCCGGTCTTCCGCCGCCGCCGCTTCTTCTACGGCCGGCCCGTACGCGGATCGCACGACGAGCTGAGCGACATCGCCTGGCTCACGCCGTCCGGCACGGAGATGGCCGACACCGACTGGACGAACGGCTACGCCAAGGCGCTGGCGGTGTTCCTGAACGGCGACGCCATCACCGAGCCCGACCGGCGCGGCCGCCGGATCCGCGACGACTCGTTCCTGCTGCTGTTCAACGCCCACCACGAGGTCATCAAGTTCACGATCCCCGACGACTACGGCGAGCTGTGGGCGACCGAGCTGGACACGGCGATGCCGGTGCTGAGCGAGTCGCGCGTGTGCCGGGCCGGCGAGGCCGTGCCCGTCAGCGGCCGGTCGGTGCGGGTGCTGCGCCGGGTCCGGCCTGTGCTGGGGTCCTGACCAGCACCGATGCCCGAATAGAGTGCGATGCGGCGTTAGTCCGCGTCGCACCGGGCAAGAGGGGTTCCCAGTCCGTCGCTCCTCCAGTCCGTCGCTCCTTGCCGTCGCGGTGCTGGCCGGGGCGCGCTCGTGACGTGCACTATGAACACGACCTCCGGAAACGCGCTGCGAAAGGCGGTTCGGTGACTTCTACCTATCGGGTGCAGCTGACGCCTGACTTCGGTTTCGCCCAGGCCGCGAGCCTCGTCGGATACCTCCGTGACCTGGGGGCAGGCCACCTCTACCTGTCGCCGATCCTCCAGGCCTGCCGGGAGTCCCAGCACGGGTACGACGTGACCGACCACGGCCGCGTACGCGAGGAGTTCGGCGGTGAGGAGGGCCTGCGGGCGCTGGCGGCCGAGGGCATGCCGCTGGTCTCCGACATCGTGCCCAACCACATGACCGTGCCGGTGCCGGAGTCGGACAACGCCCAGCTGTGGGCGGCGCTGCGGGACGGCCCGGGGTCGCCGGCCTCCCGGTGGTTCGACTTCCAGTGGCCGGTCACCCTGCCGCTGCTGGGCGACGACGCCGACGAGGCGCTCCGCGTGGACGGTCAGGTGCTGCGCTACCACGACCACGCCTTCCCGATCAGGCCGGGCACCGAGCACCTGCCGCTGCCGGAACTGCTGGAGGCCCAGCACTACCGGCTGGCTCACTGGCGCGAGAGCCCCGGCTACCGGCGGTTCTTCGACGTGTCGTCGCTGATGGGCCTGCGCGTGGAGGACCCCGAGGTCTTCGAGGCCACCCACGCCGTCACCTTCCGCCTCATCGACGAGGGAGTGATCCACGGGCTGCGCGTCGACCACCCGGACGGACTGGCCGACCCCCGCGGCTACCTGCGGTGGCTGCGTCCGCACGTGCCCGGCCCGCTGTGGGTGGAGAAGATCCTCATCGACGGCGAACGGCTGCCCGCCGACTGGCCGTGCGACGGCACCACGGGATACGACGCGCTCAACATGATCACCCGGCTGTTCGTCGACCCGGCCGGCCGCGACGCGCTGATCGAGACGTTCGGCCGCCACACCGGCGTACGCGACGACTACGAGACCGTGCGCCACGACTCCAAGAAGTACGTCATCGACCTGTTCTTCCGCGGAGAGGTCGACCGGCTGACCGACGATCTCGGCGACCCGGAACTGCGCGAGGCCGTCGTGGAACTGCTGGCCGCGATGCCCGTCTACCGGGCGTACGTGAACCCGGGCGAACAGCCGTCCGCCGAATCCGAGGCGATCATCCAGGAGGCGGCCGGGCTGGCGGCCACCAGGACCGACCCCGACGCGGTTGCCAAGGCCGCCAACCTCGTCCTGTACGGCCCGCCCGAGGCGGTCACCCGCTTCCAGCAGACCTGCGGGCCGGTCATGGCCAAGGGCGTGGAGGACACCGCGCTCTACCGGTGGTATCCGCTGGCCTGCCTCAACGAGGTGGGCGGGGAGCCCGACAGGTTCGGCGTGTCGCCCGCCGAGTTCCACGAGTTCTGCGCCGGGCTGCCGCCGCGGACGATGACCACGCTGTCCACCCACGACACGAAGCGGTCGGAGGACGTGCGCGCCCGACTCGCGGTGCTGTCGGAGATGCCCGAGGAGTGGGCGATGGCCGTCGACTCCTGGACGGCGGCCGTGTCGTTCGACCCCAAGCTCGACTACCTCGCCTGGCAGTCGCTGATGGCGGCCTGGCCGATCGGCCTCGACCGCTTCACCGACTACCTGCTCAAGGCCGCGCGCGAGGCCAAGACGTCGATCTCCTGGCTGAACCCCGACCCTGCGTACGAGGAGGGGATCAGGGACTTCGCCCGGCGGGCCATCGACGCCTGCGGCTACTCGGTCGCCTCGTTCACGGAGGTCGTGGACCGGTACGCCCGGGTCAACTCGCTGGGGCAGAAGGCCGTCCAGCTCCTCATGCCGGGCATTCCGGACGTCTACCAGGGCAACGAGATCACCGACTTCTCGCTGGTCGACCCGGACAACCGGCGGCCGGTGGACTTCGAGCGGCGCCGCCGGCTGCTGGCCGAGCCCGACGACAGCTGGGACGGCCAGAAGATCCGCGTCACCGCCGCCGCGCTCGGCCTGCGGCAGCGGCTCGACCCCGAGGCCCCGTACGCGCCGATCGAGGCGGGGGAGCACGCGGTCGCGTTCACACGGGGCGTTCCCGGGCAGGGGACGGCCGCGGTCGTGGTCGCGACCCGGTTGCCGGTCGGGCTGGAGCGCAGGGGCGGCTGGGGGAGTGAGACGATCACGCTGCCGCCGGGGCGCTGGCGCGATTTGCTCACCGGCGCCGAGCACGCGGGTGAGGTGCGGATGGCCGACCTGCTGTCCGCGTACCCGGTCGCGATTCTCGAAGGCTGACGGCTTCGTCCGATAGGGGGAGATGCGCATGTTCGAGGTGTGGGCGCCCGAGGCGGTGCGGGTCCAGGTCGAGTACGGGGGCGCCCGGCACGAGATGTCGCGGGGCGAGGGCGGCCGGTGGACCGCCCCCGGCGACGAGCACGACCTCGACTACGCCTTCTTCGTGGACGGCGACGGGCCGTTCCCCGACCCCCGGACGCGGCGGCAGCCGTACGGGGTGAACGGCCCGAGCCGGGTCTACCACCACGACAGGTTCACCTGGAGAGACCAGGACTGGCTCGGCCGCGACCTGCGCGGCGGGGTTATCTACGAGCTGCACGTCGGCACGTTCTCGCCCGAGGGCACCTTCCGCGGAGTGGCCGACCGGCTGGAGCACCTGGTCGACCTCGGCGTCGACTTCGTCGAGATCATGCCGGTGCCGCCCGTGCCGGGAAAGCGCAACTGGGGCTACGACGGCGTTGACCTCTACGCGGTCTTCGAGGAGTATGGCGGGCCGGACGGGCTCAAGAGCCTGGTGGACGCCTGCCACCGGGCCGGTCTCGGCGTGATCCTCGACGTCGTCTACAACCACCTCGGTCCTTCGGGCAACTACCTCGCCAAGTTCGGGCCCTACTTCCACGACGCGAAGGGGTCCTACTGGGGAGACGCGGTCAACCTGGACGGGCCCGGCTCGGACGAGGTGCGGCGCTACTTCATCGAGAACGCCCTGCAGTGGCTGCGCGACTACCACATCGACGGGCTGCGTCTCGACGCCGTGCACGCCCTGCACGACAAGCGCGCCGTCCACTTCCTCGAGGAACTGTCGGCCGAGGTCGACGCGCTGTCCACCGCGGTCGGCCGCCCGCTGACGCTCATCGCCGAGTCGGACCTCAACGACCCCCGCATGGTCACCCCGCGCGAGGCCGGCGGCCTCGGCATGCACGCGAGCTGGAACGACGACGTCCACCACGCCATCCACGCGAACGTCACCGGGGAGACCAACGCCTACTACGGCGACTTCGCCACCCTGTCGTCCCTGGCCAAGGTGCTGACGTCCGGCTATTTCCACGACGGCACCTACTCGTCGTTCCGGGGGCGCTCGCATGGCAGGCCGGCGGCCGGGATTCCCGGCCACCGGTTCGTCTGCTGCGCGCAGAACCACGACCAGATCGGCAACCGGCCGGAGGGCGACCGCATGCGGCCCGAGCAGCTCCGTCTCGCCTCCGGGCTGCTGCTGACCTCGCCGTTCACCCCGATGCTGTTCATGGGCGAGGAGTGGGGGGCGACCACCCCGTTCTACTTCTTCACCGACCACTTCGAGCCGCACCTGGCGGAGGGCGAGGGCGAACGGCGCAGGAAGGAGTTCGAGGGCTTCGGCTACGACTGGAAGGCACCCGAGCCGGGCGAGGAGACGACCTTCCTGCGCTCCAAGCTCGACTGGGAGGAGTTGGCCAAGGACGAGCACGCCTCGCTGCTGGGCTGGTATCGCGACCTGCTCGCGCTCCGCAAGTCTCGTCCCGATCTCACCGATCCCCGTCTGGACCGGGTGCGGGTCGAGGTGGACGAGGAGCGGCGCGTCCTGGTGATCGAACGCGGCGCGCTGCGGATCGCCGCCAACTTCGCCGAAGGCCCGGTGCCCGTACGGCTGGCCGCGTCGCGGCTCCTGCTCGCCTCCGACGAGTCCGCCCGTCTGACCGACGACGTTCTCGACCTGCCGGGCCGCTCCCTGGCCGTCCTGGAGGTGTGAGCTCAGGGGCGCGGAGCGAGCACGTCGGCGACGATCTGACGTACGGTCGCGACCACCTCGTCGCGGCCGTACGGCGCGCCGCCGGCCGGCGCCTCGTGAAGCGTGCCGTGCGCGCCGTGGTAGACGACGTTCGCGAAGGCCGCCGGATCGCAGGGCCGCAGGGCGCCCGCGTCCACACCGCGCCGGATCGCCTCGGCGATCACCTCGACCACCCTCTGGTTGATCTCGCGGCAGAGGGCGAGAGCCCGGGCGTCGGCGGAGCCCGCGGATCGTCGAAGAGCTTTCCGAATCCCTTGGGCATCTGGTAGAGCGGGTGGCGGTCGGCGCCGCCCGCCTCGACGAGCAGCACGCGGACGGACGGATCCTCCGACAGCCGGTTGGCCAGGACACATCCGGCCGACCCGGCTCCGATCACCAAACAGCCGATCGTGCCCTCATCTTGCCCACGCCGCTCCAGCGAGCGTAGGCCTCAAGCGGCCTGGGCGACGGGCAGCTCGAAGGTGACGGTGTCGGGGACCGCGGTGTAGAGCCGCCAGCTCAGGTGGTCGCGCTGGGAGACGACGGTGACGTGCAGGCCGCGGCCCGCCAGCCAGAGGGCCAGGTCGGCGAAGTAGCCGTCCCCCGACCCGATGACCGCCCGCTCGAACCGCAGGTCCACCCGGGCCGTACGGGCCGCTTCGTCGAGGGCGTGGTCGGCGCCGTCAGGTCCCGAGCGGGCCAGCAACTGCACCCCGCGCAGCGCGATCCCGACGGAGACGAGCGCGTTGTGGTTGACCGCCACGATGAACTGGTCCAGCGGCCCGACCGGCACCGTGCGCTGGTAGGCGCTCATCACCTGCCGTACGCCGTGGGTGGTCGGGAGGGGGGACCCGGTCAGGTTCTCGATGTCCAGGAGATGGATCCCGCGCCCGCGACGCAGTGACCTGAGGCGTGTGATGGGGGTGCTCACGATCCTTCTCCCTTCCATGACAACTCCTGGCGTCAATTAGAGCATGTGTTGACACAATCAACCAGTACTTGGCGCGACGTTGCCCATGTCCGGGGCATCGGATATGGTCCGGTCTGATCGGAGAACTGGCGGAAGGCGGAGCGGCGTGCGGCGAGACGTACACGTCACCGCGGCGGACATCGCCCGCTTGGCCGGCGTGGGACGTGCGGCGGTCAGCAACTGGCGGCGCAGGCACGACGACTTTCCCGAGCCCGTGGGAGGCACGTCCACCAGCCCGGCGTTCTCACTCGCGGAGATCCGGGAGTGGCTGCGCGGCCACGCCGAGGGCAGGGACCTGCCCCCGGACGAGTGGCTCTGGCAGGACCTGCGCACCACCGTCGACGACGACGACCTCGCCGACCTGATCGCCGACCTCGGGGCCTTCCTGGTGTACGTGCGGCACGAGGCGGACGACTGGGACAGGCTCTCGGCCGAAACCGACGAGGAGGTGGCGCGGGAACTTCCGGCCCGGGTGCGCGCGGCGTGCGCGGAGACCGTCAGCGCGGAGGCGTTCCCCGAGACCGTACCGGCGACCCGCGTGCCGCTGGTCCGCTCGATCGCCCGGCTGGCCGCGGAACGAGGCGTCCGCGACACCTTCGAGTTCCTGCGCGAGCGGTACTTCGAGGTGCACACCCGGCGCGTCTACTCCACCCCCGCCGAGATCGTCACGCTCACGCTCGACCTCGTGGGCGACGGGTTCGGCTCCGTGCTCGACCCGGCCTGCGGCTCGGGCCGCATCCTCGGCCGCGCGCTCGAGCGCTCGCCCGGGGCCCGGTTGCTCGGCCAGGACGTCGATCCCGTGGCCGCCCGGCTCACCGCCGTACGGCTCGCGCTGCGCTGCGACAACGCGCGGATCAGGCCGGGAGACTCCCTGCGTGCGGACGCCTTCCCCGGCGAACTGGTGGACGCGGTGGTGTGCAACCCGCCGTTCAACGACCGCAACTGGGGATACGAGGAGCTGACGGCCGACCCCCGGTGGGAGTACGGCCTGCCGCCACGGGTGGAGCCGGAGCTGGCCTGGGTGCAGCACGCGCTCGCCCACCTGGCGCCGGGAGGCGTGGCCGTGCTTCTCATGCCCCCGGCCGTCGCCAGCCGCAGATCGGGCCGGCGGATCAGGTCCCAGCTGCTGCGGCGCGGCGCGTTGCGCGCGGTCGTCGCGCTCCCGCAGGGCGCCGTGCCCAACGTGGCGGTCGGCCTGACGCTGTGGATCCTGCGCCAGCCCGCCGAAGGCGGCACACCCAGCCATGTGCTGATGGTCGACACCTCCGGCAGGCCGGACGACTACGCCGGGGTGACCGTCGAGGCGTGGCGGGAGTTCGGCGCGGGGCGCGAGCTGGACGAACCGGGCGTCAGCAGGTCGGTGCCGCTCGTCGACCTGCTCGACGAGGACGTGGACCTCACTCCCGCCCGCTACCTGTCCACGGCCGCCGACGACCTGTCACAGGAGCGGATCGCCGGAGCCCGTTCCCGGCTCGCCGACGTGTTGAGGACCGTCTCCAGGCTGCTGCCGTCCGCCGCGGCGCCGCCGGACGAGCTCGCCCTGGTCCCGCTGCCCGAGTTGGTGCGGCGCGGCATGCTCGTCCTGGAGCAGCAGACGCCGGCCCGGCCGGGGGCGGTACCCCCTCGGGGGGCGCCGGTGCTCACCGTCGAGGACGTGCTCGAAGACCGGCCCGCGACGGGCACCGCGGAGCACGCCGGGGCGAGGCCGATCCTCACGCGGCCCGGTGACGTCGTGGTGCCGCAGGTCGTGACCGCCCCGGTCGCGCGGGTGCTGACGAAGGGCGACGCCCTGCTCGGCCCCTACCTGTCCCTGTTGCGGCCGGATCCCGAGGTGCTCGACCCCGACTTCCTCGCCGGTTTCCTCTGCGCTTCGGTCAACGTCCGCCACTACACCTCCATGTCCTCGCGCTATCGGGTGGACGTACGGCGTGCGGAGCTGCCGCTGCTGCCGATGGAGGAGCAACGCAGGTACGGCGAGGCGTTCCGGCGCCTGGCCGAGTTCCGGTCGGCCCTGCGCGAGGCGGCGGTGCTCGGCGAGGACCTGGCCAGCCTGGTGGCCGAAGGCCTCACCCACGGCGCGGTACGGCCGCACGAGTAGGGTCGGGTGCCGTGAGCGGTGAACTGGAGCACCTGGCCGCCCGGCTGCGTGAGTTCGTACGCGTGCGGGAGTGGGAGAAGTTCCACACGCCCAAGAATCTCGCCATGGCCCTCGCCGGCGAGGTGGGGGAGCTGGTCGCGGAGTTCCAGTGGCTGACGGCCGAGGAGTCGGGCGAACTCGACGAGGAGGCGATGCGCAGAGTTCGCGCCGAGCTCGGGGACGTGACGTTGTATCTGGTCAGGCTGGCCGACGCGCTGGGCGTCGACCTCGCCGAGGCGGCGAACGCCAAGCTGGACGACAACGAGCGCCGGTACGACCCCGGGACCTATCGCGGTTCCGCCAGAAAGGCGCCCCCGCTGACTTCCTGACGACCCTGGCGTCGCCCGGGCGGCGCGTTTACCGTCGAGACGAGCGTTGTGAGCGTCGTCCGTGGATGGGGCCGGAATGCGTCGGGTACTCGTCGTGCTGGCAGCGGGGGCCCTGTGGGCGGTCACCGCGTGCGCCGGTGGCCACGCCGGCAGGAACGCCGTCACCGACGACTCGTTGAAGCGTGCGGTCGCCCAGTGGGCGGCCTTTCCGGCCGGACGCCATCCGCGTCCCATCGTCCTGCTGGACGATCTCCCTCTGCTGACGGGAGAGGCCAAGGCCGCGAACCGCGCCGAACTGTCCGCTCGGCTGCCGGGGGACGATCCCGGGCCCGCGATGGTGGCGCTTCCCGACCAGGAGGCACGGCTCTCCCGGATCTCCGCCGCCGAGGCCTACGGCGCGATGGCGGCCCGTCTCGCGAGAACTCGTGGCGAACCCCGCCCGATCCGGATAACCGGAAGCCGCTACGAGGAGCGGGAGTGGGCCACCGACCGCGGCCCGCTGAGCCTGCCCACCTGGACGTTCCTGGCCGAGGGCGGCGGCACGGCGGCGTGGCCCGCACTCACCCCGGACGCCTTCTGGCGGCCGGGCGAGCTACGCTCCTCCGGGTCCCTCGGCGTGATCTCCGTCGATCCGGAGGGCACCCGCCTCGTCGCGTTGATGGACTGGCCGCGTGCCGGCTGCGACGGTGAAGCACCGCAGATCGAGGTGCTCCGGCGCGAGTCCGAGGCGGTGGTGCTCATCGGTCTGCGGGAGACCGGGTCCCGTGACGACGATTGCGTCCAGAGTGCGTTCGGCCTGCTCAAGGAGCAGGTGTTCGAGCTGGGCAGCCCTCTCGGCGGACGCGTCGTCATCGATCCCCTCGGAAACCCTGCCCACGTACGGCGATCGCAGGGGTAGGCGACGGCCAGGCGACGAGCTGGAACCAGACGGACTTGCCGTACGGGGTGAGGGCCCAGCCCCAGTGGTGGGAAAAGGCCTGGACGATCGCGAGTCCGCGGCCGTGCAGGTCGAGCGCGCCGGCCTGACGTAGCCGGGGAAGCGCGGGGCAGAGGTCGTGGACGTCCACGACGAGCAGGTCTTTCTCCCGGCTGACGGTGACGCGGACCGTGCTCGTCGCCGCGCTTCCGGTGATGCCGTGGGTGAGCGCGTTGGTGACGAGTTCCGATGCCAGGAGTTCGGCGACCTCCGGGACGTTGTCGGCCGCGTTCCAGTCGAGCGCCACGTCCCGGACGAACCGCCGCGCCGAGCCGACGCACCGGATGTCGCGCGGCAGCCATTTCTCGCCGAGGACGGGAACGAGGCGGTCGGGCGTGTAGCGGTATTCGGCCAGCACCGTGCGGGCCACGACTGCCTTGGTCATCGGAGTTCTCCCGGTTGTGGAAATCCACGTCCAGACTGTCGAATTCCGGCTACTGTCGGTATCGATTTCGTTACCAAGGACGACATTTGAAGGCCAGGTCCATGTCGTTGAACTCGGGCACGAGGGGGCATGGTGGTTGATGTCTACTCACCACAGGCGATATGGGGCAGGGAGCTGCGTCAAGCCGGGGCGTACGCGCGTGCTGTTGTCGGGGGACGAGACGGCGGTGGCCGCGCGGCTGGACCGTCAGCGGATCCTCGCTCGTGAGGATCCGCAGCCGCCTGCCACCATCGAGGTTTTCGGCCTCAACCGGGCCGATCTCGTGCGAGGCCGCGCCTCTGCTTTCATCCGGACGATCTCCATGCTTCGTGATCGGGCCAGGCGTCTCCGAGCGAGGGACGGCGTAGAGGCGGGTGAGATCGTCACGTCCCTGCGCGATCAGCCGTTCGCCGACGTGCTCTATGCCATGCTCCGTTACAGGAGCCTTCCCGGAGCTCATGTCGTCCTTCGCGGCAGGGAAGTCGTCGACGCCCCCGGGGATCCGGCACTCCACTTCTGGCCCCTCGCCGGAGAGCTCGAGCCGAGCCGCTGACCGGCCCTCGTGTCGCGGGGTGGTCCGTACGCGAGGGCCGGTCAGTGAGGTCAGCTCTCGATGAACTGGTGGTCGGTCCTGATCCGGCCGTTCTCGTCGAGCGTGAGGAAGTCGAACCCGACCGAGTCCACCTCACCTGAGGCGGTCTGCACCATCTCCCAGTTGAAGCGGACGGCGCCGTGGTGCCCGTCCGCGTTCTCCACGGCCCGGAAGACGTACCCGCCCGGCGCGACCCACGTGCCGTAAGACGTGGCGATGCGCACCTCAAGCTCCGCGTGGCCGTGGGCCTCCACGGACGGGGTGTAGTGGGCGGCGCCGGGGGCGAAAAGCTGGGCGATCATCTCGCGGCGTACGGCGGCGTCGGGCTCGTTCCACACGGCCACATAGCGGCGGGCCAGGTCGTTGAGGTCGTTCATGTCTCTCCCTAAGATCGATTTGTCTGGAGTGAGTCGCTCTGGATTCCCGGGGCGACGGGGTGTGGCTGTTGTCTGTCTGCTGCGGTTGTGGCTTCGAAGGAATGGCCGCCTCGTCGCCCTGGACGCCTTGGCCGCTCATTGAGATCTGATGCGGATCGTCGCTGATTAGGGACCTGGCGGCGGGGTCGTCCACGGG